>NZ_JBVHFT010000009.1:106764-386054 GCF_055562215.1 Kribbella sp. NPDC020701 | reverse complement strand
CCGGCACCGGCACCGGCACCGGCACTGGCACGGGCACCGGCGGCACTGGCTCCGGTCGCGGCGGCATCGGCAGCGGGGGCAGCGGGGGCGGCGGCAGGGGTGGGCGGGTGCGGCCGGGGCAGACCGAGGTTTATGTGCACCTCACCGACCACACGCTGGCCACCGGTACCGGGGTTCTGCGCGTCGAGGACCTCGGCCCACTGCTGGCAGACCAGTTGACGGAGCTCGTTGGCTACGGCCCGTACACCGTGAAGCCGGTCATCGACCTCAACGACGCAGTCAGCGTCGACGCGTACGAAATCCCCGACCGGATCCGCGAACGCGTCAAACTGACTCACCCCGTCGAGGCCTTCCCCTTCGGCAACCGCGAAACCAACCACACCATCGACCTGGACCACATCGAGCCCTACGACCCGCTCGGTCCACCAGGTCAAACCAGCACTCGGAACCTCGCGCCCCTGGGCCGATTCAGCCACAGGATCAAGACTCACGGCCGCGGCTGGAGCGTCCGCCGCGTCGACCACAAGACCCTCGAATGGCGCACACCCCACGGATTCACCTTCCGCGTCGACCCCACCGGCACCGTCAGGGTCAACGGTCGACACCTCGACTGCGCGACCTGAGCACGGTGCGCAGCAGTAGTCCACTGAGTGCTTGCCGGCCCTCGAGTTGCCGCGGAGGCGGTCGCCTGACCTTGGTCGACCGGGAGCAATCGCGAAGAAGCTTCCGGGCTGGACTCCGGTGAGTCGGACGAAGTCGGGCAGAAGGTGGCTCCGGCGGCCTGGAGTCGGCGGACCGTCAGTCTGTACGAGCTTCGAGCGCCTCGGCCAGACCGGGGTTGGCCGCCAGGTCCGGGCTGGTCCAGTTGGGCGGAGGTCTGCAGCTTGCAGGGGTGCTGGCGCCGTGAAGCTCTGACCGAACACCTAGGGCGGACTCGTCTGTACTTTCGGCTGCTGGCTGCTGGCTGCTGGCTGCAGGCTGCCTTTGCGGATCGCCGTCACTCGGTCGCCCTCGGTTCGCTGCCTCAGGCCGTCGGTGCGGTGGCCGTCGTGGGCAGCGCTCTCGCCGTTTGGGTTGTGCGTGTATCGGTCCGCGCAACGCCGCCGGAGGCGGCCAAAAGATTGATCGCCGCGAGGCGGTGCCCGGTTGGCGGTGGTCGTGTTGAGCGGGGGTCGACGGTTATGTGACTGGTGGGTAACATGTGGGGATGGGTAGTCAGGTGCTGGGGATGTGGGAGCGGTTGCGGGTGGTGCCGGGTGGGGAGCGGGTGTTTTCGCGGGCGTTCACCTGGAAGGCGCCGTACTTTCGGTCGATTCGGCCGCGGTTCGTGCAGGTGAGCCCGAACTACGCGGCGCTGGTGCTGCCCAAGCGGCGGGCGGTGCAGAACCACATCGGGACCGTGCATGCGATTGCCGTGTGCAACGGTTTGGAGGCGGCGATGGGGGCGTTGGCCGAGGCGACCATCCCGAAGGACAAGCGGTGGCTGCCCAAGGGCATGGAGGTCGCCTACCTGGCCAGGTCCACGTCCGATCTGACCTGCTCGGCGGAGACGGATCCGGCGGCGTGGACGGCCGGGCCGGATGTGCCGGTGAAGGTGAAGGCGACGCGGGACGACGGCACCGTGGTTGTCGAGGGCACCATCTATTTGTGGGTAACGGAGCGGCCGAGCACGTAGGGTCGGCGGCGTGACTGATGCGCTGCGGTTGGTGGACATCACCGAGGACCACCTCGAGGACGTGTTGCGGATCCGGAGGCAGTCGTTCGGGACGATGGCGTCGGGGGACCGGGAGGAGTGGTGGAAGTACGCCGTCAAGTTCCTCGAGGACGGCCGGTACGTCGGGGTCGCCGACGGGGATGCCCTCGTCGCCGCGGCGCGGTTCTGGGACTTCGGGCAGTGGTGGAGCGGCCGGCGGATCCCGGTGGCGGGGGTGGCCGGCGTTGTCGTGTCACCGGAGTACCGCGGCCGTGGTGTGGGCAGCCTGCTGATGCGTGGGGTGATGCGGCGCGGGGTCGAGAAAGGCTTCCCGCTGTCCGCGCTGTACCCGGCGACGACGGTGATCTACCGGCACCTCGGGTACGAGTTCGGCGGGTCGCGGTACAAGTACTCCTTCCAGTCCGCCGATCTGCGCCGCCTCGGCGGTAAGGACGTCAGCATCCGCCGGGCGGGGCCTGACGATGCGCAGCGGTTCCTCGAGGTGGCCAGCCGGGTGAACGAGTCCCGGCGGTCGAACGGCGCCCTGATCTGGCCGCTCGACGAGATCGAGGAGTGGCTCGCGGACGAGGACAACACCGCGTTCCTGGCCGATGACGGATTCGTGCTCTACAACTGGGCCGGCGACGAGGAGTTGTCCGTCGACGAGCTGATCGCCGGTTCGGAGCAGACCGCGCGGGCGCTGTGGGCCACGGTCGGTTCTGGTTCCTCGATCGCGCGGACCGTGCACGCTTACCTCCCGCCCGGCGACCCGATCCACCTCATGATCGAGACCGAGGCGGACAAGAAGGCCGAGGAGCAGCGCTGGATGCTGCGGTTGCTCGACGCTCCGGCGGCGATCGCGGCCCGTGGGTTCGCGGCGAGCGCCGTACTGGAGGTGGACGTGCGCATCGACGATCCCGACCTACCGGAGAACAGCGGGGACTGGCACCTGTCAGTCCAGGGCGGAGCCGGACAGCTCACGCAAAAGCAGCCGTCAGGTGACACGCTCCGATTCGGACCACGCGGGCTTGCCGCTTTGTACGCCGGTACGCCGGTCAACACACTGCGCGGAGCGGGATTGGTGTCCGGCCCGGCCACCAACGATGCGGCCCTTGACGCGGCGTTCGCGGGGTCGGCGTCGTACATGCTCGACTACTTCTGATCCGGCGCGTCGATTACCGGCTGTCCGGTAGCGCCGATTAGGGTTGTCGAACAAACGTTCGGAGGTGGTCCATGCGGGTGCTCGGCGTCGACCCGGGGCTGACCCGGTGCGGACTCGGCGTCGTCGAGGGTTCGCCGGGCAAGCCGCCGGCGCTGGTCGCCGTCGGGGTGATCCGGACGCCGGCCGACCTGGACGTGGCCAAGCGGCTGGTCCGGATCGAGGCCGAGCTGGAGGAGTGGATCACCGAGCACCGGCCGGATGCGGTCGCGGTGGAGCGCGTGTTCGCGCAGCACAACGTCCGTACGGTGATGGGCACGGCGCAGGCGTCCGGAGTGGCGATGGTGGTGGCCGCCCGGCGCGGCCTGCCGGTCGCGCTGCACACGCCGAGCGAGGTGAAGGCCGCGGTCACCGGATCGGGCCGGGCGGACAAGGAACAGGTGACCACGATGGTGACCCGGATCCTCAAGCTCGCCGAGCGCCCGACGCCGGCTGACGCCGCCGACGCGCTGGCGCTGGCGATCTGCCACGTCTGGCGCGGCGGTCTGACGAGCAAGATGCAGGAGGCAGCCGCGAGCCGGTCGAACCTGGAAGCCCTGGCAAAGGCGCAATCCCGCCTCCAAGTGGCTAGGCTGCGGGCCGCCGTGGCGGCCCAGCAGGGCAAGCGGTGAGCAAGTGATGAGCAGGGCCGAACGGCTTGGAGGTTGGCGATGATCGCCTTTGTGCGGGGGCCCGTGGCGGCCATTGGTGTGGACAGTGCCGTGATCGAGGTCGGGGGAGTAGGCCTGCAGGTGTACTGCCATCCCGGCACCCTCGCGGGGTTGCGGCCGGGGCAGGAAGCCCGGGTGGCGACCTCGATGGTGGTGCGGGAGGACTCGCTCACGCTGTACGGGTTCTCGGATGACGATGAGAAGGACCTGTTCGAGTTGCTGCAGACGGCATCCGGGGTCGGGCCGAAGCTCGCCCAGGCGGCGCTTGCGGTGCTGAGTCCGGATCAACTGCGACAAGCCGTTGCGACCGAGAATCTCGCCGTACTGGTGAAGGTTCCCGGCATCGGCAAGAAGGGCGCGCAGCGGATCGTGCTGGAGCTGAAGGACAAGATCGGCGCGCCGTCGAAGACGGTGTCCGGTCGTCCGCTGCAGGCGCAGGAGGCCTGGCGGGACCAGGTGCATGCCGGCCTGGTCGGCCTCGGCTGGTCGACCCGGGACGCGGAAGACGCCGTCACCGCGGTCTCGCCGCTCGCCGCCGACAGCCCGAACCCGTCCGTCCCCGATCTGCTGCGTGCCGCGCTGCGCGTGCTGTCGAAGGCATAAGACATGGAAGACAACGTCCGGCCATTGGTGTCCGCGGACGCGGTGGATCTCGAGGAACGCAAGATCGAGTCCGCGCTGCGGCCGCGCACCCTGGCTGAGTTCGGCGGGCAACGCAGGGTGAGCGAGCAGCTCGAGCTGGTCCTGCACGCCGCTCGCGGACGCAACCGGGCGCCGGATCACGTGCTGTTGTCCGGCCCGCCCGGGCTCGGCAAGACCACGCTGGCCATGATCATCGCCAGCGAGATGTCGGCGCCGCTGCGCATCACCAGCGGTCCGGCGATCCAGCACGCCGGCGACCTCGCCGCGATCCTGTCCGGGCTGAGCGAGGGCGAGGTGCTGTTCCTCGACGAGATCCACCGGATGTCCCGGCCCGCCGAAGAGCTGCTCTACATGGCGATGGAGGACTTCCGGGTCGACGTGATCGTCGGCAAGGGGCCGGGGGCAACCGCTATCCCGCTGGAGATCCCGCCGTTCACGCTGGTCGGCGCGACCACCCGGGCCGGGCTGCTGCCGGGGCCGCTGCGGGACCGGTTCGGGTTCACCGGTCACCTGGAGTTCTACGACGCCGCCGAGCTCGAGAAGATCGTGAACCGGTCGTCCGCGCTGCTCGAGGTCGACATCACCCCGGAGGGCGCGGCCGAGATCGCGTCCCGGTCCCGCGGTACGCCGCGGATCGCGAACCGGCTGCTCCGCCGGGTCCGCGACTACGCAGAGGTACGGGCTGACGGCATCGTCACGCTCGCCCTCGGCAAGGCGGCGCTGGAGTTGTACGAGGTGGACAAGATGGGCCTGGACCGGCTCGACCGGTCCGTCCTGGACGCTCTGTGTCGCCGTTTCGGCGGGGGACCGGTAGGTCTTTCCACGTTGGCGGTTGCGGTCGGCGAAGAACGTGAGACCGTGGAGGAAGTGGCCGAGCCATTCCTGGTCCGGTCCGGCTATCTGGCCCGTACGCCGCGCGGCCGCGTCGCCACGCCCGCGGCCTGGCGGCACATCGGGCTCAAGGTCCCGAAGGGCGCCACCTTCGCGGACACTTTGTTCGACACAGACGAAGACTGAAGGAGTTCGACCCAGATTGCAGAGCGGATACGACGGGAACGTCCGCGGGCGCCGGAACGTAGACACTCCGTAGCGAGTAACTCAAACGTGACCCGGTGTCATGAGGAAGTTGTTGCCGCTCAGGGTTAGACTCCCCGGTGGCCTGACCTCAGGCCATTCCGCTGCGACCTGCGCGCTTGAGCAGAGCGTGCCGGACACCCGTACTCCCGATCGACGAAGGATTTTGAGACCCCATGCAACTCCTCGCCGTACCGATGGCCTCTTCCGGCGGCTCCGGCTTCACGCTGCTGCTGCCGCTGATCCTGATCGTCGGGATGATCTGGTTCATGAGCCGCACGCAGCGTAAGCAGCGCGACCGGCAGGCAAAGACGGTGGCCTCGCTCACCCCGGGCACCAAGGTGATCACCACCAGCGGCCTGGTCGGCATCGTCGAGGAGACCGACGACGAGTACGTGACGCTGGAGATCTCCGAGGGCGTGCTGGTGCAGGTGGTCAAGGCCGCGGTCGGCCGGGTCATCCCGGACGAGGACGCCGCCGAGGCGACCGACGCCGACAGCGTCGACAAGGCCGAGGACGAGCCGGGCGGGGACCTCAAGGACCCGGTGGACGTGCCGGACGCGCGTAAGGACAAGGCCGACGGCAAGGTGCAGGACGCGCCGAAGCTGCCGCCCACGCACACCGAGAACTGATTTCCGTCCCAACGGCCTGAGGCGCGTCGCCCAGCGTCTACTCTGACGTTGCGGCGCGCCCAGAAGCACAAAGGTTGAATCTGACGTGGCAACGACGACGACATCCCGTCCCTGGCGGAACCTGATCGCCTTGGCGGTCATCGTGGTCCTGCTGTTCGGGATCATGGCGCTGACCAACACCTGGAAGCCCAAGCTCGGCCTGGACCTGCGCGGTGGCACGACCATCACGCTGACCGCGAAACCGGCTGCCGGCAGTGGCTCGGTGACCGCCGACCAGCTGAACGAGGCGAAGAACATCATCTCTCAGCGGGTCAACGGTGCGGGTGTCGCGGAGGCCGACATCACCACGTCCGGGGGAAATCACATCAACGTGGCCGTCCCCGGTGCCACCCAGGACGCTCTGGTCAAGCAGGTCGGCCAGACCGCGCTGCTCTACTTCCGGATCGTGTACGACGGCCAGTCGCTCGCGCCGGTGGCGACACCGACACCGACCCCGACGGGTACGCCGAAGCCGAGCACGACGCCCAAGCCCAGTACGACGGTGAAGCCGAAGGCCAGCACCACGCCGAGCGCCACGCCGAAGGGCCGGGCCTGGACCAGCGCGCTCGGCAAGGCCGCCACGCCGACCCCGACGCCGAGTACGACGCCGACCGCGCCTACCACCGCCACGCCGACAACGCCGGCCACGAACCCAGGCGACCCGCTGAGCTACGTCCCCGACGCGGCCACGCAGGCAGCGTTCGCGACGTTCAAGTGCGGTGACCCGCAGACCGACGACCCGAACAAGCCGCTGTTCTCCTGTGACCGCGACAAGCAGTTCAAGTACCTGCTGGGTCCGGCGATCATGAAGGGCACCGACCTGGCCGACGCCAGCGCGGGCATCCCGCAGGGCGGCTTCCAGTGGCAGGTCAACCTGAAGTTCACCGGCGAGGGCGGCGACAAGTTCCTCAAGGCCACCCAGAACATCTCCGCCCGCGGCGAGGGCCAGAACCTGTTCGCGATCGTGCTCGACGGCGAGACCATCTCGACCCCGAGCGTCGCGCAGCCGATCCCGGGCGGCCAGGCGCAGATCACCGGTACCTTCACCGAAGCCGAGGCGCGTGACCTGGCGAACGTGCTGAAGTACGGCGCCCTGCCGATCTCCTTCGACATCTCGTCGGTCGAGACCGTGTCGCCGCAGCTCGGTGGCGACCAGCTGTCCGCGGGCATCTGGGCCGGCATCATCGGCCTCATCCTGGTCGTCGTCTTCTGCTTCCTGTACTACCGGGGGCTGGGGATCGTCGTGGTGGCGTCGCTCGGGATCGCGGGCATCCTGACGTACCAGCTCGTCTGTCTGCTCGGCCACGCGATCGGGTTCACCCTGACCCTGGCCGGGATCGCCGGTCTGATCGTGGCGGTCGGTATCACCGCGGACTCGTTCATCATCTACTTCGAACGACTACGGGACGAAGTGCGCGAGGGCCGCAGTCTGCGCTCCTCGGTGGAGACCGGCTGGGCCCGGGCCAAGCACACGATCATCGCGGCCGACTCGATCTCGCTGCTCGCCGCGGTGGTGCTCTACGTCCTGGCGGTCGGCAGCGTGAAGGGCTTCGCGTTCACGCTCGGCCTGACCACGCTGCTCGACCTGGTGGTCGTGTTCATGTTCACCAAGCCGATGGTCACACTGCTGGCCCGGACCGACTTCTTCGGCCACGGCCACAAGCTGTCCGGTCTGGATCCCGAACATCTCGGTGTGGAGCGGCTGCCGGGTCAGATGAAACCGTCGGCCCGGCCTGCCAAGCCGGCGTCGAAGCCCAAGCCGGTTGGAGGGGAGGTCTGATGTCGAAGCTCGGACAGCTCGGTGCCAAGCTGCACCGCGGTGAGATCTCGTACGACTTCATCGGTCATCGCAAGCTCTGGTTCACGATCTCCCTGGCCCTGGTGGCCATCTCGCTGATCGGGCTCTTCACCCGCGGCCTCGCGCTCGGTATCGAGTTCAAGGGCGGCGTCGAGTACCAGGCGAACGTCAAGGTCACCAGCAACACCGTCGACGACTTCACCAGTGTGGTGAAGGCGACCAATGCCAAGGATCTCGGCGACCCGGTCGTCACCACCATCGGCTCCGACAAGGTGCGGGTGCAGACCAAGCCGCTGGCGCAGGACGACATCGCGAAGGTCCGTGCCGCGATCGCCAAGGAGGCCGGGGTCCCGATCGACCAGGTCACCTCTCAGCAGATCGGCGCGTCCTGGGGTCGGCAGATCGCGAACAAGGCGATCTGGGCGCTGGGGGTGTTCCTCGCCTTGGTGTTCCTGGTGATCTGGGCCTACTTCCGAGAACCCAAGGCGTCAGCGGCCGCGATCATCGCGCTGATCCACGACGTCACGATCACGGTCGGCGTGTACGCGCTGATCGGCTTCGACGTCACCCCGGCGACGGTGATCGGCGTACTGACGATCCTCGGTTACTCGCTGTACGACACGGTCGTGGTGTTCGACAAGATCCGCGAGAACACCCGGGGCATCACCGGGAACACCCGCTACACCTACTCCGACGCCACCAACCTGGCCGTCAACCAGACCGTCGTACGGTCGATCAACACCACGGTGACCGCGTTGCTGCCGATCGCCTCGATCCTCGTGGTCGGAACAGTGGTCCTGGGGACCGGGCCGCTCAAGGACCTTTCGCTGGCGCTGTTCGTGGGTGTCGCGGTCGGTGCGTACTCGTCGATCTTCATCGCGCCGGCGCTGCTCGCGGTCTTCAAGGAGCGTGAGCCGGGCATGCAGGCGCTCAGGCGCCGGGTCGTGGCCAAGCGGGCCCAGGCGGCGAAGGCGGGTGCTCCGGTCGCGGTGGCGACCGCGGGTGCGGGCGCAGGTGCGGCCGCCGCGCGGTCCGTCGTCCAGGACACGCCGCGCAAGAACCGGCCGGCGGGTACGGCGCCGACGCCGGCGGCGCGCCCGATGAAGGCGACGGCGGCCGGACGGCCGCAGCCGACGCGCAAGCCGCGGTCGAAGCGCGGTAAGTGATGCGGTCGCTCGAGCAGGTCCTGGCCGACGGCATCCGCGACATCCCGGACTACCCGCAGGCGGGGGTGGTGTTCAAGGACATCACCCCGCTGCTGGCCGATCACAGCGGGTTCGCCCAGGTGGTCGAGGCGCTGGCCGCATCCGGGAAGGACGACGACGGGAACCCGGTGGTCGACAAGGTGGTCGGGATCGAGGCGCGCGGGTTCATCCTGGCCGCCCCGGTCGCGCTCGCCCTCGGCGCCGGGTTCGTCCCGGTGCGCAAGAAGGGGAAGTTGCCGGCGGCGACGTACGAGGAGTCGTACGCGCTGGAGTACGGCGAGGCGACCATCGAGGTGCACCAGGACGCGTTCACCCCGGGTGACCGGGTGCTCGTGATCGACGACGTACTCGCCACCGGCGGCACAGTCGAGGCGTGCCTGCGCTTGATCCGCCGCTGCCAGGCGGAAGTTCTCGAGACCGCGGTCCTGCTCGAGCTTTCGTTCCTGCCGGGGCGCAAACGGCTGGCCGGCGAGCAGTTGTCCGCGCTCGTCACAGTCTGACATCACGAGCCCACCCGGCGTGTTGTCCACAGGGTGATTCAACCTCGTTGGCCGCAGCCCCCTAGACTGGTGGTCTGTCGGCGGAGGGACACAACGTGGGCGAAGACCCGGCGATGACATCAGCGGTGCCGAACGTGGTACCGCAGGAGTCTCCGCGCGCGCCGGCACCGGCACGCCCGGCGCCCGTGTCACCGTCGCCTGCCACCCAGCCGCCGCGGATCGCGCCGGCCCGGGTGCGGGCCAGGCTCGCCCGCCTCGGCGGGACCAGGCACCCGAACCGGGCGCCGATGCTCGAGCCGCTGTTCCGGGTCGTCCGGGCGACCCACCCCAAGGCCGACCTCGGGATGATCGAGCGCGCCTACCGGACCGCGGAGAAGTACCACACCGGTCAGCTCCGCAAGAGTGGTGACGCCTACATCACCCACCCGCTCGCCGTCGCGACCATCCTGGCCGAGCTCGGTATGACCGCGCCGACCCTGTGCGCCGCCCTCCTCCACGACACCGTCGAGGACACGCCGTACACCGTGGCCGAGCTCACCGCCGACTTCAGCGAAGAGATCGCCATGCTGGTCGACGGCGTCACCAAGCTGGACAAGGTCAAGTACGGCGAGTCCGCGCAGGCCGAGACGATCCGCAAGATGGTCGTCGCGATGGCCAAGGACATCCGGGTGCTGGTGATCAAGCTCGCCGACCGGCTGCACAACATGCGCACGCTCGGCTTCCTGCGGCAGGAGAAGCAGGAGCGGATCGCCCGCGAGACGCTCGAGATCTACGCCCCGCTGGCCCACCGGCTCGGTATGAACACGATTAAGTGGGAGCTCGAGGACTTGTCCTTCTCGACCCTGCACCCGAAGGTGTACGACGAGATCGTCCGGCTGGTCGCCGAGCGCGCACCGTCGCGGGACGAGTACCTGGCGTCGGTGATCGACCAGGTGCACGAGGACCTGCGCGCGGCCAAGGTGAAGGCAACCGTCACCGGCCGGCCCAAGCACTACTACTCGATCTACCAGAAGATGATCGTCCGCGGCCGCGAGTTCGGCGACATCTACGACCTGGTCGGCATCCGCGTGCTGGTCGAGTCGGTCCGGGACTGCTACGCCGCGCTCGGCATACTGCACGCGCGGTGGAACCCGGTGCCCGGCCGGTTCAAGGACTACATCGCGATGCCGAAGTTCAACATGTACCAGTCGCTGCACACCACTGTGATCGGCCCGCAGGGCAAGCCGGTGGAGCTGCAGATCCGCTCGTTCTCGATGCACCGCCGGGCGGAGTACGGCATCGCCGCGCACTGGAAGTACAAGGAGGACCCGAGCACGGCCGCGCCGGACGCGGTCGGCCCGCCCAGCACCGAGATCGGCGGCCCGAACGAGATGCCGTGGGTGCGGCAGCTCGTCGACTGGCAGCGGGAGACCTCCGACCCGTCGGAGTTCCTCGACTCGCTGCGGTTCGAGATCAACAACTCCGAGGTCTACGTCTTCACCCCGCGCGGCGACGTGATGTCGCTGCCGACAGGGTCGTCGCCGGTCGACTTCGCGTACGCGATCCACACCGAGGTCGGGCACCGCTGCATCGGCGCCCGGGTCAACGGCCGGCTCGTGCCGCTGGAGAGCACGCTGGAGAACGGCGACGTCGTCGAGGTGTTCACCTCGAAGGCGCAGGGCGCTGGACCGTCGCGTGACTGGCTCACGTTCGTCAAGAGCCCCCGCGCGCGGAACAAGATCAAGCACTGGTTCTCCAAGGAGCGCCGCGACGAGGCGATCGAGCACGGCAAGGACGCGATCGCCAAGCAGCTCCGCAAGGAGGGCCTGCCGCTGCAGCGCCTGCTGTCGCACGAGACCCTCACCGCGGTGGCGAACTCGCTGCGCTACCCCGACGTCACCGGTCTGTACGCCGCAGTCGGCGAGAGCCATGTTTCCGCGCAGGCCGTCGTACGGCGTCTGATCGAGACGTATGGCGGTGAGGAGGGGGCGGCCGAGGACCTCGCCGAGGGTCTGCGGTTGCCGCAGACGCGGGAGCGGCGGAAGCGGACTGCCCGGGGCGATGCTGGTGTCATCGTCAAGGGTGCGACCGACATCCTGTCCAAGCTGGCCCGGTGTTGTACGCCGGTGCCGGGCGACGAGATCATCGGCTGGATCACGCGGGGTGCGGGCGTCTCCGTGCACCGGGCGGACTGCGCGAACGTCGAGAACCTGCAGACCCAGCCGGAGCGGATCGTCGAGGTCGAGTGGGCGCCGACCGCGCAGTCGGTGTTCCTGGTCGCGATCCAGGTCGAGGCGCTCGACCGGGCCCGGCTGCTCTCGGACATCACCCGGGTGCTGTCCGACTACCACGTGAACATCCTGTCCGCGGCGCTGACGACCACCCGTGACCGGATCGCCAAGTCCCGCTTCACCTTCGAGATGGGCGACCCGACCCACCTCGGCCACGTCCTGAAAGCAGTCCGCTCGGTCGAAGGCGTCTTCGACGTGTACCGCGTGACCCAGTAGGCCTCGGCCGTTTGTGACGCCGGGGAGACTGCGGGTATGGCTTCCTCGGATGGACTTGGGCGGCGTGGGCTGCTGATCGCCGGCGTTGGATTGCTGGCGGGCTGCAGCGGGTCGTCGGTTGGGCAGCAGGCGAGCTCGTCGGGGACACCGAGCGCACCAGGCACATCCGATACTCCGCGGGCGCCGAGTAAGCCGAGTAAGCCGAGTAAGCCGAGTGCGCCGGCCTCCACTCCCGCTGTCGCGCTTCCTTCGGTGCGGACGTGGTCGCCTGGGTCGGGGGAGATCCAGCCTGCGGCCAAGCGCGCGGCGGTGGCGGCGGTTGTCGACCTGCTAGGCGGGCCGCGGTCTGTGGTCGAGGTGATCGATGCGCAGTACGGCGGGATCTTGGGGGACTCGGCGAGTGTGTTGGTGCCCTGCCGGGTGTACACGATCAGCGGTGGCCGTGTCGTCACTGGCGGTACGACGGTCGACGTACGACTGAGTAAGACGCGGGGGAGTTGGCGGGTGACCTCGACACATCCGGCCCAGCCTGGTCCGGCGGCTACCGGGCTGTCGGCGGCGGCCCGGCAGGTGCTGGCGAGCGATCGGATCGCACTGCCGCCCGCGTCCGCGGCCGATATCCGGTCGGGGCAGGTGCACGACAGCGTGCTCACCACGATGCTGCAACTGGCGGAGACCTATCGGATCGGGGTCAGCGTGATCCGCTCCGGCCATCCGCTGAACGTCTTCGGCACCAACCGGCCCAGCGATCACCCGCGCGGGCGGGCGTTCGACACCTGGCAGATCGATGGTCACGCGGTCGTCGCGCCGACCACGTCACGTTCGCTGATCACGTCGTACATGCGGGCGACCGAGTCGCTCGGCTCGTACAACGTCGGTGGTCCGTACCAGCTGTCCGGTACGGCGTTCTTCTCCGACCAGACCCACCACGACCACGTCCACGCGGGCTTCCAGAGCTAGTCCCACTCCCACGCGATGCCGACCGTACCCGGGGCGGCGGACGGTTCGACGACGTACTCGCAGAACCAGTTCTGCAACCTGGCTTCGGCAACAGCCACAACGTGACGTGCCCGAACAACCAGGCCACGCTGGCGAACGACCAGCGGGCGTTCCGCTCGATCGGGATCAGCGCCGGCAGCTACATCTCGGGCACCCTCAGCTTCGGCACCCTCGTGACCGAGATCGCCGCCGGGCGTCCGGTGATGACGCGGATCGGCTGGACGTCGGGTGGCGGTCACATGATGGACATCATCGGGTACGACTCGTCGGACTCCACGCTCGAGTACTACAACCCCTGGCCTGACGACCCGCGCTACAACTACTCGACGTACAACTGGTACCGGTCCAACTCCCAGTTCACCTGGACCCACTCCCTGTACCGGATCGGAGCCTGACATGCCCCGCCCGAAGAACATCCTGCTCCGCGTCGGCGCCGTACTGCTCGCTGCTCTCGGCATGGCGTTGTCTGTTGGCGGCGCCGCCAATGCAGCCGGTCCGGAGCCACCCGGCCACCGGCGAGTGGCAGGCCGTCAACGTGGCGAGCGGCAACACCGAGGCCCGCATGGTCGCCGCCGCCCGCGGTGCGCTCGTCTTCACCGAACCCCAGATCGGCGCCTGGTACGCCCTCACCGGCACCCAGATCCGCCCCCTCAACCCCGCCGCCACCAAGTCCATCGGCACCAAGTCCATCTCGGTCGCCGCCTACCAGGATCTCGTCGCCACCCGTTACTCCGACAAGCTCCCCGGCACCACCTACAACGACCAGGGCGTCGCCGGCGGCTACGACATCACCTCCGCAACACCCGCCCGCACCTACAACGACCTCATCCTGCCCATCGCCGCTGCACTCCTGGTTGGCGTGGTTCTCTACCACCGCCGCGGCAACCGTGGCTCCTGGCACAAGAAGGCGCCTACCAAGCGCAGGGCGTCCGCGCGAAGCCGGGGTGAGTCGGGCACCCGGACGTCGACGTAGACGCCCTTCAGGAACTGGCGGATCTCGCCGCGCGCCAGTAGCCGAGTTTGCGCGGCACCTGACGGGCCGTGAAGGGGATACCGGCGAAGTAATACGGCAGGTCGTACTCGAACATCCCAGCAGGATGACTGAAAGGGGTCTAATCCTGCTGGGAGTTGTCCACAGGGAGTTAGCTGAAGTCGGAAAGGGCGTTTTGGGCTTGGGTTAGCCATTCGCGGCGGGCGGCGATGGCTTCCCGGGCTTCGTTGGCCTTGCGGGCGTTCCCCTGGGACTCGGCCTTGGTGGCTTGCTTCTCCAGGTCCGAGATCAGGGACTGGAGTTGCTTGACCGTGGCTTCGGCGCGCGCCCGGGCTTCGGGGTTGCTGCGGTTCCAGACCTCGTCCTCGGCGGCCTTGACGGCCTGCTCGACGGCGCGCAGGCGGGAGTCGATCGCGCGCATCGAGTCGCGCGGGACCTTGCCGATCTGGTCCCAGCGGTCGAGCAGGTCGCGCAGTTGCTCGCGGGCGATCTTGGCGTCCTCGACCGGGAGGATGCCCTCGATCTCGACGAGCAGTGCCTCCTTGGCCTGGAGGTTCTCCACCTGCTCGGCGTTCTCCTCGGCCTGGATGGCGTCCCGCGCTCCGAAGAACGTGTCCTGGGCGGCGCGGAACCGTGCCCACAGCTTGTCGTCGACCTCGCGCGGCGCGGGGCCGGCGGCCTTCCACTGCCGCATCAGGTCGCGGAAGCGGCCCGACGTCGGACCCCAGTCGCTGGACGACGAGAGGGTCTCGGCCTCGGCTGCGAGCCGCTCCTTGACCACCGCGGCTTCCTCACGCTTGGAGGAGAGCTCGGCGAAGTGCTGCTTGCGGTGCCGGGTGTACGTCGTCCGTGCGGAGGAGAACCGGTGCCACAGCTCGTCGTCGCTGGACTTGTCGAGCCGGGGGAGCGCCTTCCACTCGTCGAGCAGTTCGCGCAGCCGGGTGACGCCGTGCCGCCAGTCGGTGCCGGCGGCGATGGTCTCGGCCTCGGTGGCGATCTTGGTCTTGGCCGACCGCGCCTCCTCGACCTTCGCGGCCCGCTCGGCCTTGCGCTTCTCGCGCTGCTGGGCGACCAGCGGGGTGAGTGCCTCCAGCCGGGCCCGCAGGCCGTCGAGGTCGCCGACCGCCTGCGCCTCCTCGATCGAGCTGGTCACCTTCTTCACCGCGGCCCGCGCGTCGTCGGGGGACACCGTGCCCGCCTCGACCCGCTTTTCGAGCAGATCCACCTCGAAGGCCAGCGCGTCGTACCGGCGGGTGTAGAAGGCGAGCGCCTCCTCGGGGTTCGCGTCGGGCCACTGGCCGACCGCCCGTTCACCGTCCTTGGTCCGTACGAAGACCGTTCCGTCCTCAGCTACCCGGCCCCAGCTCTCTCCGGCCACAACTCGCCCCTTCCGGCGGTATGTATTGCGCTCGTGCCCATTCTGGTCAGTCTCCGGTCCAACCGAGCGAACAGGGTCCTGCCTGGGCGCGTCGAGTGCCATCCCGACGCTTATCCCTGAACAATCACAAACTCCCAGCCCAGGCGCAACGGTGTTGCGTCACAATCCGGTTCGAACTCACCCGGTGGGCACCGGTAGCCTTGGGTGGTCCGGAACCGTTTCAGGAAGGTCTGTCGTGCTCATCGCCGGGTTCCCCGCGGGTGCGTGGGGTACTAACTGCTACGTCGTCGCCACCGGCCAGGGCGCGGAGTGCATCGTCATCGACCCCGGTCAGGACGCGACCGCCGGCGTCGAGCAGGTGGTCCGGGAGAACAAGCTCAAACCGGTCGCCGTGCTGCTCACGCACGGTCACATCGACCACATGTTTTCCGTACTTCCGGTCTGCGGGACGTACGACGCCACCGCCTGGATCCACCCGGACGACCGGCACCTGCTCGCCGACCCGATGGCCGGGATCAGCCCGGAGACGGCCCGGATGCTCCTCGGCGGTACGCACGAGTTCGCCGAGCCGGACGACGTCGCCGAGCTCAAGGACGGCCTGTCCCTGGAGCTGGCCGGCCTGAACTTCACCGTCGACCACACCCCTGGACACACCAGGGGGTCGGTCACGTTCACTACGCCGTACGCCGGGCCCGAAAACAACGGAGCGGTGCCGGCAATCCTGTTCTCCGGTGACGTGTTGTTCGCCGGGTCGATCGGCCGGACGGATCTGCCTGGGGGCGACCATCCGGCGATGCTGCATACGTTGGCCACCAAGATCCTGCCGATGCGCGACGAGATCGTCGTCCTGCCGGGTCATGGTGGCCAGACCACGATCGGCCGGGAGAAGGCGACCAACCCCTACTTGCAGGACCTGGAGATACCGAACATATGAGCAAGGCCAAATCGTGAGCAAACTCAGCCCGCTGAGTGGGTTCCCCGAATTCCTTCCGCAGGACCGGATCGTCGAGCAGCGGTTCCTCGACGTGATCCGGGAGACGTTCGAGCTGCACGGGTTCGCGTCGATCGAGACCCGCGCGGTCGAGCCGGTCGAGCGCTTGTCCAACCAGGGCGAGGACGCCGACAAGGAGATCTACGGCGTACGGCGGCTGGCCGCCGGATCCGACGAGGACGCGGCACTCGGGCTGCACTTCGACCTGACCGTGCCGTTCGCGCGGTACGTGCTGGAGCACAGCGGCAAGCTGGTCTTCCCGTTCCGCCGCTACCAGATCCAGAAGGTCTGGCGGGGTGAGCGCCCGCAGGAGGGCCGCTACCGCGAGTTCACCCAGGCCGACATCGACATCATCGACGCAGGCTCCCTGCCGACCCACTACGAGGTCGAGCTCCCGCTGGTGATCGCGGACGCGCTGCGCAAGCTGCCGGTGCCGGAGTTCGTGATCAAGGTGAACAACCGCAAGATCCCCGAGGGCTTCTACCTCGGGCTCGGCCTGGACGACGTGACCTCGGTGCTGCGGATCGTCGACAAGATCGACAAGATCGGCCCGGAGAAGGTGGTCGAGCGGCTGATCGAGGCCGGCGCGACCGACAAGCAGGCACGGCTCGCCGTACAGCTGGCGGACATCTCCAGCACGGACACCTCGTTCGCCGATCAGGTCCGTGCGCTCGGTGTCGAGCACCCGATTCTGGACGAGGGCCTCGAGCAGCTGAGCCAGGTGATGGCCGCGGCCGCCGAGCACGCGCCCGGCCTGCTGATGGCCGACCTGCGGATCGCCCGCGGCCTGGACTACTACACCGGCGCGGTCTACGAGATCTACCTGGTCGGCCAAGAGTCGTTCGGGTCGGTCGGTGGCGGTGGCCGGTACGACGCGCTCGCGTCCGACGGCAAGACGACGTACCCGGGGGTCGGGATCTCGATCGGCGTATCCCGGCTGGTGCACCGGCTGGTGTCGCAGGGGCTGCTGAAGGGCTCCCGCAGTACGCCGACCGCCGTGCTCGTGGCCTTGAACGCCGAAGAGGACCGGGCCGACGCGATGCGGACGGCCGCGCAGCTGCGGAGCCGGGGGATCCCGGTCGAGGTGGCCCCGGCCGCCGCGAAGTTCGGCAAGCAGATCCGGTTCGCGGACCGGCGGGGGATCCCGTTCGTGCTGTTCAGCACCGAGAACGGTCCCGAGATGAAGGACATCCGCAGCGGCGAGCAGGTGCCGGCCGACCCGGCCACGTGGACGCCGCCGGCGGCCGACGTACGACCCCAGATCGACACCACTCAGGAGAACTCGTGATCCGTACCCATTCCGCAGGCTCGTTGCGCGCCGAGCACGCCGGGCAGACCGTGATCCTGGCGGGCTGGGTGGCGCGGCGACGCGATCACGGCGGCGTGGCGTTCATCGACCTGCGCGACTCCACCGGCACCGTGCAGGTCGTCATCCGCGACGAGGACGCCGCGCACGGCCTGCGGTCGGAGTACTGCCTGAAGATCGTCGGCGAGGTCTCGCCGCGCCCGGAGGGCAACGCGAACCCGAACCTGCCGACCGGCGAGATCGAGATCATCGCGACCGAGGTCGAGGTGCTCAACGAGGCCGCGCCGCTGCCGTTCCCGGTCGAGGAGCACCACGCCACGCCGGTGAACGAGGAGGTCCGGCTGAAGTACCGGTACCTCGACCTGCGCCGCCAGGGCCCGGGCGCCGCGCTCCGGCTGCGCAGCCAGGTGAACCGCGCGGCTCGCGACGTACTGGCGGGGCACGACTTCATCGAGATCGAGACGCCGACGCTGACCCGCTCCACGCCGGAAGGCGCGCGCGACTTCCTCGTGCCGGCTCGCCTGCAGCCGGGTAGCTGGTACGCGCTGCCGCAGTCGCCGCAGCTGTTCAAGCAGCTGCTGATGGTGGCCGGGATGGAGCGGTACTTCCAGATCGCGCGCTGCTACCGCGACGAGGACTTCCGCGCCGACCGGCAGCCGGAGTTCACCCAGCTCGACATCGAGATGAGCTTCGTCGACCAGGACGACGTCATCGCGCTGTCCGAGGAGGTCCTGACCGCGCTCTGGAAGCTCGTCGGGTACGACGTCCAGACGCCGATCCCGCGGATGACGTACGCCGAGGCGATGGCGCGGTTCGGCTCCGACAAGCCGGACCTGCGGATGGGCCTGGAGCTGGTCGAGTGCACGGAGTACTTCAAGAACACGCCATTCCGGGTGTTCCAGGCGCCGTACGTCGGTGCCGTGGTGATGCCGGGTGGTGCGGACCAGCCGCGCAAGCAGCTGGACGCGTGGCAGGACTGGGCCAAGCAGCGTGGTGCGCGCGGGCTGGCGTACGTGCTGGTGGGTCAGGACGGCGAGCTCGGTGGTCCGGTCGCGAAGAACCTGTCGGACGAGGAGCGCGCGGGCATCGCCGACCACGTCGGCGCGAAGCCGGGTGACTGCATCTTCTTCGCCGCCGGTCCGGTGAAGTCGTCGCGGGCGCTGCTCGGCGCCGCCCGGCTGGAGATCGGCCGTCGTGGCGGGCTGATCGACGAGTCGACCTGGTCGTTCGTGTGGGTCGTCGACGCGCCGCTGTTCGAGCCGGCCGACGAGGCCACGGCGGCCGGTGATGTCGCGGTCGGGTCGGGCGCGTGGACCGCCGTACACCATGCCTTCACCTCGCCGAAGCCGGACTCGCTGGCGACGTTCGACACCGATCCGGGGTCGGCGCTGGCGTACGCGTACGACATCGTCTGCAACGGCAACGAGATCGGTGGCGGGTCGATCCGTATCCACCGCGAGGACGTGCAGAAGCGGGTCTTCAAGGTGATGGGGCTGACCGACGAGGAGGCCTCGGAGAAGTTCGGCTTCCTGCTCGACGCGTTCAAGTTCGGCGCGCCGCCGCACGGCGGGATCGCGTTCGGCTGGGACCGGATCACCGCGCTGCTGGCCGGCACCGAGTCGATCCGCGACGTGATCGCCTTCCCGAAGTCCGGCGGCGGCTACGACCCCCTGACCGCGGCCCCCGCCGCCATCACCCCCGAACAACGCAAGGAAGCCGGCGTCGACGCCAAGCCGGAGCCCAAGGACACGTAGAGCTTGAGGGCCGCCCCCGGGGTCAGGAGTGACCCCGGGGTTTCGTATACGATGAACCGGGTGACCACGAACCCGGTTGTCGTTGGTGATGGGCATCGGCCGCTGCGTGACGTGGTCGCCGCAGAGTTGCGGCGGCTCATCCTGGCCGGCTCGCTGCCGCCGGGCGAGCGCTTGGTCGAGGACCGGCTCGCCCAGCAGTTGGGGGTGTCCCGCAACCCGATCCGGGAGGCCATGCGGGTTCTCGAGGCCGAGGGATTCCTCGACGTGACGGCGCGGCGGGGTGCCTTCGTGGCCAAACTGTCGGCCCAGCAGGCCGAGGACCTGTTCCACGTCCGGCTCGCCCTCGAGCCGCTGGGTGCCCGGCTGGCGGCGTCGGTCGAGAGTCCCGAAACCGCCTTGATCGCAAGGGCTTGGGCCATTCTCGACCTGGTCAGCGAGTCCGGGCCGGACCAGGACCTCGACGTCCTGTCGACCCTGCACACCGAGCTGCACTCGCTCATCTTCGAGCTGACCAGGAACGACTACCTGATCGCCATGGCGATCCCGATGGTCAAGCGTGGTCAGTGGCTGTTGCGGCAGAGCGCCCCGTTGCAGAACCCGGCCGCCTGGGCCGAGCACCACGGCCTGATCGCGGCGATCGCCGCGGGTGATCCCGACCTGGCCGAGGCGGCCGCCCGCCACCACGTGCTCAGCGTCCGCAACGCGCTCCGCCCGCACCTGGAGCCGGCCCGCCCTGCGTGATCGGCCGATTCTGTATACGAATCGGCCCTTTTGAAACCGTCGCGTGCCTGCGACGAAACATGGGCGTAGCAAGTTCCGTATACAACATACGGAACAGCATCTCTCCTGCCTGCCCAAGGAGCACGTCGCATGAACCTCACGCTTCCAGGTCAGATCTCCCGCCGCAGGCTGCTCGGCCTGGGTGGCGGGCTCGCCGCCGGGATCGGCCTCGCCCCGATGCTCACGGCCTGCGGTGACGACACTTCGTCCGCGGCCACCTCCGCCGGTGGCGGCACATTGACGATGGGGATCAACGCCACCCCCGACACTCTCGACCCCGGCGCCACCGGGCTCGCGCTCACGCTGCTGATCTCGTTCGCGCTGTTCGACCCGCTGGTCTACTGGTTGCCCGACGGAAAGGGTGGCAGCGCCTTCCACCCGGGCCTGGCGGAGTCGTGGACGATCTCGCCCGACGCCTCGGTGTACACCTTCAAGCTGCGCAAGGGCGTGACGTTCCATGACGGAACGACGTTCGACGCGAAGGCGGTCAAGGCGACGTACGACCACGTGGTCGATCCGAAGACCCAGTCCAAGAGTGGTCTCGGGGCGCTCGGGCCGTACAAGGAGACCAAGATCCTCGACGACTACACCGTCCAGATCGTCTTCACGGCGCCGAACGCGTCGTTCCTGCACCAGCAGGCGGCCGGCAACTTCGGCATCTCCTCACCGACCGCGCTGGCGAAGTACGGGCCGACCGGATTCGGGAACAACCCGGTCGGGACCGGGCCGTTCAGCTTCCAGAGCTACCAGGCCGGTAGCCAGCTGACACTGCTGAAGAACCCGAAGTACACCTGGGGTCCGAAGGTACTGGGCGACGGTCCGGCCAAGCTGGACAAGCTGGTCTTCCGGATCGTCACCGACGACAGCGGTCGCTACAACGCCTTGCAGAGCGGGCAGTTGCAGATCGCGATGAACCTGCCGCCCAACAACATCTCCGCGGCGCAGAAGTCCGGCAAGTTCCAGCAGCTGCTGGTGCCTTCCATCGGTACGCCGCTGGGGATGCCGATCAACGTGACCAAACCGCCGACCGACGACCCGCTGGTGCGGCAGGCGATCATGTACGCCGTCGACCAGGACACGCTCGTGAAGGACGTCCTGTACGACGTCTACAAGCCCGCGCACAACGTGCTCACCCCGATCACGCCGGGTTTCAGCGAGGCGGCGAGCAAGACCTACTCCTACGACCCGGACAAGGCCGGCCAACTGCTCGACCAGGCCGGCTGGACGGTCGGCGATGGCGGGACCCGGACCAAGAACGGCAAGAAGCTGAACCTCGAGATCATCCTGTTCGGCGGTGGCGGCCTGGAGTTGCCGACGCAGTTCGTCGTGTCGGAGCTGCAGAAAGTGGGGTTCAGCGCGAACACCGGCGTACAGCCGTTCGCCGCGGCGCAGGCGAGCTTCAACTCCGGTGCGCACAACCTGGGCTCGTTCGGCTACTACGGCGCGGACCCCTACCTGCTCAACATCTGGGTCAACTCGAACGCGATCAAGTCCGGCTTCAACTGGTCGCACTACGCCAACCCGGCAGTGGACAAGCTGATCGCCACGGCGAACGCGACCGCCGCCGACGCCACCCGCAACGGCCTGTACGAACAGGTCGGCGCGAAGCTGATGCAGGACTCCATGTACCTGCCCCTGTGGGACGTGGCCGGGGCGTTCACACTGTCGCCGAAGGTGCAGAACCTGCACCAGACCCTCAACGGCTACCTGGCGTTCCACAGCGCCACGGTCGGCTGATGACGCTGTTCGTGGCGCGCCGGCTGGGCGCGGCGATCCCGGTCGTCATCGGCATCACCCTGATCGCGTTCGTCCTGGTGCACGTCGTACCGGGCGATCCGGCCAAAGTGATCCTGTACGGCGCGAACGCGTCACCGGAGCAGATCGCGACACTGCGGCAGCAACTCGGTCTGGACGATCCGTTGTGGCGGCAGTACGCCGACTTCGCGATCAACCTGGTGCACGGCAACCTGGGTACGTCGTTCCTGACCCAGACCCCGGTCAGCCACGAGTTGCTGTCCCGGGCTCCGAGCACGCTGATCCTGACGGCGGCCTCGATGCTCGTGGCGGTGCTGGTCGGCGTACCGCTGGGACTGGTCGCGGGGATGCGTCCCGGCTCGATCTTGGACACTGTGGCGCGGTGGATCTCGTTCGCCGGGGTGGCGGTGCCGTACTTCTTCCTCGCCCTGCTGCTCGTGCTGGTCTTCAGCGTCAAGCTGCACCTGCTGTCCGCGATCGACGACGGTACGGCGAAGAGCCTGGTGCTGCCCGCGGTCTCGCTGGGCTGGGGCTACGCGGCGATCCTGACCAGGCTCGTCCGCGGCCGGGTGATCGACGAGTTGCGCAGTGACTACGTGAAGTCCGCCCGGGCGCGCGGCAGTGGTGAGTTGCGAGTGCTCCTGCGGCACGTACTGCGGAACTCCTCGGTGCCGGCGGTCACCACGATCGGCCTGCAGTTCGGCAACATCCTGACCGGTGCCGCCATCACCGAGGTGATCTTCGGCCGGGCCGGGCTGGGGAGCTTCCTGGCCACCTCGATCACCAGCAAGAACATCCCGGTCGTCCAAGGTGCTGTGGTCGTGATCGGCATCGCGTACGTCGTGATCAATCTCGGCGTGGACCTGATCGTCGGCGCCATCGACCCGCGGACCCGGCAGGAGGCTGCCGCATGAGCCGGCTCAAATGGGCAGCGCTGAGCGTCGCCGTACTGCTGGTGCTCCTGCTGCTGGTCGCGCCCGGCGCGCTGGCGCACGTCGATCCGGTCGCGACGAGCGACGCGCATCTCGAGGGGCCAAGCGGCAGCCATCTGTTCGGCACGGATCTGCTGGGCCGCGATGTCTACAGCCGCACGGTGTACGGCGCGCGCCCGGTGCTCATCGCGAGTTTCCTGGGAGTGCTTGTCGCCACCGCGGCGGGTGTCGCGATCGGCGTACTGGGCGGCGTGGCTCCGCGCTGGCTCAACGCCGTGGTGATGCGGCTGGTGGACGTGTTCCTCGCCCTGCCGGTACTGCTGATCGCGTTGATCCTGATCGCCACTGCCGGATCGGGTGTCCGCAGCATCGTGCTGGCGATCGGGATCGCCTTCACCCCCGGCTTCGCCCGGGTGGTCGAGTCCTCGGTCCGCCGGCTCCGCAAGGTCGAATACGTCGAGGCGGCCCGGGTGTTCGGCTCGACCACGCTGCGCACCTCGTGGCGGCACCTGCTGCCCAACCTGCTGACCGAGGTGGTCGTGCTCGGCAGCAGCGCGATCGGCTGGGGCATCCTGACCGCCACCACCCTGAGCTTCCTCGGTCTCGGTGTCCGGCTGCCGGCGCCGGACTGGGGGAGTGACCTGGCCGCGGGGGCGACCAATCTGGCCGACGCCTGGTGGCTGTCGACGTTTCCCGGGCTCGCGATCATGGCAACGATCCTGCTCGCGAACTTCTCCGGCGATCACCTGATGCGGGTGCTGGATCCGCGGGCCGGGATCAGGTTCGGGCGAAGCTTCCGCCGGCTCTCCATCCGGCTGTCCCGTCACGGAGGTGACATCGCACATGAGTCTGCTTGAGGTGACCGGGCTGCGGACCGAGATCGACACCGCACGGGGCCGGATCCGTCCTGTCGACGGGGTGAGTTTCGCCGTCCGCGCCGGGGAAACCCTTGGTGTCGTGGGGGAGTCGGGTTCCGGCAAGACGATGACCGGGATGTCGATCATGAGGCTGCTGCCACCCGGTGGGTCGATCGCCGGCGGCTCGATCCGGCTCGACGGCCGCGAGCTGACCGACCTGGACGAGCCGGCCATGCGCAAGGTGCGCGGCAGCGAGCTGGCGATGATCTTCCAGGACCCGATGACCTCGCTGAACCCGGTCCGGACGATCGGCAGTCAGCTGCGGGAGGCGTACCGGATCCACGTCGACGGCAGCCGTGCCGCGGCGACGGCTCGGGCGACGGAGGTGCTCGGACTGGTAGGGATGCCGCGACCGCGCGAGCGGCTCGACGACTACCCGCACCAGCTGTCCGGCGGGATGCGGCAGCGGGTGATGATCGCGCTCGGACTGATGTGCGATCCGAAGCTGCTGATTGCCGACGAGCCGACGACCGCGCTGGACGTCTCGATCCAGGCCCAGATCTTGACGTTGATCGACGACCTGAAGGCACAGCTGTCGATGGGTGTTCTGCTGATCACCCACGACATGGGGGTGATCGCCGAGTACGCCGATCGGGTCGCCGTCATGTACGGCGGACAGGTGGTCGAGCAGAGCGGCGTACGGGAGTTGTTCGAGGCGCCGCGCCATCGGTACACCGAGGCGTTGCTCGCGGCGATGCCGACCTTGGAGCTCGACCGGAACGCGGAGCTGGCCACGATTCCCGGCAGCCCGCCGAACTTGCTCGACCTGGCCCCGGGGTGCCGCTTCGCCCCGCGGTGTGCGTTCGCGCAGGACGACTGCCGCCGTACCGATCCGTCGTCGATCGGCGGGGATCACCTGCACGCCTGCCTTCATCCGGCCGATGGAAGTACCTCGGCCGCCGCGGCGGTGGCCGGCGCCCGGGAGGCCGGGGAGCCGCGGGGCACCGATTCGCTGGTGCAGCTGTTCGACGTGCACAAGCGGTTCGGGGTGCGGTCGAAGCGGCCGTTCGCCGGATCGCGCGCGGTACAGGCGGTCTCCGGTGTGACGCTGACGATCGCGGCCGGGGAGACCTTGGGCATCGTCGGGGAGTCGGGCTGCGGCAAGACCACCCTCGGGCGGATGCTGGTCGGGCTGGAACGGCCGACCAGTGGATCCGTCAGCTTCGACGGCCGGGATCTGTCGGCGCAGAGCCGGACCGGATTCCGCAAGCGCCGGCGCGATCTGCAGATGATGTTCCAGGACTCGGCTGCCGCGCTCGATCCGCGGATGACCGTTGCCGCTCTGATCGCGGAGCCGCTGGTGGCTCAGGGAATCGGCACCCGGCGCGAGCGACGCCGTACCGTGGCCGAACTGCTGGCGGCGGTCGGACTGCCACGCGAGGCGGCGGAGCGGTACCCGCACGAGTTCTCGGGTGGCCAGCGGCAGCGGATCGCGATGGCCCGGGCGTTGGCGCTCCGGCCGAAGGTGATCGTCGCGGACGAGCCGGTGTCCGCGCTGGACGTCTCGGTCCAGGCGCAGATCCTGAACCTGATGCGGTCGCTGCAGGAGCGGTACGGCCAGACGTACGTCGTCATCTCGCACGACCTGTCGCTGCTGAAGTACCTGGCCGACCGGATCGGCGTCATGTACCTCGGCCGGCTCGTCGAGCTCGGAGCCGGTGAGGACGTCTACAGCGCACCGCGCCACCCGTACACGGCCGGGCTGATCAAGGCGATCCCGGTGCCGGACTCGGCGAAGAACCGGGAGGCCATTGCCCGTTCGGCCGGTCTCGGTGGAGAGTTGCCGTCGGCGATCGATCCACCGAGCGGCTGCCATTTCCGGACCCGGTGCCCGCTGGCGACCGACCGCTGTGCCACGGAGGTTCCGGTACTGAAACCCTCTGACGGACTGCATGCCGTCGCCTGCCACCACCCCCTGACCACGCACGTCCTGACGCCCGCGAGGTAGACGATGGACCACAAGCTCGACGCAACCCCCCAGACCACCGTCGACGTGTTCAGCGCCGAACTGCCGCCGGTGCTGACGATCGACCCCGGCGATACGCTGACCGTCTATTCGCTGGATGCTTCGGGCTACCTGTCGCCCCAGACCACACCTGGTGAGCAGCAGCCGAAGATGATCGACGAGGCTCGCGGCCACTGCCTGACCGGGCCGATCGCGGTCCGCGGCGCACAGCCTGGTGACGTGCTCGCGATCCACTTGGTCTCCCTCACTCCGGACCCTTGGGGCTGGACCGTCGCCGGCGCCCTGAAGTCGCCGGTCACCGAGCGGCTGGGCGTCACCGATCAACCGGCCTGGCTGCTCTGGGATCTCGATCCTGATGCTGGAACCGGCCGCTGCAACGGCGGCTTCACCCGTGACCTCGCACCGTTCCTCGGCGTCATCGGCGTGGCTCCCGAGGCCGGCGGCGAGCATTCCACGATCCCGCCGCGAGCAGTCGGTGGCGGCAACATCGACTGCAAGTCCCTGGTCGCGGGATCGACCCTCTACCTGCCGGTCGCGGTCGCCGATGCGATGCTCAGCCTCGGCGACGGTCACGCCGCCCAAGGCGATGGTGAGGTGGGCGGTACGGCGATCGAGTGCCCGATGACCACGACGCTGACCGTCGACCTGGTCCGCGAGCCGCGTCCGATCGAGTCGATCCACGCGGAGACCCCGGCCGGCCGGATCACGTTCGGGTTCGACGCCGACCTGAATGTCGCGACCGGCGACGCGCTGGACGCGATGGTGCGCTGGATGCAGGCGATCCTCGACGTCGGCAAGAGCACCGCCCTGGCGCTTGCCAGTACCGCCGTCGATCTCCGCATCACCCAGGTCGCGAACCAGACCTGGGGAGTCCACGCCCTGCTCCCGGCCGGCGTCCTGGCATGAGAACCGGCAGCTTCGAACTCGGCGACCTCAAGCTCGAGAAGGGCGGTGTCATCCGCAACGCCAAGCTCTCCTGGCAGACCCACGGCACGCTCTCCCCGGCGCGCGACAACGTGATCGTCTACCCGTGCAGTTACGGCGCGACGCACGAGACCCAGGAGTGGCTGATCGGGTCCGATGGGGTGCTGGACCCCGAGCGGTGGTTCGTCGTCATCCCGGACATGTTCAGCAACGGGCTCTCGTCGAGCGCGTCGACGGATCCGGAGTTTCCGTCGCTCGTCACGATGGCGGACAACGTGCACGCGCAGTACCGGCTGCTGACCGAGCTGTTCGGGATCGATCGACTCGCCGCGGCGTACGGGTTCTCGATGGGCGCCGGCCAGGCGTACCACTGGGCGGCGCTCTATCCCGGCTTCGTCGAGCGCGCGATCGTCGTCTGTGGGAGCGCGCGGACCTCGCCGCACAACCGGGTCTTCCTGTCCGGCCTGCTGCGGATCCTCGAAGCCGCTCCCGAGTACGCCGGCAACGGGCGGTTCACGGCTGAGCCGGTCGCCGCCAAGCGCGCTTTCGCGCACGTGTACGCGGGGTGGGGGCTGAGTCAGGACTTCTACCGGGCGCGGTTGTTCGAGTCCGTGCTGGGAGCGCCGGACCTCGACTCGTTCCTGCAGACCGACTGGGTGGATCGCTTCGCCGAGGGCGCCGCCGCGGACCAGTACGCACAGGCGCTCACGTGGCTGGAGGCCGACATCAGTACGTCGTACGACGGCGACCTGGAGGCTGCGCTCGGCGCGATCACGGCTCGCGTACTGCTGATGCCGTCGGCCACCGATCTCTACTTCCGCACCGCGGACAACGAACTGGAGCTCGCCTCGTTGCGCAAGGCGGAACTGGTGGAGATCCCCAGTATCTGGGGTCATCGCGCAGGCTCACCCCGCGACATCCCCGCCGACCTCGCCTTCCTCCGCCGGCACGTGCGGGACTGGCTGGATGCCTGAAAGGACACTGTGATGAGCATCGCCGAGTCGTACGAGATCCTGCCGCCGAGCCGTGAAGGCCGAGTGCCGTTCTCGGCCGGCGAGACCTGGTATCGGATCACCGGGGACCTGGGCAGCGGAGTCACCCCGTTGGTGATCGCCCACGGTGGCCCGGGGGCGACGCATCAGTACTTGCTGTCGTTGACAGCGCTCGCGGTCGGTAGACCCGTGATTCATTACGACCAGTTGGGGTGTGGGAACTCGACCCATGTGCCTGATGCGGATCCGTTGTACTGGACCGTTGAGCTGTTCCTGGCTGAGTTGGACAATCTGCTGGAGCAGCTGGAGATCGCGGACGACTACCACCTGCTGGGGCAGTCGTGGGGCGGCATGCTGGCGGCGGAGCACGCCGTACGGCGTCCTGCGGGTTTGCAGCGACTGGTGATCTCCAACTCGCCGGCGTCGATGTCGTTGTGGCTCGAAGCGGCTGCGTCGTTGCGGGCGGAGTTGCCGTCGGAGGTCGAGGAGACGCTGCGCAAGCATGAGGAGGCGGAGACGACGGACTCGCCGGAGTACGAGGCCGCGATGAAGGTGTTCTACGACCGGCACGTCTGCCGGGTCGTGCCCAACCCGCCGGAGGTGACGGCGGCGTTCGCGTCGATCGAGGACGACCCGACCGTCTACCACACGATGAACGGGCCGAGTGAGTTCCACGTCGTCGGGAGCCTGAAGGACTGGACGATCGTCGACCGGCTGCCGCGGGTCGCCGTACCGACGCTGGTCGTCTCCGGCGCGTACGACGAGGCCCAGCCGGTGTGCGTGGCGCCGTACGCGGAGCTGATCCCGGATGCGCGCTGGGAGGTGTTCGCAGAGTCGAGCCACTTGCCGAACGTCGAGGAGCCGGAGCGGTACGGCGCGGTCGTGGAGTCGTTCCTGCGGGGGGACTAGGCTCGAATCGTGTCGATCGTCGTGCCGGTGGAGTTGCTGCCGCACCTGCGGCGTGCCCGGGATGTTGCTGACCGCAACTATTCCGGGCCGCTCGACCTGGCCGGGCTGGCGGCGGCCGCCGGGGTGTCGAAGTACCACTTCCTGCGCTGTTTCGCGGCCGAGTACGGCGAGACGCCGATGCAGTACGTGAGTCGGCGGCGAATCGAGCGCGCCACCGACCTGCTGCGAGCGACCAACCTGACCGTGACCGAGGTGTGCGGGCTGGTCGGGTACAGCAGCCTGGGGTCGTTCTCGCAGCGGTTCACCGAGCTGGTCGGGATGACGCCGACCGAGTACCAGCGGACCCAGCCGGGTGCCCGGATCCCGGGCTGCTTCGTCTTCATGCTCGGGCTGAACTCCGCAATTCCGGAGAAGCAACCGGGTGCCGCTGCGGCCTACCGTCGTACCAGCGACAACGACGAGGAGGAACCGTGATCACCAACGTCAGCCTGGTGACCGTCTATGTGAACGACATCGACGAGGCGAAGGCGTTCTACACCGAGAAGCTCGGGTTCGTGCTGGGGGAGGACATCACGCTCAGCGAGGACTTCCGCTGGTGCACGGTGCACCAGTCCGACCATCCCGAGCTCGAGCTGGCGCTGATGCTGCCCGGCCCGCCGATGGACGAGGAGTCCGCGGCCGCGATCAAGCGGATCATGGCGAAGGGTTTGATGCACGGGGTCGGTCTGGCCACCGACGACTGCCACAAGACCTTCGCCGAACTGGTTGCCAAGGGCGTCGAGTACATCCAGGAACCGTCCGATCGCCCGTACGGCGTGGAGGCGGTGCTGCGGGACAACTCCGGCAACTGGCTGGTCCTGGTCGAGCAGAAGCCCTACACCGCGGCTGACTTCGACTGAGCTTGACTCCGAGTCTTTGTATCAATACGTTTGGCACAAAGACTCGGAGGGAGCTGGCCGGGATGATCATCTCGGTGGATCCGGCGGCCGCCAAACCGCCGTACGAGCAGGTGAAGGACCAGATCGACGGACTCATCCGGTCCGGAGAGCTGGCGCAGGGGACGCGTCTTCCCACAGTCCGCCAACTCGCCGGTGACCTCGGTCTGGCGGTCAACACCGTCGCTCGCGCCTACAAAGAACTAGAGGCCGAACGCCTCGTGGAGACCCGTGGTCGCAACGGCACCTTCGTACTGGCCTCCCGCAGCCGAGTAGACGACGAAGAGACCCGAGCCGCCGCCACCGTCTTCGCCCGAGCCGCCCGCCGAGCCAACCTCACCCTCGCCGAAGCCACCGAGATCCTCCACCGAGCCTGGTAGAGGAACCGGGGTCGAGGTGTGCTGGGGGCTGCGCCGACAGCCTTCTCCACTACCTGGAAGGCTCAGTCGGGCTAGGTCACCGATTCGATCTCTCCTGCTCGCCAGGACTTGTCGAAGAAGGGCTGCAGCGGGCTGTACAGACGCAGAATGATGAACCAGCCCTTCTCCGGGTCGGTCTGGCTCGCCCGGCGGCCGGCCTGGGGCGATTCACATCATCTGAGTGATGCGAGCGGTGGCAGCTCCGCCGTTCAATGGGGTGTCCCGAACCGAGACTTGTCCGACGACGGGGGTCGGGCGTGCTGGCCGGAGAGGAAGCGTTTCCCTTGGACTACACCGCCGTCCTACGCCGCCTCGCCGTCCACGACGACCGGCTGGTCGCAGATGTCCGCGGCGGTGCGGACGCCCAAGCCGCGGGGCTTGATCCGACTCTCGATCCGAGAACGCTGGCGCTGGTGCGGCTCGCGGCTCTGGTCGCGGTCGGCGGAGCGGTTCCGTCGTACGGCGCTCAGGCCGATGCCGCCGTCGACGCTGGAGCGACCGTAGCCGAGATCGTCGAGGTGCTGGTAGCGGTCATTCCGGTCGTCGGGCTGCCGCGCGTGGTTGCGGCGGCCCCGAAGCTGGCGCTGGCGCTGGGGCACGACGTCGACGACACCTTCGGGATGTCGCCTGGTGGGTGATCGCGGTCAGCTGCCGAGTAGACCGATCCGGGTGGCCTGTTGCACGGCGTCGTTGCGTGAGGTGACGCCGAGCTTGCGGTAGATCGAAGCGACTTCGGAGCTGACGGTGTTGCGGCTGACGAACAGCCGTTCTCCGATCGCGCCGATCGTCAGATGCGTCTGCAGGTAAGGCAGCAGCCGCAGCTCGGCGCCGGTCAGGGGGGCGCGGGTCGCTCCGATCTGGGCATTCGCTGCCACCGTCTGACGGACCTCTGACACCTGGTCGACGAGCGCGCCCAGGGCCGGCCGGTGCCGCAGGATCTCGTCGATCTCTCGCAGGAGATGGCGAGCGGTGGCCTGGTCGCCTCGTGTTGAATATGCCTTGGCGAGCTGCAGGCGGGCGCGCACTGCGAAGAAGGGCAGCACGTACGTGCACGACGGACGGGCCCGCATCGCCCGCGCGAGCTCTCGGTCCGCCTCCGCAAGATCGCCGCGGTGCACCGCAAGGCGAGCCGCCACGGCGAAGGCGAGCACGCTGACCGCGTAGTCGTACATCCGATGCTCGTCGATCACTGCGAGCGCCCGCTCCACGCGTTCGGCTGCCTCTGCCCAGAGTCCGTGATCCATCGCCAGGAGTGCGAGCTCGGCCTCGCCGTCGACGACCGTGTCGGTGTTGCCGAGTGCCGACCCGATCGCGACCGCCTCGACGAACAGCATCCGTGCGCTGCCCACGTCGGCAGCGAGCAGACGCGCGTGCGCGGAGAGCACGACCGCCGTGTCGAGCCAAGGGCTCCACGTCGGCTCCTGGGCCACCGCGGCGCTGGCGTCAACCATCATCTGCTCGGGCCCTGAGGCGCACATGACGGCGCGCAGCATGGCCCGAGCGGAGTCGAACGACGCCGTACCGTCCACCGGCATTTGGTCGAACGAGGCGGCATCCACGATCTCCGCCCACCGTTCGGCCGTCGCAGTCTGCCCGGTCAACGCGGTCACCCAGCCCGCCAGTACGGCGAGCGGTGGATATCCCTCGACAGCGGAGTCGCCCAGCGTCGAGAGCCACCGCTGGACGGTCGACATCTGGCCGGCGTTGTACGTCGGCAGCACCAGGGCTGCGATCATCTGGACGCACCGGTCCCACTCAGTGGTGTTCAGCAGGTGCTCGACGGCCACGGCCGGAGATCCGTTCGTCTCGTACCAGTCGGCGGCGCGAAGATGCAGTTTGGTGAGGGCCTCGGGCTCGACGCGTCGCAGCTCCCCGAGGAGGAACTCCCGGTACAGCGCGTGGTAGCGGAACCACTCCCGGCGACGGTCGAGCGGGATCAAGAACGAGTTCGACGCCTCCAGACCGCGCAGCCGCTCCTGCCCGCCGGGTTCGCCCACGACAGCATCACACAGCGGGGCAGACAGCTGATCGAGCACCGCCGTACGCCGCAGGAAGCGCTGGGTCTTCTTGGGCAGCAGCATCAAGGACTCGCGGTACAAGTAGTCAGCCACATAACGGTCGTCGCCGGAGACTTTCAGCCCCCGGTCGCGGTCGTGGCGCGCGATCACCGCGGCGAGGTAGAGGCCGACTGGCCAGCCCTCGGTCCGCTCGGTCACCGCGGCCGCCTGTTCGTGAGGGATGCCGACGCGAGCTTCGGCGAAGATCTGCTCGGCGCCGGTCTCGTCCAACGCCAGGTCGCCCGCCTCGAGTTCCACCGCGTCACCCGACGCGCGGAGCCGTGGCAGGTGGGGCTGCTCGAACCGGCTTGCCACGACCAGCTGGGAGCCTTCGGGTATTCCCGAGATCGCCACGCCCAGGGCGTCGTGACAGGCGGACGCACGGAGCTCATGAAGATCGTCCACGATGAGCACGAACGGTTCCGGACTCGACCTGAATGCCGAGGCGAGGCGCGGCGCGGCACGGCCCAGCACATCCACGCACAGGCCGCCCATGTCGGCGGCCAGGCCGGCGTTGTCCGGCGAGACCCGAGCGAAGGCCGAGGCCAGCAGTGTGAGCAGAACCGCGGGGTCGTCGTCGTAGCGGTCCAGGGACACCCAGCCGACCGGACGATCCTCGACGAGCGCCCATTGCGCCAGCAGGGTCGTCTTGCCGTAGCCCGCGGGTGCGGTCACACCGACGACGCGGCAGCCGCTCGCGCGCGTCGCATCGACGATCTCGGCGCGACTGACCGAACCCCGGCGAGGCTGTGGAATCGAGAGCTTGGCCTCGAGCAGGGATTGGTCAAGCTGAACCGCAGCCGGAGCCGCGGCGCCAGGTCCCTCCCACACGACCCAGAACCTACGTTTACCGCGGCATGAGGACCTCATCCCCGGCGAATGAAAGCGGATTCGCAGGTTCACGCAATCTGCATGATGCGGTGCCCTCTCCTTACGAGTGCGATCGGAGCATCGAGCGAGCGGTGACGACGGAGGTCATCATGGCGACCGGCTACTACGAACAGGCGCGGCGGCTGCGCAACGCGGTGGAGCCGGTGGCGGACGCGGCGCCGTGGCCCGCGCGGGGTGTCTACTCGAGACTGCGCTCGGACGCTGCGCAGTGCAACGGGAAAGCCTGACCATGAACGAGCTGCGCCCATGAAGCCACTGACTGCCCGGCGGCGACGGCGGCTCATCGCGCGGGAACTGCAGCTTCGCGTTCATCCCCTACAACCCGTTCTGGGCAGTGGCGATCATTGCACTCGACGTCGCGAGGTGACCCGGCGCCGCCGACCGTCGTACCTACCGGCGGCGGCAGGAGGTATCAGATGATGAACACGCCCAGCTCGGCACGCGACGTCTACGAGCGGACCCGGCCTTTCGCCCTGACGCTGCTCCTGGGAACCGCCGCCTTCACGATCGCCTTGGTCGGAGTCCGGGCCATCGCCGACATTGTCGGGCCGGTGTTCCTGGCCCTGGTCATCACGGTCACCCTGCACCCGATCCGCCGCCGGCTCGAGCGGCATCGTCTTCCCGAATGGGCCGCCTCGGCCATCATGCTGGTCGCCGCGTATTTGCTGCTCTTCCTCCTCACCCTCGCACTGATCGTCTCGGTGGCGCAGCTGGCCGCGCTGCTCCCCGGGTACACCGCCCAGATCAACGAGGCGGTCGCGAGCGTGGGCAACACCTTGCGCGGCCTCGGGGTCAAGCAGGATCAGATCAACGCCGTGGTCGAAGCGGTCGACCCGGCGCGGATCGTCGACCTCGCGATGTCGGTACTGTCCAGCACGCTGGCAGTTGTCAGCAATCTCTTCTTTCTGTTCACCGTCCTGCTCTTCATGGCCTTCGACACCGACTCCCTCCGCCGGGGTCTGGCCACGGTGGGCGAACACTTCCCCAACCCCGTGGCCGCGCTGGACAACTTCGCGCGGGGCGCTCGCAGCTACATGGGCGTCTCGGCCGGCTTCGGACTGGTCGTCGCGGTCCTCGACGGCATCGCCTTGCAGATCATGGGCGTACCCGGGGCGTTCGTGTGGGCGGTGCTCGCGTTCGTCACCAACTTCATTCCCAATATCGGCTTCGTGATCGGCGTGATCCCACCCGCGCTGATCGCGCTGCTGGACAGCGGTCCCGGGCAGATGATCGCGGTCATCGTGGTCTACAGCGTGATCAACTTCGTGATCCAGTCGGTCATCCAGCCACGCGTGGTGGGCGACGCCGTGGGACTCACGGCGATGCTGACCTTCCTGTCCCTGGTGTTCTGGACCTGGGTCATCGGGCCGCTCGGCGCGCTGCTCGCCGTACCACTCACGCTGCTCACCAAGGCCCTGCTGGTCGACGCCGACCCCCGCACACGGTGGGCCTTGCCCCTCATCGCCGGGACGCCGGCGCCGGGCAAGGAGCCGAAGTCCAAGGCCGCGCCCGAACCTCTCCAAGAGGAACCCTCGGGCTGAGGTCGCGATGGGGTTCGTTCGATCTGTGTGATGCCTCGCATCGATCGCAGGCGCAGGGTGGGCTGTGGCGCCGGACTCGCCGTCGCAGCAGACCTTCTGAGGAGAAGCCATGTCGGACCTCGCCGCATCGGAAACCCCCGTTCTCGACCTCCTGGAGCGCATGACCGTCGATTCCGTGGCCACGTCGAGCCTCGATGTGCAATCCATCGCGCTCGTCAGACTCGCCGCCCTGGTGGCCAGCGGCGCGCCTGCCGTGTCCTACGCCCTGAACCTGGCCGTCGATGCCGAGGTCGGCCTCGGCGTCGACGAGGTACGCGGCGTCCTCGCCGCGATCGCACCCATTGTCGGAACCTCGCGCGTCGCCGCGGCGACAGGCCGCATCGCGCTGGCGCTCGAAGTCGCCATCGAGGTGGCCTCGGCAGAGCTGGAAGGCGACCTCGACACCAGTGAGTAAGCGCACTCACGATGCGTGACGCCGATGACTGACCAGCCGAACCTTTCGCGCGACGCTCGCCAGACCGACCTGGGATTGCGGCGGCTGGCCACCATCACGGTCGCGACAACGCTCATCGTGTGGTGGCCGGCCTTCACCCTTGGCGTGTACCGGGTGATCTTCTTCGAGCAGATCTTTGCACTGTGGGCGGCGGCCACAGCGGCGTTCGTCGTCGCCGTGCTGCTGCTCGGACGGCGCGCGCAGCCCGCCGTCTACTCACTTCTGCTCCCGTCGGTCTGGATCTTGTTGACCTTGCTGACCCCCGCCGACACCACCAGCCCTGGCCACGACGTCCTGTTCTGGCTTGGCGTGGTAGTGACACTCGCAGGGTTCCCCGCGATGGTCGCGCTCGTCCTCGTCATGGTCGTTCCGGACGTGGAGTCTGTACGTCGCCCACGCGACAATGTCGTGGCGATCGGAGCGATCGCGCTGGTCGTCGTCCTGTCCTTCACGCTGGGCACCCAGCACCCTCGCGTGCTGACCTGTGAAGACTTCAAGATCAGCGGCAACGACCAGCCCGCCAACTGCACTCAAGGTATCGGCGTCATCGGCCCCTGACGGAACACCATTCCCGGACTCGACGCCGCCGCAGATTCAACCCTTGCTCCCCTCCCACAAAGTAGGGACACAGCGGGTTAGAGATTGGTCGCGGCCTCGAGTCTTCCTGCGTCGACCGCCTCCGCGAGTTTCTTGTGGTCTCGGTCGTTGATGTCGGCGTAGGTGACGGCGAAGTCTGCGATTGCGTGGTCGAAGGTGTCGGACTTGCCGAGGTAGCCCGCGATGGCGACCTCGTCGCCTCCTCTGCCGTGTGCGCGAGCGAGAGTCCAGCCGCACAGGGCGCCGTAGATGCCCAGGCCGCCGGGAGTGAGCTTCGACGGGTCGATCTCGCCCTTCATGTCCCAGAGCTGACGTACGTAGTAGTCGTTTCCGCTCGGCGCTGTCGACCAGCCGAGGAACTCGTCCGACAATGCCTGGAGCAGACGCTGGCCGGCCACCACCCGACGCCCGTGATTCGGATAGCCGCTGCCCTTCAGGTACGGCTCGAGCACGGATTCCTCTGCCTGCTTGACCTGGAGGAACAGCACGTCGTCCCGGCTCTTGCCCCGCATCAGGACCACGAAACAGCGGGTGCCGACACTTCCGACGCCCACCACCTTCCGCGCCATGTCGACGATCTCGTACTGGTCGAGCAGCGCTCGCCGGTCGTCTCCAAGGCTCGCCCGGTACCTGTCGAAGGCCAGCTGAACGCCCGCGGCAACTCGGTTCGCGTCGTCGGCGGCCCACAGTTGCCGGACTGGGACCAGCAGTGGCGGGCGGCTGGCCAGACGTACCGTCGTACCGTCCCTCCGGCAGAGCCTGGTCAGGGCGCCCAGACTGTTGCGCTCCCTGGCCCGCGCGAAGATCTTCTCCAGCCGGTCAGGAGCAAGCTTGGGTGCCCTGACTCCGAACTCCGCCTCCAGCTGCCGGGCAATGTCATTCAGCTGATCGGACGACATGTGCAGGTACCACAGCTCGATCGTCGCCAACCCGGCGAAGTCGAGCATGGCCTCTCGGTAACCACGCACGGTCAGCCAAGCCGCAGCACGTTGCTGGTCGTGACCGAGGCCCTTCTGCCGGGCAGCGATCGCAACGCTCGCCGCCAGGCGCTTCACGTCCCACTCCCACGGCCCCGGCAGCGTCTCGTCGAAATCGTTCACATCGAAGACGAGGTCCCGCTCCGGCGACGCGAACAGTCCGAAGTTGACCAGGTGCGCATCACCGCACACCTGAACGGTGATGCCACTCGTGGGAGTCCCGGCGAGATCGTTCGCCATGATCGCCGGACCTCCGCGGAAGAAGGCGAACGGCGACGACAGCATCCGGCCGTAACGGATCGGGACCAGGTCCTGCTCGCGGGTCGCGGCCTGTTCCTCGAGGATGTCGACGGGGTCCGGCCGATCGGGAGCCGGTTCCCACTCGGCATGAGTCCGCCGCGGCTCCCGCTTCCGAGCCGCCTTCCCCACCGCCCACCGAGCCTGCGTACTCAGGTCACGCGGACCAGTCGCCCCCTCGCCCATAACCACAGGGTCGCAGCTCCGTTCGCCCGACAACAGGCCAAGCGGGGCCGGCCGAGCGGTCGTTGGCGGGTGCTAGGGGCGGTCGAGGAGGAAGGTTTGCATCGGGCCCTTTCCCTTGACCTCGATGGTGCCGCGCGGACGTACGGCGAACTCCGGGCCGAGGGCGGCGGCGACCCGTCCCGTGACCTGGATCTCGCCGGGCGGGCCGTGGGACTCCATCCGGCTCGCGGTGTTCACAGTGTCGCCCCAGAGGTCGTAGATGAACTTGCGCCGGCCGATCACGCCTGCCACCACCGGTCCCGAGTCGATTCCGATCCGGACCTCGAGCCACTCCTGCCCGGGCAGGGCTGCGATCCGGGCGACCTCGTCGCGCAGCGCGAGCGCCGTACGGGCGACCGCTGCGAGGTGGTCTGCCCGTGGCTTCGGTAGCCCGCCGACCAGCATGTACGCATCGCCGATCGTCTTGATCTTCTCGACCCCCTCGGCGTCGGCGATCCGGTCGAACGCGGAGAACACCTGGTCCAACAGCTTCACGACGTCCGCCGCCGCCATCATCGCCGATCGTGCCGTGAAGCCGACGATGTCGGCGAAGAGCACGCTCACAGCGTCGTAGTGTTCCGCGATCACCCCTGGCTCCGTCTTGAGGCGCTCGGCGATCGGCTCCGGCAGCACGTTGAGCAGGAGCCGCTCCGAACGCTCCCGCTCGGCCTGGAGATCCCGATGGGCTCGCTCCCGTTGCTCCACGAAATAGCCGAGCATCACGTACGCGCTCACCATGACGCCTGCGATGTTCAGCGCCAGGAACGTCTCCACGAAGCCGGGTGGCAGTGCCGACGGGGATTGGGCGAGTCGGGAATCGATCAGGGCGAGCACGGCCAGCTCGACGAAGAACGCCACCAGCCACGCCACGGAGCGCCGGATACCGAGCAGCGCGAGCGCGGCCAGTGGTGTGAACACCGCCCAGAGGATCATCGCGCTCGAGGCCACGAAGCCGCCGAGCGAGACCTGCAGCAAGGCCGGAAGCACCAGGAACGCCAGCAGTTGCGTGGTGCGGAACGTGGCGAAACGCCGCGTCCGGGCCAGGACGGCCAGCCCGATCACGGTGATCACCTGGTAGAAGGCTGGGATCGCCGCCGAGACCGGATCGCCGTAGGCGAGGTACGTGGTCACCCAGATCGTGGAGATCGCCGCGATCAGCAGCGACGAGAAGATGAGCGTGCCCTGTCGGAGCCGCTCGTCGTGGGTGTCCTCCGGCCGAGCCCCGAGATCGCCGAGCCGCTCCAACCGGCGGGCGACAGCCCGCCTCGGGCGACGCCCGTGGACGCCACCCTGAAGCCAGGACCCGGTCACCTGAGGATCGTATGGCCGCGTGGGACGGACCGGTCCTTCGGAAACGATTCCAAAAAACCTTGGTCAACGTTGTAACGAGGTCTGTACAGAGTGTCGTGGCGTTGCTAATCTCCCGGCTGATTTGACATCGATGTCAACCTCAGGGAGTGGTCACGATGGTTTCGAGACGGACGTTCCTGGCGGGCAGCGGTGCGGTGACGGTGGGCGGACTCGGGCTCAGCTCGGGTCTCGGCACCCAAGCGCAGGCTGCGGTTTCATCGACGTCCGGCAGCCCCGCTCGGCTGCTGCCGGTGTTCAACCGCCCGAAACACCTGGACTACGGCGACGTCAGCAAGCTCAGCGGTGGCGATCAGACCCTGCTGACAACGTTGCAAGGCGTGGTCAATCGCACTGAGCCCGAGCTCTACTTCAGCTACGACACCGGCACCATGAGTACGCCGGACGTCAAGTGGCTGACCGACATGCACCTGCCCACCACGACGTACGCGAACCCGCTGGATCTGGTCGCCAAGTACCGGAGCCGGATCCGCGGCGCGATCGTGCACGACCCCGCCGTACCGGATTCGCTCAACGTGGCCACGACTTTGGCCGGCCTGGAGAACGCCGTCGTCGCCGATGCCGACCAGGCCAAGGCGCACGGTCTGCGGATCGTGAAGGACCTGCGTGGGATGTTCGACGACGACCGGGTGAAGACCTACCGGTGGCAGCTCGACAACCTGTTCCCGCTGGTCACCCACAAGCTGCTCGCGGGCCTGCCGCCGACCCGGGTTGTCGCGGTCGAGAACGTGCAGTGGCAGGAGATCGCCCGCGAAACAAGGCAGATCCGGGACTCGTCGAACCGTGGCAACTACGACCTGGACGTCTCGGCCAAGCTCGGTCAGGAGGCGGTGTTCGTCCGATTCCAGGACTCGTTCACCGACGACGGCTGGGGTCCTTCGGTCTCCGAGGTGACGGTCAAGGCGAACGGCACCCAGATCGCGCACTTCCTGCCGGGCACTCCGGAAGAGGAGCCCTACCTGTTCGACGGCGTCAACTCGTCGATCGGTGGAGAAGCCAACCGCTTCAGCGATGGCGGCGGTTACTACATCTACCGCTTCCAGCCACCCGCCGGTACGACGTCCCTCGTCGTCACCGTGACGATGTGGAACCAGTACCTGGTGACGGCGACCGACACCGCACCGACCCGGATCGAACCGTTCGCGTACTTCCGCGACTACGTGGTGGCCACCAAAGCCCTGGTGAGCTGGCTGCCGCCGGCCGGCGAGACGGGGGAGTTGCTGATCGAGCACTTCGCCAAGTACCCGACGCTCGCGCCGTACATGGGCTGGTTCGCCAACGACGTCTCCGGCGAGTGGGACGGCGTCGACCTCGCCTCGCAGGGCGGTTCGCCAGTGGTCGCGGCGGACTTCTACATGAACGGGACCGTCCACGCCGGGTTCACCGCCCCGATCTCGGACACGCCCCGGCCGGTCCGGCGGATCACCAGGCCGAAGAACAAGGTCTACCTGACGCTGACCTTCGGCGAGGGCGACAACATCCAGTACTGCCAGCGCCGGCTGCGCGACATCTGGGACGACCCGAAGCGCGGCCAGGTGCCGACCAACTGGACCATCAGCCCGTTGCTCGCCGAGACCGGACCAGGGTTGTACAGCTACTACCAGCGGACCGCGACGGCCAATGACCTCCTGGTCTGCGGTCCGTCCGGCGGTGGCTACACCTACCCCGCTTCGTGGCAGGCCGACCAGCTGACGCAATACCTGCAGATGACTGGTGGGTTCATGCGTCGGACCGGATTGGATGTGATCTACGCGTACAGCGGTCGGCAGGACAACAAGTGGATCCTGCTGTCCAAGGAGATCGCGGAGGGCTTCGCCAAGTACACGCCGGTGAAGGGCATCATGCAGACCTGGGACGGCGACCCGCTGACGACCCGTCAAGGTGGTCTGCCGATCACGGGTGGCTGGGGCGCGCCCGGTAAGGCTGTCGAGTTCAAGGGCGCGCTGGACCAGCGGATCGCGAACTGGGACGGCGCGAGTCCACTGTTCATCTCGGGCCTGATCGGCGCGTGGTCATGGACGCCGTCGGACATGGCGGAGCTCGGAGCGCTGCTCACCGATCCGTACGAACTGATCCTGGCGAACTCCTTCTACGACCTGCTCAACCGGGTGCTGTAGCCGAACGCACCGCGGTCGCCCGGGAGGAGGACCCGGGCGACCGCTGGGTGGGGGCTTTACCAGTTGGCTTACCAGTGGTGCGCGACGTCGATGACTAGCCTGGTGTCAGAACCTGGGCCGGCCAGCGTGAAGACGCGGAACGGGAGCCGGGCGCGGACACCGAGCCCGATCGTCGTCTGCCCCTCGAAGCTGCCGGCGGAGGCGACCTGGCGGAACGTGCTGTAGCCCGCGACGTTCGTCAGCTCCTTCGGGTTCTTCGGCTGGTACGTCGTCGTGCCGGCCGAGCTGTACGACGGGGCGCGCACGACGATCTGCAGTTTCGCGCCACCCCGCAGCGGGACCAGGAAGCCGGCTCCATCGGTGTACACGTTCTTGACGTAGCGGACGTCGTATCCGGCGGCGGGCCGGCCGGCCAGCTCGACGACGAGTCGGTCGAAGCAGGCATGCCGACCGGTGCGGACGGTGGTGACCGGGGCCTGCGACATCCGGCTGTTTGCCTCGGGCAATGATCCCCAGCCTCGCGGGCACGAGGTGGTGGTCGAGGCGGTCGTGACGGTACGGGGGGCGGAGGACGAGCCGACGATGGCCGGCGCGGCGATCGCGGCCGCGGGGATCGCCATGATGGCGACGGCGGCAAGGATCGTCTTGTGAGTGATGTGGTGGATGTTCATGATCTGGTTCCCCCCTTGTATGGACAATTACTTGGACGACACCAGTTGCCAACTGGTTTGCTTTTTATCCTGGTGATTTCAGGTAGTCGATCGGGCACGATGTGCAGATGACCCCTGATGAACTGCTCGACGTGTTCCACCGCCGGATCCGGCTTCCGGATGCCGACGCGATCCCCGGCTGGAAGCAGGAGCACGACGGCCTGGTCCATCGCTCGTACGTCGAAGGGCCAGAGGGTGCCGGGTTCGTCGAGACGCCCCGCGGCCTGGGCGACGATCCGGACGCGGTGATCGCGGGCCAGGTGGAGTTCTTCCGTGACCGTGGGTTGCCGTTCGAGTGGAAGACGTACGCGTACGACGAACCGGGCGATCTTGGTGAGCGGCTGCTCCGGGCGGGGTTCAGCCGGGAGGAGCGGGAGACGCTGATCCTCGGTGAGGTCGACCGGATCCTGGAGCGGCCGTCCGCGCTGCCGTCGAAGGTGCGGCTGCGGGAGGCTGAAGGACCGGACGACTACCGCCGGATCGCCGAACTGACGAACACCCTGTGGGACAGCGGGCTGGCGCGCATCGTGGAGCAGTTGCAGGGCGAGGCACGGATGTTCCCGGACCGGCTGTCGGTGTTCCTGGTCGAGGACGCGCTGAAGGGGCCGGACGGGCCGGCGGTGTCGGCCGCGTGGATCCGGTTCCATCCGGGGACCGGGTTCGCGAGCCTGTGGGGCGGCGGAACGTTGCCGGAGTGGCGGCGGCAGGGGCTCTACAGCGCGCTGCTCGCACACCGGGCGCGGCTGGCCAAGGAGCGCGGATACGAGTTCCTCCGGGTGGACGCGTCCGAGGACTCCCGCCCGATCCTGCAGAAGCTGGGGCTGCACGCGGTCACCACGACCACGCCGTACGAATGGACGCCGTGACCTGATGAGTGGAACGACCGGTCAAGGCTGTACGTTGCCTGCATCATGGCCCTGAAAATCGCGTCTCGCTTCCGCCGGCTGCTGCAGCGCCCCGGCTCGATCGATCTCGGCCCGTACGAGCGGCTCACCCAGCTGGTCGGCGAGGCGGAGGAATCGGTCCTGTCCCTCACCGACGAGGAGCTCACCGAGGCGGTCGCCGAGCTGCGCACCACCGGCGGGCTGCACGAGGACGATCAGATCGAGTTCCTCGCGCTGGCCCGGGACGCGGCCAAGCGGGCGATCGGCGAGCGCGCGTTCGACGGCCAGGTCGTCGGCGCGCTGGCGATGCTGCAGGGCCGGATCGTCGAGATGGCCACCGGCGAGGGCAAGACGCTGGCCGGCGCGTTCGCCGCCGCCGGGTACGCCGTCGGCGGCCGCAACGTGCACGTGCTCGCGGTGAACGACTACCTGGCCCGCCGTGACGCCGAGTGGATGGGCCCGGTGTACGACCTGCTCGGGGTCAGCGTGTCGTTCATCGGCCAGGCGTCCACGCCGGAGGAACGGCGGACGGCGTACCAGGCGGATGTCTGCTACGCGCCGGTGAGCGAGATCGGCTTCGACGTACTGCGGGACCGGCTCGTCACCGATGTGGCCGACCGGGTCACGGTCGACCCGGACGTGGCGCTGGTGGACGAGGCCGACTCGGTGCTCATCGACGAGGCGCGGGTGCCGCTCGTACTGGCCGGTGCGACCCGGACCGAGGAGCTGGACGAGGACGTGGTCCAGCTGGTCCGGACGCTGCGCGCGGGCGTGGACTACGAGATCGACGGCGACGGCCGGACGGTCGCGCTGACCGACAAGGGCACGGACAAGGTCGAGGAGACGCTCGGCGGGATCAACCTGTACGAGGACGACAACCTCGACCGGCTGACGCAGATCAACGTCGCGCTGCACGCCGAGGTGCTGCTGCGCAAGGACGTCGACTACCTGGTCCGCGACGGCAAGGTCAGCCTGATCAACAACAACCGCGGCCGGATCGCCAAGCTGCAGCGCTGGCCCGACGGTCTGCAGGCCGCCGTGGAGGCGAAGGAGGCCGTTCCGGTCAGCGACTCCGGTGAGGTGCTGGACAGCATCACCGTGCAGGCGCTGGTGAAGGGCTACAAGACCCTGTGCGGCATGACCGGTACGGCGGTCGTCGTCGGGGAGTCGCTGCAGGAGTTCTACGAGGTCGACGTAGCCGTCGTACCGCCGAACAAGCCGAACGTCCGCGTCGACGCTCCGGACCGGCTGTACCTGACGTCCGAGCAGAAGAACGTGGCTTTGGTGAAGCACATCGCCGAGGTGCACGAGGCCGGGCGGCCGATCCTGATCGGCACCCACAGCGTGGAGGAGTCCGAGCAGCTGAGCGACCGGCTCGAGGCGGCCGAGATCGCGCACGTCGTGCTGAACGCGAAGAACGACGCCGAAGAGGCCGCGATCATCGCCGAGGCCGGTGTGCCGGGGACGGTGACCGTGTCGACGCAGATGGCCGGCCGCGGTACCGACATCCGGCTGGGTGGCAAGGACGAGTCGCACGACAAGGAGAAGGCCATCGAGCTCGATGGCCTCTACGTGATCGGGACCGGCTTGCACGCGTCCCGGCGGCTGGACGACCAGCTGCGCGGGCGCGCCGGGCGCCAGGGTGACCCGGGCGGGTCGCTGTTCTTCGCCAGCCTCGGCGACGAGCTCGTGACGCGGTTCTCCGTTTCGTCCGGCCTGCGACCGCATCCGGATGAGAGTGGGCAGCTGACCGATCGCAAGTCGCTCGGTGTCCTCGAACAAGCCCAGCGGGTGGCGGACGGCGCGAACGCCGAGCTGCACCGGACGACGTGGCAGTACCACCGGCTGACCGGGCAGCAGCGGGCGATCCTGCTCGACACCCGGGAGAAGGTGCTCACCGAGGACCTGGCCGCCGAGGAGCTGTCCGAGCGGGCCAAGGAGCGGTACGACGAACTGGTCGACGAGGTCGGCGAGGACGTGGTGAAGGCGGCGGCGCGGCGGATCGCGCTGCGTCATCTGGACCGGCGCTGGACCGACCACCTGGCGTACCTGGCCGACCTGCGCGAGGGCATCCACCTGCGTTCGCTGGCCGGTGGCATCGTGCACCTGAAGCCGATCGACGAGTTCAACAAGTCCGCGATCGCGTCGTTCGACACGCTGATCGCGGACTCCTGGACCGATGCGGTCGAGACGTTCAAGGACGCCGAGATCACCGCCGAGGGTCTGGACGAGGAAGCCAGCGGCATCCCGCGCCCGACCGCGACCTGGACCTACCTGGTCAACGACAACCCGTTCGGGACCGAAGCCGACCGGATCCTCGGCCGGCTCCGCAACGCCATCAAGCCCGAGTCCGTCGCCGAGTCCGAGGAGATCCTCCCCGAGGAGTTCGACGAGGACGACCTCCCCGAAGAACTCCGCGACCTGGACGACGAGGACGACTTGCCGGAGGAGCTCCGCGACGCGGACGACGCGGACGCGGATGAGGATGAGAAGAAGCCTGACAGCAAGGCGTAGACCTTCGACTTTGGTCTAGAGGCCCTAGCCGTCCGCCGGAAGCCGCCCACCAGCAGCTCGGGCGAGGCTCTCGGCATGACCCGCGACCGCCTGCGTTTCCTCGTCTTCGACATCGCGACACCGCTCGCGCTGTACTACGGCCTGCGCGCCCTCGGCGCGAGCAACGTGACCGCTCTCCTGGTCGGCACCGTTCCTGGCCTGATCAGTGCGGCGGTCTCGATCGCGCGCCGCAGCCGTACCGACCTCCTGGGTGTGGCGGTGATCGTCAGCATGCTGGGCAGCGCGGTGGTGGCGGTCCTGGGTGGGGACGCCCGGGTGCTGCTGGTCCGCAACGCCTGGATCAGCCTCCCGTTCGCGGGGATCACGCTGTGGTCCCTGCGGCATCCGCAACCGCTCTGCTACACCTTCACCCGCGCGATCATGCCGAGGCGGGCCGCCGTGATGGACCGGCTGTGGGACGAGGATCCGCGCTTCCGGCAGGCCTGGCGAAGCATCACCGTCATCTGGGGGATCACATCGGTGCTCGACGCCGTGATCCGGGTCGTCGCGGCGTACACGCTGCCGATTCCCGTCGTACCCGCCGTAGATCCGGTGATCACGGTCGCCACGATCGTCGCGCTGCAGATCCCGACCATCGTGCTGCTCCGGCGCAGCGGGACCTGGCACGAAGTCTTCGCCCCGCGTCGCCGTGTGGCTTCCCTGACCGCGGACGATCCGGGTGTCGGTGGCGCTGGATAGGCTGCGGGGTGTGAGTGAGGGTCTGTTCGACATTCCGGGAGCTCCTGCGCCTGCTCGGGGGGGCGGGAGCCTGGCGGACATGGACCACACGGCTGCTCCGCTGGCCGTGCGGATGCGGCCGCGGAGTCTGGACGAGCTGGTCGGGCAGCAGCATCTGCTGGCTCCGGGATCGCCGCTGCGACGGTTGGTCGAGGGTGACCAGCCGATGTCGCTGCTGCTCTGGGGTCCTCCCGGGACGGGCAAGACGACGATTGCGGCTGTCGTCTCACACCAGACCAATCGGAAGTTCGTGGAGCTGTCGGCCGTCACCGCGGGCGTGAAGGACGTCCGGCAGGTGATCGACGGCGCCCGCCGGGATCTGTCGCGGGGTACGGGCGTCGTCGAGACCGTGCTGTTCATCGACGAGGTCCACCGGTTCACGAAGGCTCAGCAGGACGCGTTGCTGCCGGGTGTGGAGAACCGGTGGGTGACGCTGGTCGCGGCGACCACCGAGAACCCGTTCTTCTCCGTCATCTCCCCGCTGCTCTCGCGCAGTCTGCTGCTCACGCTGGAGTCGCTCACCGACGACGATATCTCCACCCTCCTCGACCGGGCGTTGACCGACGAGCGCGGTCTGAACGGGGAGTTCGAGCTGGCGGAGGACGCGCGGGCGCACCTGCTGCGGATGGCCGGGGGAGACGCCCGCCGCGCGCTGACCTACCTGGAGGCGGCGGCCGGGGGAGCGCGGGCGCAGTCCGCCGAGTCCATCGACCTGAAGACCCTGGAAACGGCCGTCGACCGGGCTGCGGTGGTGTACGACCGGGCCGGCGACCAGCACTACGACGTCGCGTCGGCACTCATCAAATCCATCCGGGGCTCGGATGTGGACGCCGCCATGCACTACCTGGCGCGGATGATCGAGGCCGGCGAGGACCCGCGGTTCATCGCGCGGCGGCTGGTGATCTCGGCCAGCGAGGACATCGGCATGGGCGATCCGACCGCGCTCGGTGTCGCGGTGGCCGCGGCCGAGGCGGTGCAGTTGATCGGCATGCCGGAGGCGCGGATCAACCTCGCGCAGGCGGTCGTCGCACTCGCCCTGGCGCCGAAGTCCAACGCCGTCATCATGGCCGTCGATGCCGCCATCGCGGATGTGAAGGCCGGCAAGGTCGGCCCGGTGCCGCCGCACCTGCGGGACGCGCACTACGCCGGAGCCAAGAAGATCGGCCACGGTTCGTCGTACCAGTACTCCCACAACGACCCGCGCGGCATCGTCCCGCAGCAGTACGCACCGGACGTGATCGACGGCACCGACTACTACAAACCCACCCGCCGCGGCGGCGAAGCGGCCTACGCCGACCGCGTCGCCAACATCCGCAAGATCCTCAGGGACCGGGAATGAGCCGGACCACCGACCACGTCGACGCCTTCAACCACGCCGTCACCACGGGTGACTGGGACATCTTCTCCGAGCGCTTCGCCGCGGACGCCCGGATGAGTTTCGTCGGCGTCCCAGCAGGTCCGTTCGAGGGCCGTACGGCGATCGCTCAGGCGTACCGCGACAACCCGCCGACCGAGACCATGACCCTCCTCGAGGCAGACGACCGTACGGCGACGTTCCGCTGGTCCGGCGGCGGCACCGGCACCATGGAGCTGTCCTGGGCCCCTGACGGCGCTGTCCAGGGACTGAGGGTGGCGTTTGAGTGAAGCGTTCGACTGGGTAAGCTGCCTTTCGGCCTGGGGGTGAAAGGTTCGAAGTGAGGTTTTACAACCTAGGTCGACATCTCCGGAAGTCCGGCCCGCGGCACAGCCGTGGGCGCCTGCCCGTCCTGAAGGTGAGTGCGGTCGCGGCGGTCGCCGTCACGGCGGCGGGATCCCTGTTCTTCGTCCCGTTCGGGGCACACGACTCGGCGAGCACGCAACCACCGCAGAGCACCGACTCCTTCGGGAGTACGACGTCGCGGGAGCCGAAGGTCGAGCGGACGTCGGGTGTGACGCGGTCGGGGCAGCGGCCCGGGGTTCCTGCCCGGAACCTCTCGACGCCGCGCGCCACGTGGTTCCCGACGACGCAGCCTTCGGCAACGCCGAACTCGCCGACGCCGCCGTGGTCGGTCCCGTCGTCCACAGCAGGGCAGCCGTCGTCGGCACCGAGCAGCACCACGACGAAGCCGGGCAGCACCACGACAAAGCCGAGCACCAGCACAGCTAAGCCGTCACCGAGTACGACCAAGCCGTCACCCATTACGACCAAGCCGTCACCCAGTACGACCGTGCCGTCACCGATCCCGACCACGCCCACAACACCACAGCCTTCCCCGAGTCCGACCGAGTCGGCCACGGTGGAGCCGTTGCCGACCCCGACCGGGTCCGGTACGCCGGATCCCTCGACCACCCCGGTGGAACCCAGCGCGACGGAGTCGTCACCGGCCGGATGACCGGGTTTGGTGGGCGACTGTGATGTGAGGGATGGTGTCCTGGAGCGAACTGCGTAGGAGCGCGCGATAAGGTCGGGCGGTCCACGAGGTCGCAACGGGAAGGTGGCTCGTTTCATGAGCGTCGGTGAAGTCGCGGGGCTGATAGCGGCCTGCGCGCTGCTCATCCTGGTGGGCCTGCTGGCCTACCCGATCCTGAAGCTGGGCAAGGTCTTCGACGAGACCCGGATCCTGGTGAAGGGTGTCTCCGACGAGACCGTCCCGCTGCTCGGCGAGGTGACCACCACCGTGTCGACCACCAACGCCCAGCTGGCCAAGGTGGACACCATCACCGACAACGCGACCACCGTGACCACCAACGCGGCCGCGCTGATGTCGCTGTTCTCGGCCACCGCCGGCGGCCCGCTGGTGAAGGCGGCCGCGTTCTCGTACGGCGTCCGCCGGGCGCTCGGTGACCAGCAGCGCAAGGACGTCAGTCGTCGCGTGAAGGAAGAGATGAAGGCCGAGCGGAAGGCACGGAAGCGGTGAAGCGGATCTTCTGGCTGATCATCGGGATCGCCGTCGGCGTGTACGCCGTCACCCGGCTGAAGAAGCGTGTCCAGGTGCTCGCTCCGGACAGCATGCAGGAGTCCGCGGCCAAGCTGGCCGCCGCGGTCCGGCACTTCGGCGACCAGGTCCGCGAGGGCATGGCCGAGCGGGAGACCGAACTGCGCGACGCACTGGGCATCGACACCACAAACGACCGTGAGGACTACCGGTAACACCCATGGAAACCAGTGAGATCAGGCGGCGGTTCCTGCAGTACTTCGAGGACCGGGGCCACACCGTGGTGCCGAGCGCACCCTTGCCGTCGCCGGACCCGAACCTGCTGTTCAACGTCGCCGGCATGGCCCAGTTCGTGCCGTACTTCGTCGGCCAGCAGACGCCGCCGTACGCGCGCGCGACGAGCGTGCAGAAGTGTGTCCGGACCCTCGACATCGAGGAGGTCGGCAAGACCACCCGGCACGGCACGTTCTTCCAGATGAACGGCAACTTCTCCTTCGGCGACTACTTCAAGGAGAAGGCGATCGAGTACGCCTGGGACCTGGTCACCCGGTCCCAGAACGACGGTGGTTACGGCTTCGACGAGTCGGTGCTGTACGCGTCGGTGTACTACGACGACGACGAGGCGATCGAGCTGTGGAAGCGGATCGCCGGCCTGCCCGACGACCGGATCGTCCGGCTCGGGATGAAGGACAACTTCTGGTCGATGGGCATCCCGGGTCCGTGCGGCCCGTGCTCGGAGATCCTGATCGACCGCGGCCCGGAGTTCGGCGCGGACCGGGACTGGGAGGCGGGCGACCGCTACCTGGAGTTCTGGAACCTGGTCTTCATGCAGAACATCCGCGGTGAGGGTGGCGGCAAGGACGGCTACGAGATCCTCGGCGAGCTGCCGAAGAAGAACATCGACACCGGTCTCGGCCTGGAGCGGGTCGCGTACCTGCTGCAGGGCGTCGACAACATGTACGAGATCGACGAGATCTACCCGGTGATCGAGCGGGCCTCGGAGCTGAGCGGCCGCAAGTACGGCGTCGAGCATGTCGACGACGTGCGGTTCCGGGTGGTGGCCGACCACGTCCGCAGCGCGATGATGCTGATCGGCGACGGCGTCACCCCGGGCAACGAGCAGGGCGGCTACGTGCTGCGCCGGCTGCTCCGCCGGGCGATCCGCTCGATGCGCCTGCTCGGCTACGAGGACCCGAGCCTGGTCGAGCTGCTGCCGGTCAGCCTCGAGCAGATGAAGAAGTCCTACCCGGAGCTGGACCCCGACTTCGGCCGGATCAGCCAGGTCGCGTACGCCGAGGAGGAGGCCTTCCGGCGTACCCTCACGGCCGGTACGACGATCTTCGACGTCGCCGTCCGCGACACCAAGGCGAGCGGTGCGCACCAGCTCGAGGGCACGAAGGCGTTCCAGCTGCACGACACCTACGGCTTCCCGATCGACCTCACCATCGAGATGGCCGCCGAGCAGGGCCTGAACGTCGACACCGAGGGCTTCCGGTCGCTGATGAAGGAACAGCGCGAGCGGGCCAAGGCCGACGCCCGGGCGAAGAAGGCCGGTCACGCGGACACCTCGGGCTACCGGGAGCTGCGCGAGAAGGGCGTCACCGACTTCACCGGGTACTCCGAGCTCGCCACCGACTCGCAGGTCCGCGGCCTGCTCAAGGACGGCGTGGTCACATCGGCCGCCGAGCAGGGCGAGACCGTCGAGGTCGTGCTGGAGAAGACTCCGTTCTACGCCGAGTCCGGTGGCCAGATCGCCGACGAGGGCCTGATCGTCGCCGACGGCGTCCGGCTGAAGGTGCTCGACGTCCAGCGGCCGGTCAAGGGCCTGATCGTGCACCGGGTCGAGGTGCTCGAGGGTCTCCTCCGACCGGGCCTGGACGTGCACGCCGAGGTCGACCACGAGTGGCGGGTCTCGGCCTGCCAGGCGCACTCGGGTACGCACGTCGTCCACGCGGCACTGCGTCAGGTGCTCGGCCCGAACGCGCTGCAGAGCGGTTCGTACAACAAGCCCGGTTACCTGCGGCTCGACTTCGCCTGGTCGTCGGCGCTGGACCAGGCGACCCGGTCCGAGATCGAAGAGGTCGCGAACCTCGCGGTCCGGCAGGACCTGCCGGTGTCGGCGCAGTACATGTCGCTGCCGGAGGCCAGGGACTGGGGCGCGCTGGCGCTGTTCGGCGAAACGTACGACGAGCAGGTCCGCGTGGTCGAGATCGGCGGACCGTGGTCGCGTGAGCTCTGCGGTGGCACGCACGTGAAGCACTCGTCGCAGGTCGGCGCGCTGACGGTCACCGGCGAGTCGTCGGTCGGTGCGGGCGTACGCCGGATCGAGGCGTTCGTCGGCCTGGAAGCGCTGCGCTACCTCGGCCGCGAGCGTGCTCTCGTCCGGCTGCTCAGCGAGAACCTGAAGACCCGGCCCGAAGAGCTGCCCGCGAAGGTCGCCGACCTGACCGAGCGGCTGCGCGCGGCCGAGAAGGAGCTCGAGAAGGTGCGGGCCTCCCAGGTCCTCGCGGCCGGGGCGGAGCTCGCGAGCAACGCGAAGGACGTCTTCGGCGTCCAGTACGTCGGTCACCGCGCGCCCGACGGCGTGAACGGCGGGGACCTGCGCAAGCTGGCCCTGGACGTGCGCGGCCGGATGCCGGCCGACAAGCCGGCCGTGGTCGCCGTACTGAGCGTCAACGACGGCAAGCCCGGTATGGTGATCGCGCTCAACGACACCGCGCGCGAGTGGCGGCTGAAGGCCGGTGACCTGGTTCGGGTCGCGGCCGAGAAGCTGGGCGGCCGTGGCGGTGGCAAGGACGACGTGGCCCAGGGTGGCGGTACCGACCCGAGTGGCTCCGACGAGGCGCTGGCGGCGGTGGAGCACACCGTCGGCAAGCTCGTCACCGGCTGATGAGACCCTGATGAGACGCGGCGTGCGGATCGCGCTGGACATCGGCGACGCCCGGATCGGCGTCGCCAGCAGCGATCCGAACGGAATCCTGGCCACCCCGGTGGAGACGGTCCGCCGGGGGCCCGGTGATCTGGATAGGATCGCCGCACTCGCCACCGAACTGGAGGCGTTCGAGATCGTGGTCGGGCTGCCCCGCTCCCTGTCCGGGGGCGAGGGACCGGCCGCGGTGAAGATCCGGGAGACGGCGGAGCTGGTGCGAGCGAAGGTGCAGGCGGGCAACGCGGAGACAGCGGTGCGGCTGGTGGACGAGCGGTTCACCACGGTCACCGCTGAACGCATGCTGCGGGAACGGGGAAAGAAGGGTTCCAAGCGGCGCGCGGTGGTCGACCAGGCCGCGGCGGTCGTGATTCTGCAACACGCGCTCGACCTCGAGCGCGAGTCCGGCAACCCACCCGGGAGGCCCCTGTGAACGGACCATCGGTGGACGAAGAGCTCAACGAGAGCGAGGACCTGGGGTCCGGGCTCGGGTTGCGCTCCGAGAGCAGGGTGGAGCGCCGGGCGAGCCGGCGCAAGGCCCGGGGCCGCCGCGCGTTCGGCTGCTTCGCCGGGGTGATCTCGCTGCTGGTCGTCGGCTCGCTGGTGGCCGGCGCCGTGATCGGTTTCGGCAAGGGCAAGGACGCGATCGAGCAGATGTTCGCCGCGCCGGACTACTCCGGCACCGGCAGCAAGGAAACGGTGGTCGTCGAGATCGCCAAGGGCCAGGCGGCCGCCTCGATCGCGGACACGCTGGAGAAGAAGGGCGTGGTGAAGAGCGCCCGCGCGTTCGAGCGGGTGGCCAAGGCCGACTCGCGGTCGCTCCAGATCCAGGCCGGCACCTACACGCTGCACAAGGAGATGTCCGCCAAGGCCGCGCTCGACCTGATGCTGGACACCGCCAAGTCGATCCTGGTCACGCGGATCAGTTTCCGGTCCGGCCAGACCAAGGCCGAGGTCAGCGAAACCCTGCAGAAGTCGAAGCTGAAGCTGCCGGCCGGCGCCGCCGCGGGCGCGCTGGCGAAACCCGCTGCGCTCGGGTTGCCGGCGTACGCGCACAACAACCCCGAGGGCTTCCTCTACCCTGGCACGTACGACGTGCCGAAGGGTGCGACGGCGTACACGATCCTGAAGCTGATGACGGCGCAGTACGCGAAGAACGCGGCCGAGCTGAACCTGGTCAACACAGCGAAGGCCAAGAAGCTCGACCCGTACCAGGCGGTGATCGTGGCCAGCATCATCGGCGCCGAGACCAACCGGCCACAGGACTACGCCAAGGTGTCCCGGGTGATCTACAACCGGCTGCGGGTCGGGATGAGGCTGCAGATGGATTCGACCATCCACTATGTCGTCGGTAAGGACGGCGGGGTGTTCACGACACCCGAGCAGCGCGACATGGACTCGGCGTACAACACCTACAAGAACAAGGGCCTGCCGCCGACGCCGATCAACTCGCCGACCAAGGACACGCTGCGCGCGGCGATCAACCCGGCCCAGGGCTCGTGGCTCTACTTCACGCTGATCAACCTCGACACCGGTGAGACCGCGTTCGCGAGTACGGCGGAAGAGCACCTGGCGAACGTGAAGAAGCTGCAGACCTGGTGCTCGGCGCACAAGGGCAGGTGCTGAATTGGCTGTATTGACCCGGTGTGCTGTGCTCGGTTCGCCGATCGCGCACTCGCTGTCGCCGGCCATGCACCGGGCCGCGTACGCCGCTCTCGGGCTGGACTGGCGGTACGACGCCTTCGAGGTCGAAGAGGACGAACTCCGCGGATTCGTGGCGTCCCTCGGCGACGACGTTCGTGGGCTGTCGCTGACGATGCCGTTGAAGCGGGTGGCGCTCGACCTGGTCGACACCGTTGACCCGGTCGCCGAGCTGATCGGTGCGGCGAACACGATGCTGTTCGAGCCGGACGGATCGCGGTCGGCGCACAACACCGACGTACCGGGGCTGGTGAACGCGTTCGCCGAGCAGGGCATCACCGCGGCCGACACGGCCGTCGTCGTGGGCGGCGGAGCGACTGCCGCCTCGACGCTGGCGGCGTTGCGCGGGCTGAAGGTCAGCGAGGTGACGATCGTCGTCCGGGACGTCGCGAAGGCCGAGCGGCTGCTGGATCTGGCGGCCGCGCTCGACCTGCGGACCTCGGTCGCGGACTTCTCCCAGGTCGAGCAGATCGGCGGGTTCGATCTGTGCATCTCGACCCTTCCCGGTGGTGCGGTCGACCCCTGGGCCGAGCACTTCGCCGGCGTCGCGCCGGTAGTGTTCGACGTGGCGTACCACCCGTGGCCGACCCGGCTCGCGATCGCGGCGCACCGGATCGGTACAGAGCTGTTGAACGGCCTTGATCTCCTCGTGCACCAGGCGACCCTGCAGGTGGAGATGATGACCGGTAGGTCGCCGGCTCCTCTGGCGGCCATGAGGGCCGCTGCACGTGAGGAGTTGGGGGATCGTGAGTCTGTATGACCGCCGCACGGTACTGAAAGCAGGCGGCACCCTCACCGCCGCCGCGTTGACCAGTTGCTCGGACGCGAAGAAGGCCAGTGCCGGCGGCACCTCGAACAATCTGACCGCGGCCGCACCGAACTGGAACAGCTTCGCCGGCTCGCTGAAGGGCCGGCTCTATCTGGCCGCGTCCCCGGGGTACGCGTCGTCGCACCTGCTCTTCAATCCACGCTGGGACAGCGTGCTGCCGACCGCCGTGGTGAAGGCCGCGAATGCGACGGATGTGCAGAAGGCGATCAACCTCGCCCGCGCGAACAAGCTGGTGCTGGTGCCCAAGAGCGGCGGGCACTCGTACGTCGGCGCGTCGACCATCAGCAAGGGGATGCAGCTCGACGTCGGCGCGATCCGCGGGATGAGTTACGCGAACGGCGTCGTCACGATCGGCTCCGGAGCGCCCTTGTACGACGTGCACGCGTTCCTGGACAAGTACGGGCGCTCCCTGCCGACGGGGACCTGCCCGACCGTCGGAGTCGCCGGGCTGACGCTCGGCGGCGGCATGGGTATTCACACCCGCGCCTTCGGCCTGACCTGCGACCGGGTGCTGTCGATGGGCGTGATCACCGCGGACGGTACGGCGCGCAACGTCAGCGCGACCGTGGACCCGGACCTGTTCTGGGCGCTGCGGGGCAGCGGCGGCGGAAACCTCGGCGTGGTGACCTCGTTCCGGATCTCCACCATCCCGGCGACCAAGCTCGGGTTCTTCCGGCTGACCTGGACCGAGTCGCAGGCGGCGGCCGTCGTCCGTGGCTGGCAGAGGTTCGCCCAGTCCGCGCCGATCACCTCGTGGGGCAACCTGCACATCGATGCCCAGAGCAACGGCACGCTGGCGATCCACGTGCTCGGCATCTCCACCACCGGCAACGCGTCCGCCGCGGCCGCGCAACTGGAGTCGTTCGTCGGCATCAAGGCGTCGTCGCGATCGATCACGGTGAAGACGCACATGCAGGCGGTGACGTACCTCGGTGGCGGGACGACCAGCCCACGGACCGGGTTCCTCGCGGGTTCCGACGTACTCGAGGGGCCGATGAACGCGGCCTCGATCACCGCGCTGCTCGGCGCGGTGAAGGCGGCGGCGCGGGCGAAGACGCCGGCCTCGGCGATCCTCGACCCGCTCGGCGGGCAGGCGGCCAAGCAGCCGGCCGGCGGCGCGTCCTGGCCGTGGCGGACGGCGCTCGGCGTGGTCCAGTGGTACTCCGGCACGCCCGCGCATCCCACGTCCGCGCAGCTCAAGGTCGCGCAGACCTTCATCACCAACGGGCATCGCGCGGTCCGCGCGTACTCGGCCGGCGGCTACGTCAACTACGTGGAGACCGGTCGCTCGGTCAGCACGTACTACGGCGCGAGCCTGACGCGGCTGCAGGCGGTCAAGAAGAAGTACGACCCGGCGAACTTCTTCCACACTGCCTACACAGTGGGATAACTAGCACCCTTGCGTAGCTAGTCTTCCGCCGTGAAGCTTTGGCGGGTCGTCGCAGGGGTGCTGGCCGTCGGATTCGTCGCGGCCGGCGTGACGCCCGCGTGGGCGTGTGCGTGCGGCGGTTACCTGCCCGACGCGGAGTCGCGCGCCCGCGCGTACGGCGAGAACGCGCTGGTCGAGCACGACGCGGGGACCGAGAAGATCACGCTCTCGATGGCGATCAACGGATCGTCGAAGAAGGCGGCCTGGATCATGCCGGTGCCCGCCGCGGCCAAGGTGGAGCTCGGTGAGACCGGGCTGTTCTACCGGCTGGACATGCTGACGCGGCCGAAGACCGTGATCCGCAAGACCTACTGGCCGTTTCGGGACCTCGGCATCCTGGGGAGTCGCGGTGACTATGCCGGCGCGGCTCCCGGTGCCGGCTCCGGCGTGAATGTGCGGCAGCAGATGGTGCTCGGGCCGTTCCAGGTCGCGCGGATCGGCGGGTCGAGCGGTTCCGCGGTGACGGACTGGCTGCGCACGAACGGGTACGTCGTACCGGCCACGCTGGCGGCGAACCTCACGCCGTACCTGACGGAGAAGTGGGAGATCGTCGCGGTGAAGCTCGCGCCGCGGCAGGACGGCGAGAGCCTGAGTGGAGCGACGCCGCCACTGCGGCTGACGTTCGCATCGGACCGGATCGTGTACCCGATGCGGTTGAGCAAGGGCGCGACCACCACGCAGACCGTGACGGTGTACGTCGCCTCCGCGCATCGGGTCGACGCCACCAAACTGCCGGACGCGGACGTCAAGCCGGAGTTGCTGTACGCCGGCCGGGTCGAGGACGACTCCTTGACGAGGCCTGCCGATTATCTGACCGCGTACACGGTCACCTATCGCGACCCGAGCCGGATCACCGACGACTTCACCTTCGCGCCGGCGGCGACCGACGACGAGTTCCAGCGGATCAACTACGTCACCAAGAACGACGGATTCTGGAGCACGATCGGTGTGCTCGTCGGTGTCATGTTGCTGCTCGGTGTGGGTGCGGCGGTGATTGCCCGGGTGCTCGTCCGGCGGTCGTCCACAGGGCGCGCGTAGGCAGTCCGGGAATCGTCTAGGCTCCTGGATCGTGCCGGCTGACAACGCGTTGCTCGCCGCAGGGATCGGCGTGGTCCTCTGCGGGCCGGCGGCGTACGTCCTCGGGCCCTGGCTGATGCGGAACATCCCCGAGCCGGTGCTGGAAGAGGGCGAGACGAAGGTCCCGTACGCCGCGCTGGCCGGTCGGCGAGCGGCGTACTGGTGTGGCGGTCTGGCGGCGGTGGCCGGGGGACTGCTGGGCTGGCTGCTCGGGATCTCCGCTGTGTTGCCGGCGTGGTTGTTGTTGACCGTGGCCGGGGCGGTGCTCGGGTACATCGACGCACGGACGCGGTATCTGCCGTCGGTGATCATCTGGCCGTCGTACCTGGTCGTTGGGCTGGCGTTGCTCGGCGCGGCCTTGGTGTCGGGGGAGTGGGGATCGTTGCGGCGGGCGGTGATCGCGGGTGCGATCGGGTTCGCGGTGTTCTACGTGCTCTGGTTCGCGTTTCCTCGCGGCGTCGGGTTCGGTGACGTCCGGCTGTCCGGGTTGCTCGGGCTCGCACTCGGCTGGCTGGGCTGGGGGCAGTTCGCCAGCGGCCTGTACGGGGGCTTCTTCCTTGGCGCCCTGGTCGGCATCGCGCTCATCGTCGGCAAAGTGATGACCCGAAAGCAGATGGTCCCGTTCGGCCCGTTCATGCTGGTTGGCGCGCTGGCAGGGGTGCTGCTGGGCGCTCCATTGGAGCGGCTTTATACCGGATAGTCATCACCAGCCGGGGTAGCGGGTGGTCCAGGTGGTGTGTGGGCCGTAGTCGCCACTCGGGCCGCTCAGGGTCTGGGTGTCCAGCCAGCGGTCGTACGCGTGCTGTACGACCGCCACCGTGAAGCCGAGGCCGCGATCGGTCCGGACACTGGCCCGGATCAGGCCCTCCATCGTGAACAACGTCATCTGCGTGTCGTCGGTGATCGTCCCCGGCGGCCAAGCCCCAGAGCTGAAGTCGCGGACCCCGTCGGGGTGGTCGGCCACGATCGACCGGCCGTCCTGGAACTCCACCGGTCCGCCCAGCGCGTCCCCGATCGCCCCGCCCAGCAGGCACCCGCGCACCCGCGCCCGCCACGTCTCCTCCGCCACCCGAGTCATGCCAGAACCCTATCCAGGGTGGTGTCAGCGCTACCCCCAAGACGGGTTCCAGAGCCAGTTCGCCGGCGGCTCCCGGCTTCTACGGTCGTTGGTAGCAGGCAACCGACTCGTCAAGGAGGGCATGATGACCCCCGCATTCCGTCGTACCGCCGGGCGCCTGGCCGCGGCGGCCCTCGCCACCACTGCGCTCACCGGCGCCGCGATCGCCGGCGGTCAAGCAGCCAGTGCCTCGACCTCCTGCGACGATTCACCGATCGTGAAAACCTTCAACGCCGTCCTCACCCTCCGCGGCGGCCCGAGCCAGGACACCGAGACCTGCCGCTGACGTGAGACCGGCGTCTGGAGGGTGGGACGGGCGTGGGAGGATTGCGCCATGCTGCGCTGGCTCACCGCCGGCGAGTCGCACGGACAAGCGCTCGTCGCCGTACTCGAAGGTCTTCCCGCAGGCGTCCAGATCACCACGGATGACGTGGCCGACGCCTTGGCTCGTCGTCGGCTGGGGTACGGCCGCGGCGCCCGGATGAAGTTCGAACGGGACGAGGTGACGTTCCTCGGCGGGTTCCGGCACGGGCTGACGCTCGGCAGCCCGGTGGCGATCCAGGTCGGCAACACCGAATGGCCGAAGTGGGAGCAGGTGATGTCGGCCGATCCGGTCGACCCCGAGACCCTGGCGGAGCTGGCCCGCAACGCACCGCTGACCCGCCCGCGGCCGGGGCACGCGGACCTGGCCGGCATGCAGAAGTACGGCTTCGACGAGGCCCGCCCGGTGCTCGAGCGCGCAAGCGCCCGCGAGACCGCGGCCCGGGTCGCGCTCGGTGAGGTCGCGGCCCGCTTCCTCCGCCAGGCGTACGGCGTGACGATCGTCAGCCACGTGGTCGAGCTCGGCACGGTGAAGGCCCCGTACGGCGTGATCCCGGCGTACGACGATGTCGCGAAGCTGGACGCGGATCCGGTGCGGTGCCTGGACGCGGACGCGAGCAAGGCGATGGTCGCCGAGATCGACACCGCGCAGAAGGCCGGCGACACGCTCGGCGGCGTGGTCGAGGTGGTGGTCGACGGACTCCCGCCGGGCCTCGGCAGCTACGTGCACTGGGACCGCCGGCTCGACTCCAAGCTGGCCGGTGCGCTGATGGGCATCCAGGCGATCAAGGGCGTCGAGCTCGGCGACGGGTTCGAGCTGGCCCGCACGCCGGGGTCGCTGGCGCATGACGAGATCGTCGCCGAAGACGGCACCATCCGCCGGACCAGCGGCCGCTCGGGCGGCACCGAGGGCGGCATGAGCACCGGAGAGACGCTGCGGGTCCGGGCCGCGATGAAGCCGATCGCGACCGTGCCGCGTGCGTTGCGCACGATCGACACCACGACCGGCGAGGCGGCGTCCGCGCATCACCAGCGCTCCGACGTCTGCGCCGTACCGGCCGCGGGCATCGTCGCCGAGGCGATGGTCGCGCTGGTGCTGGCTGAGGTCTCGCTGGAGAAGTTCGGCGGCGACTCGGTGCCGGAGACCGCGCGCAACCACCAGTCGTACCTCGCCAACCTCCCGAAGACCATCACACCGCGGGAGTGGGCAGAGCAGTGAGTCCCCTCGTCGTTCTCGTCGGCCCGCCCGGTTCGGGCAAGTCGACCGTCGCCGCACTGCTGTCCGAGCGGCTGCACGCACGGCACCGCGACACCGACACCGATATTGAAACCGCCGCGGGCAAGCCGATCTCGGACATCTTCGTCGACTCGGGTGAGCCACACTTCCGCGCGCTGGAGCGGGCTGCGATCGTGGCCGCGCTCGCCGACTCCGGCGAGGTGCTGTCACTCGGCGGGGGCGCGATCCTCGACCCGGACACCCGTGCGGACCTGGCCGGTCACACCGTGGTCTTCCTCGACGTCAGCCTCGGCGAGGCGGCGAAGCGCGTCGGTCTCGGGGTCGCCCGGCCGCTGCTGCTGGGCAACGTCCGGACTCAGCTGCGCAACCTGATGGAGGCCCGGCGACCGCTGTACGCCGAGGTCGCCAAGCTGACGGTGGTCACCGACGGAAAGACGCCGGAGCAGATCACCGACGAGATCCTCGGCCAGCTGGGAGCCCGCGGATGAGTGACCAGCCGACCCGGATCCGGGTCGCCGCGGCCGCGCCGTACGACGTTGTCATCGGCAACAACCTGCTCGGTGAACTGCCGGGTCTGCTGGGCGACGGCGTCCAGCGGGTCGCCGTCATCCACCCGCGAGCGCTGCGAACGAGCGGCGACGCGATCCGCGATGACCTGACCGCGTCCGGGTACACCGCGCACGCGATCGAGATCCCGGATGCCGAGGAGGCCAAGACCGCGGAGGTGCTGGCGTACTGCTGGTCCGTCCTCGGTCAGGCTGGCTTCACGCGTTCCGATGCGATCGTGAGTATCGGTGGCGGTACGACGACCGACCTGGCCGGCTTCGTCGCGGCGACCTGGCTGCGGGGCGTGAAGGTCGTGCACATCCCGACAACGCTGCTCGGGATGGTCGACGCGGCCGTCGGCGGGAAGACCGGGATCAACACCGCCGAGGGGAAGAACCTGGTCGGCGCGTTCTGGGAGCCGGCCGGCGTGCTGTGCGACCTGGCTGCGCTGGAGTCCCTGCCGCGCAACGACTACGTGAGCGGTCTGGCTGAAGTGGTGAAGTGCGGGTTCATCGCGGATCCGGTGATCCTCGACCTGGTCGAGAAGGATCCGGCCGGCGCGAGCAGTCCGTCGTACGACGGGACCGAGGAGCTGATCGCGCGGTCCATCCAGGTGAAGGCCGACACGGTCGGGGCCGACCTGCGTGAGCGGACCACGAGCGTCGGCGGAGCGATCGGCCGCGAGGCGCTCAACTACGGGCACACGCTCGGCCACGCGATCGAGCGGCTCGAGCGGTACAAGTGGCGGCACGGTGCCGCGATCAGCATCGGCATGGTCTTCGTCGCCGAGCTGGCCCGCGCGGCCGGTCGCCTCGACGACGCGACCGCCGACCGGCATCGCGCTGTGCTGGAGTCGCTCGGCCTCCCGGTCAGCTACCGGGCCGACGCCTGGTCGCATCTGCAGGACGCGATGAAGCTCGACAAGAAGACCCGGGCGGACCGGCTGCGTTTCGTCATCCTCGACGCGCTGGCCAAGCCGACGATCCTCGAGGCTCCCGATCCGAGTCTGCTCGTGGCGGCGTACGCCGAGATCAGCTGACCGGATCCGGTCACATGCCGGGCACGGCCTTGTCTCTGGAGTGACACCGGCCAAGGATGGTGGGAATCCCTCGGAAAGGGCTTTCCATATGGCTGACCGGAAGTACCGGATCGCAATCGTCGGCACCGGCGGCATCGCCGCGTCGCATGCTCGCGCAGTGACCTCGCTGCCGGACCGGGCCGAGCTCGTCGCCGGCGTCGACGTCGACCTCGACCGGGCCAAGGCGTTCGCGGACCAGTGGGACATCCCCGCGGTGTACCCGAGCCTGACCGCACTCCTCGAGGCCGGCGACGTCGACCTCGTCCACCTCTGTACGCCGCCCAGCACGCACGTGCCGTTGGCGGCGGAGTGCCTGGCGGCCGACGTGAACGTCTTCCTGGAGAAGCCGCCGACGCTGTCGCTCGACGAGCTGGACACGTTGCTCGAGGCCGAGCGGAAGTCGGCGGCGCAGGTGGCGTGCGTGTTCCAGCACCGGTTCGGATCCGGTGCGGTGCGGCTGCGGCAACTGCTCGCGGACGGCGTCCTCGGCCGGCCGTTGGTTGCTCTGTGCAACACCGTGTGGTACCGGGACGACGCGTACTTCGCCGTACCGTGGCGCGGGACCTTCGAGGTCGAGGGTGGCGGGCCGACGATGGGGCACGGGATCCATCAGTACGACCTGCTGTTGTCGATCCTCGGTCCGTGGGAGAAGGTGACCGCGCTCGCCGCCCGCCAGGCGCGGCCGACGCAGACCGAGGATGTGTCGATGGCGATGGTCACCTTCGAGAACGGGGCGGTCGCGTCGATCGTCAACTCGCTGGTGTCGGCCCGGCAGACGTCCGAGCTGCGCTTCGACTGCGAGAACGCGACCGTCGAGCTCGAGCACCTGTACGGGTACCAGAACCCCGACTGGACCATCACGCCCGCGCCCGGGCACGAGGAGGTCGCCGACGCGTGGTCGACGGACCTTCCCGACGTCCAGAGCGGACATCCCGCGCAGCTGGCGGCGATCCTCGACGCCCTCGATGCCGGTACGCCGGCCCCGGTCACCCTCACCGAGTCCCGCAACACCATCGAGCTGGCCGCCGCCATCTACGCCTCCGCCTTCACCGGCAAACCCATCCACCGCGGCGACCTGACCCAAGGCTCGCCCTACGCCAAACGCATGGGCGGCCCAGGCGCACCCTGGTAATCCAGCTCCGGCGGGAGCTCGAGGTGATGCAGGACGTCCAGTCTCGACACCGCTCTGGTCAGGATGACGTAGAGGCGGTTCAGGCCGCGGGGTTCGGCGGTGACGATCTCGGCGGGTTCGACGGCGATCACGTGGTCGTACTCGAGGCCCTTGGCGAGGCTCGCGGGTACGACGGTGACCCGGCCGTCGCCGTCGGGCGGGACCGTTTCGATCCGCGCGGCCTTGAGTACGTCGGCGAGTGAAGCGATCTGGTGATCTGCGGCGATCACACCGATCGAGCCTTCCCGGGTGAGGGCTGCTTCGACGGCGGCGACGCAGGCGGTCGGCAGATCGTCGACTCGGCTGACCGCCAGGTGGCCGTCGGAGCGGAACGACGTGGTGGGTGGCACGGAGACCTTGAGTGGCGTGAGCAGTCGGTTGGCGATCTCCACGACCGCCGCCGGGACTCGATAGCCGATGGTCAGGGCGACGGTTGTTGCCGTCGGCTTCCCGAGGTGGGCTAGTTGCGTCGGCCACTCTGTTGCGGCCCAGGGCGTCGTCCCTTGGGCCAGGTCGCCGAGCACGGTGATCGAGCCGTGTTCGCTGCGGCGGGCGATCGCGCGGCATTGCATGGGGGAGAGGTCCTGCGCTTCGTCGACGATCACGTGGCCGTACGTCGGGCCGCGTTCGAGCAGGGCGCTCAGCTCGTCGAGCAGGACGACGTCGGCGGCGGTCCAGCGCGCACTCTTCGCCTTGCGAGGTCGCGGCCAGGCGATAGCTCGTTGCTCGTCTGACGTGAGGATGCCGTCTGCCGTGGTGGCGAGCAGATCGGGGTCGCTGAGCAGTTCGGCGAGGACCTCGTCGGCCTTGACGATCGGCCAGACCACCTCGACGTACGGCTTCGCCGCTCGGGCCATCCGGCGTTGCCAGGCGGCGTTGCAGTTCTGGCCGCGTGCTTCGGCTTGTCGTTGGAGTGCGGCGACGATCCGCGCGATCACTCGCTCGCGGCCGAGCAGGTACGCCGGCGTCTCCGCCCGGGCCTCGGTGACCATCTCCTCGAACTCGTGCTGGTTGACCCGCCACTTGTACGAGTCGTCCGCAGCGACCACAGCTTCGTTCGGCCGTTTCACCCTGGCGTAGACGGCGTTGCGCAGTACGTCGGCCATCCGTGGATCGTGTTTGACCGCAGCGGCTGTGGGTTCGTCGGTGCTGCGGATCGCGGTGTCCAGCAGCGCGTCGATCGTCGTCTGCTCCACGTCGACCTCGCCGAGGGTCGGCAGCACCGCGGAGATGTAATGCAGGAACGCTCGGTTCGGCCCAAGTACGAGTACGCCGGTCCGCTCGAGCCGCGACCGGTGCGCGTAGAGCAGGTAGGCGGCCCGGTGCAGGCCGACCGCCGTCTTGCCGGTCCCCGGTGCACCTTGCACGCACACCGACACGTCGAGGTCGGTGCGCACCAGCGCGTCCTGCTCCGGCTGGATGGTCGCGACGATGTCCCGCATCGGGCCGACGCGAGCCCGCTCGATCTCCCGCCGTACCAACTGACTCGCTCCGGCCAACTGGGTTGCGCCGGCCGGTGTACTGGTGGCCAGGTGCTCGTCCTCGAAGCTGGTCAGCGTCGTTGCCGACCAGCCGAAGCGCCGACGGGTGGCGATGCCGTGCGGTTCGGCCGCGGACGCCTGGTAGAAGGCGGTCGACACCGGCGCGCGCCAGTCGATCACCATCGGCGGCCGTCCGATCGCGTCCGAGATGTGCCGGCGGCCGAGGTAGTAGGTCTGGCGGCTGTTTTCACCAGCAGCGGCGCTGTAGGCGATCAGCCCGAAGAACGGTGGGTTGTCGCCCTCCTCGCCCAGGTCCCGCGCGATTGTCTTGAGGTAGAACCCGAGCCGCTCGGCCGTGTACCGATCGCCCCAGGTGTCCTCACCGACCACCACGTTCTCCCGCGCGCCCGCCACCATCCGCCGCAACGCTTCCCGGCACCTCTCGGCGTACTCGCGCTCTCCGTTCAGCTCCCGCATCGCGCTCCTCGAAAAGTTAACCCAGTCAATCTTCTGACTAAGTTAACATAGCGCCGTGACCGGACTCCGCGCCCGCAAGAAGCAGCAGACCCACGACGCCCTCTCCGAGGCGGCGATCACGCTCTTCCTCGAGCACGGCTTCGACGAGGTCTCGGTCACCGACATCGCCGCGGCCGCCAACGTCTCCAAGCCCACGCTCTTCAAGTACTTCCCGACCAAGCAGGACCTCGTCCTGCATCGCATCGCCGACCACCAGCACGAAGCCGCGCGCGTCGTCCAAGCCGCCGAAGGTTCCCCGATCGAGGCCCTCCGCGACCACTTCCTCGCCGGCCTCGACCGTCGCGACCCGGTCACCGGTCTCAACGACCATCCCGCCGTCCTCGCCTACAACAACCTCGTCTTCACCACCCCCGCCCTCGAAGGCCGGCTGACCCGGTTCGTCGCCGGCGACCAGCAGGCGCTCGCGGTTGCCCTCGGCCATGACCTCCGCGCCGAGATCACCGCGGCCTGCCTGATCTCCGTCCATCAGGTCCTCAGCCGCCGCAACTGGCAGGCGGTGAGCTCCGGGACCGCGGCCGACGTCTACCACCCAACGGCTCGGGCTGAGGCCATCACCGCTTACAACTCCCTGACCGCTGGGCTCTAGGGTGGGGTGGGTGACGGATGTGAGCAGGCGAGTGCTGGTGCTGAACGGGCCGAACTTGGGACGGTTGGGGTCGCGGGAGCCGGAGAAGTACGGGTCGACGACGTTCGCCGAGCTGGTCGGCGAGTGTGAGAAGGCGGGCGCCGAGCTCGGGCTCGAGGTCGACGTGCGGCAGACCGACGACGAGGCCGAGCTGGTCGGCTGGCTGCACGAGGCCGCCGACGGGAAGATCCCGGTGGTGCTGAACCCGGCCGCGTTCACCCACTACTCCTACTCACTGCGCGACGCGATCGCCCAGCGCACGGCTCCGCTGATCGAGATCCACCTGACCAACCCGGCCACCCGCGAGGAGTTCCGCCACACGAGCGTGGTCGCCGGTGTGGCCACGGGCACCATCGCCGGCTTCGGCGTGAACTCTTACCGCCTCGCCCTGCGAGCGCTCACCACTCTTGCGGAGTGAGCTCTCCGGATAACCAAAGTGCCCTTTCGGGCATCTATCCGGGTGAGACGCTGGTGAAACGGGGGAGTGACGAGTATGACGACGCAACACCGTATTCCGGTCTGGGTGCAGGCGCTTGACCCGCTGTCGCAGTTCGGGCTGGTGCATGCGCTCAGGCAGCGGCCGGAGGTCGCGCTGATCAATGATGCCGACCTGGCGGCGCTGCAGCAGAGCCCGGCCGACCAGCGCACCACCCCGCCAGTGGTCGCGTTGGTCGCCGTCGACTCGCTGGACGCCGGGGCCGTGCAGGTTCTCCGGGCGGCAACCCAGCGGGGATGTCGTCGGACGGTGCTGATCGGCAGCACGATCGACGACGACGCGCTGATGACCGCGGTCGAGCTGGGGGTGTCCGGCGTACTTCGGCGTTCCGAGGCGACGGCCGACCGCATCGTGCACCTGCTGCAGGCCGCCGCCGCGGGTGACGGCAGCCTGCCGCCGGATCTGCTGGGCCGGTTGCTCGGTCAGGTGTCGCGCATGCAGCGGCACGTGCCGGCACCGCGCGGGTTGTCCCACACCGGGCTGTCCGACCGTGAGACGCAAGTACTGCGGCTGGTGGCCGACGGCAAGGACACCGAGGAGATCGCCCGCGAGCTGTCCTACTCGGAGCGGACGGTGAAGAACGTCCTCCACGACGTGACCAGCCGCCTGCAACTGAAGAACCGCTCGCACGCCGTCGCCTACGCCCTCCGCGAAGGCCTGATCTAGGAGCCCACGGAGGCTAGGACGGGGGCCGGAGTGGCCGGCGTCTTCCTGGTTCGGCGTACCTGGGCGGTGATGAGGGCGGTGAGGACAATCAAGGCGCCGAGGGCTTGGGTGGGGGTTAGGCGCTGGTCCAGTACTAGCCAGCCGAGGGTAGTTGCCATGACCGGGCTCAGTAGGCCGAGGAAGGTGACGTCGGTGGGGGACAGGTCGCGCAGGCCGCGGAACCAGAGTGCATATGCGACCGCGGAGCCGATGATCGTCAGATAGGAGTAGCCGGCGAGGTTTTGCAGGGTGAACGCGGGTGGTGCTCCCTCGACCAGGAAGGCGACCGGGAGCAGCACCACGCCGCCGGCGACGAGTTGCCAGCCGGTAGTGGCGAGCAGGGGAGCGGGCGACGTCCACCGCTTGCTCAGTACGACGCCGAGAGCCATCACGACTGCTCCACCAAGCGCCGCGACCACGCCCCACGTGTCGAGGTGCGCGTTGGCTCGGAGGACCAGCAGGCCGACACCGCAGATGCCGGCGATCGCAGTGAGGACAGTCCGCAGCGACAGGCGTTCACGCAGCAGTCCGGTCGAGAGCAAGGCAACGAGGAGCGGCTGGATCGCGCCGACTGTCGCAGCCACGCCGCCCGGGAGCCGGTAGGCGCCGACGAAGAGCAGTGCGTTGAAGGCACCGATGTTGAGCGTGCCGAGGATCAGTGAGCGCCACCACCAGTCGCCGCGCGGCAGCGTGCGGGTGATCGCGACCAGCAGCAGCCCGGCCGGCAGTGCCCGAAGCAGGGCGGCGAGCAGCGGACGGTGCGGCGGAAGGAGCTCGGTGGTGACCAGGTACGTCGTGCCCCAGAGCAGCGGCGTGATCGCCGTGGTCAGGAGAAGAGCGAGTCGATTGCTTAGCACTAAGACAAAGTATCTCAGCGCTAAGCAAGTTTCAATCCCTCACCGCTAAGCAATCCGGTACTAGGCTGGGAGGATGGCAGATCACGTCGACCTGGTGCTCGACCAGTGGAGCGAGCAGCGGCCTGACCTCGACGCGTCGCCGATGGGCGTCATCGGCCGGCTGAGCCGGCTCAGCCAACTGTTCGACGGCGAGCTGCGGCGGAACTTCGCCCGGCACGACCTCGACCGGGCGTCCTTCGACGTACTGGCGACCCTGCGCCGCAGCAACTCCGAGCACAGCCTGACGCCGGCCGGTCTGATGCACTCGTCGATGGTGACGTCCGGAGCGATCAGTCAACGGCTTGATCGGTTGGAGGCGCGCGGCCTGGTCACCCGGGCGCCCAGCGAGACCGATGGGCGCGGGGTCCGGGTGACTCTGACCGCCGAGGGGCTGCGGCTGATCGACGCAGTACTCCCGACCCATGTCGATACCGAACATCAACTGCTCGCCGGTTTGCCGGCGGACGAGCAGAAGCAGCTCGCCGGACTGCTGCGGACCTTGCTGGAGTCCCTCGGCGACAAGCGGGACTGAGTCGCCATGGCAGTCCTCCGCAACGACTCGGCGCAGGCGGAGTCGCTGCGGACGGCCCTCGCCCGGCAATTGGTTGCTGAAGGCACCATTCGGGACGAGCGGGTGGCGGCCGCCTTCCGGGCGGTGCCGCGGCATCTGTTCGTCCCGCACGCACCACTCGAGATCGCGTACGCCGACGACGTCGTGCTGATGAAGCGGAACAAAGCAGGCGTGGTGATCAGCTCGGTCTCACAGCCGAGCATCGTCGCGCTGATGATCGAGCAGGCCGGGATCCGGCCTGGTGATCGCGTGCTGGAGATCGGGTCCGGTGGCTACAACGCGGCGCTGCTCCGGGAGCTGGCCGGACCAGGCGGATCCGTGACCACGGTCGACATCGACCCGGAGGTGACCGAGCGAGCGCGGGCGTTGCTGGACCTGGCCGGGTACGACGATGTCGGGGTCGTGCGTGCGGACGGCGAGTACGGCGTACCCGATGAGGCGCCGTACGACCGGATCGTGGTGACTGTGACGGCGTGGGACATCGCCACGGCCTGGATCGACCAGCTGCGGCCCGGCGGGCGGATCGTCGTACCGCTGCGGGTGCGGGGACAGACGCGTTCGATCGCGTTCGACCGGGTGGACGGCCATCTGGAGAGCCGGTCGACGACGCTGTGCGGGTTCGTCTCCATGCAGGGCGCCGGCGCGAACTACGAACGGCTGGTCCCGATCGCGGGAGACCGGCTGGGTCTCTGCTTCGACGAGGACCAGGAGATCGAGGCGCATCCGTGCGACGGCGTACTGGCGCAGCCGCCGGAGCAGGTGTGGTCAGGTGTCGTGGTGGACCGCGAGGAGCCACTGCTCGATCTGAACCTCTGGCTCGCGACCACACTGCCCGGGTACTGCGTTCTGTCCGGTGAGCTACCTGGTGTCGCCGCGCCACGCGCGGGAGCGGCGGCGGTGGCGACCGGCGACAGCGTGGCCTACTTGTGCTGCCGTCCCCTCCGGCATGGTCCGGAGTCGTTCGTGGAGCTCGGGTTCACCGGCTATGGCCCGGATGCGCGTGACCTGATCGACCGGATGATCGATCAGCTGCGGATCTGGGACGTGCACCACCGGCGTGGTCCGGGGCCGGCGTTCCAGGTGCATGTGGTCGGCGACGAGCCTCCGCCGGGCTTTCGGATCCCTCGGCGGAACACTCACATCACCGTCAGCTGGACAGGGTGACGCCGGGGCGCGGTGGGTTGCGGACCGTCTGCCAGAGCTCGTCGATGTCGGAGCGGTCGTCGGGCTCGGGGGTGTCGACCCAACCGCTGGCCCAGACCTCCTCGTCGCGGTCCAGGTCGAAGATCGACTCGGCGAACGCGGCCGAGCCGACGTACCGCGACTCCTCCTCCGGTTCGGCATCCCCACCTGATGACGAGCGGGCGGTGCCGGCCGGGGTGACCAGGGCACGGGCGTACTTCTGGGCCTCGAGGATGCCCAGGTCCTGCTCGTCGCACAACAGCCGGATCGCACCGACCTCGCTGCCGTTGCTCATCAACTGCCGCACCCGGGTGTCGAGATCCTGCCTCGGCGCGGGAAGGTTGTTCTGCGGCGGGCGGTGCGCGGGCGGCTGATTCGAGGGCAGCCAGGTCGCCGGCGGCTGGTACTGCTGGATCGGTGCCTGCGCGACCGGAGCGGGCTGCCCGGGGTGCTGCGGCTGAGTGAACTGACCCTGGAACCGGACCGGCTGGTTGCCGCCCTGCTGGGCCTGGATCCGCTCGAGCAGCTTCTGTACGCGCGGGCTCGGCGTACCGCTGGGCTTCGCCGACTGCTGCTTGGCTTTGTTGATCAGGCCCACGACGATCATCACCACGACGAAGATCACGAACCCCGTCATCGCTGCCTCCCGGCGCCGCCTTGTCGGTCTGGACTGCCAGCCTACGGCCCACCGGGGCCGCGGAATCGGAGGAAACCGGTGTGAACGCTACAATCCGGTGTTACCGCTGATCGAATTCGAAGGGCATACCCGCGTGGCATCGACGAACGACCTCAAGAACGGCATGGTGCTCGACCTGGAAGGGCAGCTGTGGTCCGTCGTGTGGTTCCAGCACCACAAGCCGGGCAAGGGCGGCGCCATCGTCCGGACGAAGCTGAAGAACGTGCTGTCCGGCAAGGTGGTCGACAAGACCTTCAACGCCGACGTCAAGGTCGATGTGGCCACGGTCGACAAGCGTGACATGACGTACCTGTACAACGACGGCTCGGCGTACGTGTTCATGGACAAGAGCACCTACGACCAGCTGCTGCTGCAGCCCGAGGTGGTCGGCGACGCCGTCCACTTCCTGCTGGAGAACCAGGACGCCATCGTGGCCGTGCACGACGACCTCCCGCTGTACGTCGAGCTCCCGGCCTCGGTCGAGCTCCAGGTCGAGTACACCGAGCCCGGCCTGCAGGGCGACCGGTCCACCGGCGGCACCAAGCCGGCCAAGCTGGAGACCGGCTACACCATTCAGGTCCCGCTGTTCCTGACCACTGGCGAGAAGGTCAAGGTCGACACCCGCACCGGGGACTACCTCGGCCGCGTCACCTCCTGACGACCCGGCGAGAGAGCTGACAACAGAACATGTCTGCCCGTAGCAAGGCCCGCAAGCGCGCACTGGACGTGCTGTTCGAGTCCGAGGTCAGGGGACTGCCGGTCGGCGGCACCCTGGCCGACCGCGTGGCCGACAACGATCCGCCGGTGAACGAGTTCACCGTGGCGCTGGTCGAGGGCGTCGCGAAGCACAGCGAGGTGATCGACGACCTGCTGGAGACCCACTCGGTGGGCTGGTCGCTGGACCGGATGCCCGCGGTCGACCGGAACATCCTGCGGATCGGGACCTACGAGCTGCTGTTCGACGACCAGGTGCCGGACGTGGTCGCGGTGAGCGAGGCGGTGGCGCTGGCGCGCGATCTGTCCACCGACGAGTCGCCGGCGTTCGTCAACGGCCTGCTGGCCAGACTGCTGCAGCTGAAGCCCACGCTGGGCGTCTGAGGGACGAGGGGGGCGAGCCCTCCGGGAAACAGGGCCCGGTGACCGTCTCGGTACGGTCCCGGGCCGGCTCTACGTCCCCGTAGTGTGCCGTTGTTCTGGGAGGCGGGCGGCCGTGGGCCAGCTGCTACGAGCCCCGACCGTCTCTGCTGCCTCCTCCGGAGCCGTTAGGCGCCGGCTGCCTCGGACTCCTCGACGTCACCCTTCGCCTCTGGGTTCAGCACACCCCAGGAGATGAAGCGCTCGGTCAGAGTCGTCGGCGACTCGTCGTAGATCACGGCGAGCGTGCGCATGTCGTCCTGACGGATCGACAGCACCTTGCCGTTGTAGTCCCCACGCTGAGCTTGGATCGTGGCCGCGTACCGCGTCAGCGGACCGGCCTCGCTCGCGTCGAGGTGTTGCAGAGCCTCCAGGTCGAGGATCAACCGGGGCGGAGCAGCGGCCGCAGCCGCCGCGCTGGCCGAGCCAGGAAGCAGTTCACGGATGGGCACGCCGTAGAAATCGGCGAGCTCCGCGAGCTTCTGGACCGTGACGGCTCGATCGCCGCGCTCGTACGAGCCGACGACGACCGCCTTCCAGCGACCCTTGGACTTCTCTTCCACGCCATGCAGCGACAGCCCTTGCTGCTGGCGGATGGCACGTAACTTGCCACCCAGTGTCTTCGCGTATTCGCTAGGCACGCTGGTTCTTCCCTCCGACTAGTTTCGTCATGTCCGGCCCGCCGGAACGGGCCGGTAGGTGAAACCCCCCTCGATTACACAGAGTAACAATATTCCGGGTGCGAGGCCAGCGTCAAGACGGCGTGTCACATCCGATACCATGTCAACCGGTCCGAACGTCCTTTAAAGACCCGTCCAGAGAGGCGGGAAAGGAGGAACGGTAGCGATGAGCCCTGCCCAGAGCGCAGAGACTCCAGACGTCGCGCAGCCGCTGACACCAGCGCCGCGCACGGTTCTGGACGCTTCCGACATTTCCCGGGCATTGACCCGGATCGCCCACGAGATCCTCGAGCGCAACCGCGGCGCAGACCCGGTCGTCCTGCTCGGCATCCCCACCCGAGGCGTCGGTCTGGCCGCACGCATCTCCGCCCGGATCGCGGCGGTTGAGGGGCAGAGCGTGCCGACAGGGTCACTCGATGTGACCATGTACCGCGACGACATCGGTCTCAAACCGCCGCGTGGCCTGGAACACACCGACATCCCGCCCGGCGGCATCGACGGCAAGGTCGTCGTCCTGGTCGACGACGTCCTGTTCTCCGGCCGCACGATCCGCGCCGCCCTCGACGCGATCGGCGACATCGGCCGGCCGCGCGCCGTCCAGCTCGCGGTCCTGGTCGACCGCGGCCACCGCGAGCTGCCCATCCGCGCCGACTACGTGGGCAAGAACCTGCCCACCTCGCTGGTCGAGCGCGTCACCGTCCACCTGACGGAGTACGACGGGACCGACGCGGTCCTGATCGCCGACAAGACCACCCCGGGGGTGAAGGCGTGATGAGGCACCTGTTGAGCGCGGGGGATCTGAGCCGGGACGAGGCGAACCTGATCCTGGACACCGCCGAGGAGATGCGGTCGCTGGCCGACCGGCCGATCAAGAAACTGCCCGCGCTGCGCGGGCGCACGGTGGTGAACCTGTTCTTCGAGGACTCCACCCGGACGCGGATCTCGTTCGAGGCGGCTGCCAAGCGGTTGTCCGCGGACGTGATCAACTTCTCGGCCAAGGGGTCGAGCGTGAGCAAGGGCGAGAGCCTGAAGGACACCGCGCTGACCTTGCAGGCGATGGGCGCCGACGGCGTGGTCTGCCGGCACGGATCGTCCGGGGCTCCGCACCTGCTGGCGACCTCGGGCTGGATGACCGGCTCGGTGGTGAACGCGGGCGACGGCACCCACGAACACCCGACCCAGGCGCTGCTCGACGCCTTCACGATGCGGCGGCACCTGGGCTCGCTGGAGGGCCGCCGGATCACGATCGTCGGCGACGTCCTGCACTCCCGGGTCGCCCGGTCCAACGTGCTGCTGCTGGCGACGCTCGGCGCCGACGTGACCGTGGTCGCGCCGCCGACGCTGCTGCCGGTCGACATGACGAGCTGGCCGTGCGCGACGTCGTACGACCTGGACGGCGCGCTGGCCAAGAGTGACGCGGTGATGATGCTGCGGGTGCAGCGGGAGCGGATGAACGACGCGTTCTTCCCGAGCGCCCGTGAGTACACCCGCCGCTACGGGCTCGACGTGCACCGAATGGCGCAGCTGCCGGACGAGGCGATCGTGCTGCACCCCGGCCCGATGAACCGCGGGATGGAGATCAGCGCCGACGTCGCCGACTCGACCCGCTCGGTCATCGTCGAGCAAGTCACCAACGGGGTCGCCATCCGGATGGCGGTCCTTTACCTGCTGCTGTCGGGCAGCAACGAATCCACAGAGGAGCAGACCGCATGACCGCGTACCTGATCACCGGATCGAGCATCATCGGCTGTGAGGTGGCGGATCTGCTGATCGACAACGGCGAGATCGTTGCTGTCGGCACCAACCTCGAGGCGCCGGCCGATGCCGAGATCATCGACGCGCAAGGGCTGATCGCGCTGCCGGGCCTGGTCGATCTGCACACGCACCTGCGGGAGCCTGGCCGGGAGGACGCCGAGACGGTACTCACGGGCACCCGGGCGGCGGCGATGGGCGGGTTCACCGCGGTGTTCGCGATGGCCAACACCGATCCGGTCGCCGACACCGCGGGCGTCGTCGAGCAGGTCTGGCGCCTCGGCCGCGAAGCCGGGTACGCCGATGTCTACCCGATCGGCGCGGTCACGGTCGGCCGGAAGGGGACCCAGCTCGCCGAGCTGGGCGCAATGGCGGACTCGGCCGCGCGTGTCCGAGTGTTCTCCGACGACGGCGACTGCGTCTGGGACGCCGCCCTGATGCGCCGGGCGCTCGAGTACGTGAAGGCGTTCGGCGGCACGATCGCCCAGCACGCGCAGGAGCCGCGGCTGACCCAGGGCGCGCAGATGAACGAGGGTGCGCTCTCCGGCGTTCTCGGCCTGACCGGCTGGCCGAGTGTCGCCGAGGAGGCGATCATCGCCCGCGACATCCTGCTGAACGCGCACGTCGGCTCGAAGCTGCACATCTGCCACCTGTCCACCAAGGGCTCGGTGGAGATCGTCCGGGCGGCGAAGCGGCGCGGGCTCGAGGTGACCGCCGAGGTCACCCCGCACCACCTGCTGCTGACCGAGGACCTGGCCGCCTCCTACAACCCGGTCTTCAAGGTGAACCCGCCGCTGCGGACCAAGGAGGACGTCGAGGCCGTCCGCGAGGGTCTGGCCGACGGGACGATCGACATCGTCGCCACCGACCACGCGCCGCACCCGGTCGAGGACAAGGACTGTGAGTGGAGCGCGGCCGCCTTCGGGATGACCGGCCTGGAGACCGCGCTCAGTGTGGTTCAGCACGCGATGGTCGACACGAAGCTGATGACCTGGGCCGACGTGGCCGAGAAGCTCAGCTACCGGCCGGCCGCGATCGGGCAGATCAGCGATCACGGCCGCCCGCTGGAAGCCGGTGCGCAGGCCAACCTGGTGCTCGTGGATCCGTCGGTGGAGAAGGCGGTCGAGCCACGGGAGTCGGCGTCGCTGTCGCGGAACACTCCGTTCGACGGGATGACGCTGCCGGGCAAGGTCATCGCGACGTTCCTGCGCGGTACGCCGACCGTCCTGGACGGAAAGCTGGCCCGGTGAAGGCCTTCCTGGGCATTCTGGGCACGTTGCTGATCCTGGCGGTCGCCTACTACGGCATGCTCCGGGGCTGGCGGAACCGCAAGGCCCGGCAGGCCGATCTGCCACCCCTTCCGGAGGTGCCTGCTGATGACAAGACGAAGGGTGTCGAGGGTGTCTACGTGGCGACCACGACGGCCGGCGACTGGATGGACCGGGTCGCGGTGCACGAACTTGGCGTCCGCAGTACCGCGGACCTGGCCGTCAGTGAGGCCGGCCTGATCTTCCACCGCCAGGGCGCGGCGGACGTGTTCATCCCCGTGGACCACCTGACCGGGGTCCGGACCGACCGTGGCATCGCCGGCAAGGTGACGGCGGAGAAGTCCGGCCTCGTGGTGGTCACGTGGAACCACGACGGCCACGAGCTGGACACCGGCTTCCGGCCCCGCCGCAAGGCCGACACCGCCACCCTGACCGAATCCATCGCGACTCTGATCGGAGCCGAGCAAAGATGAGCCAGCCCGCATTGCTGGTCCTGGAGGACGGCCGGTCGTTCGCCGGTACGTCGTACGGGGCGACCGGGGAGACGTTCGGCGAGGCGGTGTTCACCACCGGGATGACCGGCTACCAGGAGACGCTGACCGACCCGTCGTACCACCGGCAGATCGTCACCCAGACCGCGCCGCACATCGGCAACACCGGGGTGAACGACGAGGACGACGAGTCACAGAAGATCTGGGTCGCGGGGTACGTCGTCCGCGACCCGGCCCGGGTGCCGTCGAACTGGCGGGCCACCCGCACGCTCGACGACCAGCTGAAGGGCCAGGGGATCGTCGGGATCTCCGGGATCGACACCCGGGCGCTGACCCGGCACCTGCGTGAGCGCGGTGCGATGCGGGCCGGGATCTCGACCGAGGTCCTCGACCCACAAGCCCTGCTGGACAAGGTGTTGCAGCAGCCGCCGATGGCCGGTGCCGACCTCGCCGACGAGGTCACGACGGCCGAGACGTACGTGGTCCCGGCCGAGGGCGAGAAGCGGTTCACCGTGGTGGCGCTCGACCTCGGGATCAAGTCGATGACGCCGAAGCGGATGGCCGAGCGTGGCATCGAGGTGCACGTGCTGCCGGCCACCGCGTCGCTGGACGACGTACTCGCGGTGAACCCGGACGGCATCTTCATGAGCAACGGCCCGGGCGACCCGGAGACCACCGAGCACCCGACCACGCTGCTCAAGGAGCTGCTGCAGCGAGGCAAGCCGTACTTCGGGATCTGCTTCGGCAACCAGGTGTTCGGGCGGGCGCTCGGGCTGGGCACGTTCAAGCTCAAGTACGGACACCGGGGGATCAACCAGCCGGTGCTCGACCGGGCCACCGGCAAGGTGGAGATCACCGCGCAGAACCACGGATTCGCTGTGGATGCGCCGCTGGATGGCCCTGTCGAGACTCCCTACGGCACGGCTGAGGTGTCGCATGTGTCGTTGAACGACAACGTGGTCGAGGGTCTGCGGCTGACGGGCAAGGACGGTCGGGTGCTGGCGTTCTCCGTGCAGTACCACCCGGAGGCGGCGGCCGGTCCACATGACTCGGCCTACCTCTTCGATCGCTTCGTCGAACTGATGACTGTCCATTCTGAGCAAATGGAAGGGCGGGCCTGATGCCGCGGCGTACAGACATCGAGTCGGTCCTCGTGATCGGCTCCGGTCCGATCGTGATCGGTCAGGCCTGCGAGTTCGACTACTCCGGCACCCAGGCATGCCGGGTGCTGCGCGAAGAGGGCTTCCGGGTCGTCCTGGTGAACTCCAACCCGGCGACGATCATGACGGACCCGGAGTTCGCCGACGCGACCTACGTCGAGCCGATCACCCCGGAGTACGTCGAGAAGGTGATCGAGAAGGAGCGCCCGAACGCGCTGCTCGCGACCCTCGGCGGCCAGACCGCGCTGAACGCGGCGATCGCCCTGCACGACAACGGCGTACTCGAGAAGTACGGCGTGGAGCTGATCGGCGCGTCCGTCGACGCGATCCAGCGTGGTGAGAACCGCGAGTCGTTCAAGCACATCGTCGAGAAGCTCGGGGCGGAGGTCGCGCGGTCGCAGATCTGCCACACGATCGACGACGTCCTCGGCGCGGCCGGCCAGCTGGGCTACCCGCTGGTGGTGCGGCCGTCGTTCACGATGGGCGGCGTCGGCTCCGGCATGGCGTACGACGAAGCCGACCTGCGCCGGATCGCCGGCGCCGGCCTGCACGCCAGCCCGACCACCGAGGTGCTGATCGAGGAGTCGATCCTGGGCTGGAAGGAGTACGAGCTGGAGGTGATGCGCGACAAGGCCGACAACGTCGTGATCATCTGCTCGATCGAGAACGTCGACCCGATGGGTGTGCACACCGGCGACTCGGTCACGGTCGCGCCGGCGATGACCCTGACCGACCGCGAGTACCAGGTGATGCGGGACCTGGCCATCGGCATCATCCGCGAGGTCGGCGTCGACACCGGCGGCTGCAACATCCAGTTCGCGGTGAACCCGGCCGACGGCCGGCTGATCGTGATCGAGATGAACCCGCGGGTGTCGCGGTCGTCCGCGCTGGCGTCGAAGGCGACCGGCTTCCCGATCGCGAAGATCGCGGCCAAGGTCGCGATCGGCTACACGCTGGACGAGATCCCGAACGACATCACCCGGCAGACGCCGGCCAGCTTCGAGCCGGTGCTGGACTACGTGGTGGTGAAGGTGCCGCGGTTCGCGTTCGAGAAGTTCCCGGCCGCGGACGCCACGCTGACCACGCACATGAAGAGCGTCGGCGAGGCGATGGCGATCGGCCGCAACTACACCGAGGCGCTGCAGAAGGCGCTGCGCTCGCTGGAGAAGCCGGAGGCCCGGTTCTCCTGGGCCGGCTCGCCCGCGACCGACCTCGAACCGTTGCTGGAGGCAATCAAAACCCCGCACGACGGCCGGCTGCGGACCGTCATGGACGCGATCCGGGCCGGTGCGACGCCGGAGCAGATCTTCGACAACACTCGCATTGATCCGTGGTTCGTCGATCAGCTCTACCTCATCCATGAGACCGCGCTGCAGGTCGCGGCCGCGCCACGGCTCACGCCCGAGGTGATCAAGCTGGCCAAGCGCCACGGGTTCTCGGACCTGCAGCTGGCCGAGATCCGCGGGCTGACCGAGGACGTCGTTCGTGGCGTCCGCCAGGCCCTCGGGATCCGGCCGGTCTTCAAGACGGTCGACACCTGTGCGGCCGAGTTCAAGGCCGAGACGCCGTACCACTACTCGTCGTACGACGAGGAGACCGAGGTCGCACCGCGGGATACCCCGGCCGTGCTGATCCTCGGGTCCGGGCCGAACCGGATCGGGCAGGGGATCGAGTTCGACTACTCCTGTGTGCACGCGTCGATGGCGCTGCGCGAGGCCGGCTACTGCACGGTGATGGTGAACTGCAACCCGGAGACGGTCTCGACCGACTACGACACCTCCGACCGGCTGTACTTCGAGCCGCTCACCTGCGAGGACGTGCTCGAGATCGTGTACGCCGAGATGCAGGCCGGCCCCGTCGCCGGTGTGATCGTGCAGCTCGGTGGCCAGACCCCACTCGGGCTGGCGCAGCGGCTCGCGGACGCCGGCGTACCGATCGTCGGGACGTCGCCGGCCGCCATCCACCTGGCGGAGGAGCGGGGTGCGTTCGGCAAGGTGCTCGCGGACGCGGCACTGCCGGCGCCGAAGCACGGTACGGCGCTGTCGGCCGACGAGGCGCACGTGATCGCCGAGGAGATCGGGTTCCCGGTGCTGGTGCGGCCGTCGTACGTGCTCGGCGGGCGCGGGATGGAGATCGTCTACAGCACGGCCGAGCTGAGTGCCGCGCTGGAGCGGCTCGGTGGTGGTGAGGCGTTCGAGCATCCGGTGCTGATCGACCGGTTCCTCGACGACGCGGTCGAGATCGACGTGGACGGATTGTTCGACGGCGACGAGTTGTTCCTCGGCGGCGTGATGGAGCACATCGAGGAGGCCGGGGTGCACTCGGGCGATTCGTCGTGCGCGCTGCCGCCGATCACGCTCGGGAACGCCGACATCGAGAAGATCCGGAAGTCGACCGAGGCGATCGCGCGCGGAGTCGGCGTCCGGGGTCTGCTGAACGTGCAGTACGCGCTGGCCGGGGACGTGCTCTACGTGCTGGAGGCGAACCCGCGGGCCTCGCGGACGGTGCCGTTCGTGTCGAAGGCGACCGGCACCCCGCTGGCCAAGGCGGCGGCCCGCGTGATGCTCGGGGCGACGGTCGCCGAGCTGCGGGCCGAGGGCATGCTGCCGGCCGAGGGCGATGGCGGCACGCTGCCGACCTCGACGCCGATCGCGGTGAAGGAAGCCGTGATGCCGTTCAACCGGTTCCGGACCATCGACGGTGCGTCGGTCGACACCGTGCTCGGGCCGGAGATGCGGTCCACCGGCGAGGTGATGGGCATCGACGACACCTTCGGTACGGCGTTCGCCAAGTCGCAGGCGGGGGCCTCGCAGCCGCTGCCGGGTACGGGCAAGGTGTTCGTGTCGGTCGCCAACCGGGACAAGCGGCACATGATCTTCCCGGTCAAGCGGCTGGCCGACCTCGGCTTCCAGATCTACGCGACCGAAGGGACGGCGGACGTCCTGCGGCGCAATGGGGTCGAGGCGGTCACGGTCCGCAAGAGCAGCCAAGGCCCCGGCCCGAACGGTGAGCCGACGATCGTCCAGATGGTCCAGGACGGCGAGCTGAACCTGATCGTCAACACGCCGATCGGCATCACGAAGGGCGGTTCGCCGCGGCTGGACGGGTACGAGATCCGGAGCGCGGCGGTGGCGCGCAACATCCCCTGCATCACCACGGTGCAAGGGCTCGCGGCCGCCGTACAGGGGATCGAGGCGCAGCAGGCCGGGGACATCGGCGTACGGTCGCTGCAGGACTGGGTGCCGAGGATCCGCGGTGTATAGGCGGGTTGTGCGGCCGGTCCTGTACCGGCTGGGCAAGGGCGATGCGGAGGTCGCGCACGAGCAGACGCTCGCGGGCCTCCGCCTCCTCGGCCGCGTTCCGGGTGCCGCAGCGGCCGGCGCCCGCCTGTTCGGATCCGCCCTGCCCCGCACGGTCTTCGGTCTCCGGTTCCCCTCGCCGGTGGGTCTGGCGGCCGGGATGGACAAGAACGGGATCGCCTTGCGGTCCTGGCGGGCCGTGGGCTTCGGGTTCGTCGAGGTCGGCACGGTGACCGCGCATCCCCAGCCCGGGAACGAGAAACCGCGGTTGTTCCGGCTCGTGGAGCACGAGGCAGTGATCAACCGGATGGGGTTCAACAACCTCGGCTCCTCGGCGTTGGCCGAGCGGTTGGCGGCGTACGGGCCGTTGGGATATCCGCTGGGGATCTCGATCGGGAAGTCGAAGGTGACGCCGCTCGACGAGGCGGTCGAGGACTATGTGACCTCGCTACGGCGGCTCTATCGGTACGGCGACTACTTCGCGGTGAATGTGTCGTCGCCGAACACGCCAGGGTTGCGGGAGTTGCAGGACGCCGGGCACCTGCGGGAGTTGCTGACCGCGTTGCGCGACGAGGCGTTGTCGTTGAGCGCCGGTGGGCTGAGCGGGAAGCCGATCCTGGTGAAGATCGCGCCGGACCTCACCACCTCGGCGATCGACGAGCTGTTGCAGGTCTGCACCGACGTCGGCGTCGCGGGGATCATCGCGACCAACACGACCATCGGCCGGCCGGGCGTCTCGGAGCATCCGCTGGCTTCGCAGGCCGGCGGGTTGTCGGGGCGGCCGCTGGCCGAGATCGCGGCCAAGACGGTCGCACACATCCATGCGGAGACGCAGGGCGCACTGCCGATCATCGGGGTCGGCGGCATCCTCGAACCCTCCGACGCCACCCGGCTGTTCGATGCCGGCGCGAGTCTTGTCCAGGTGTACACCGGGCTGATCTACCGCGGGCCTGGCCTCATCCGCCGCATCAACCGAGGATTGACAACCCATGGAGACTGACATGAGGAACGAACCCTTCGGCACCCGGCTCCGGGCCGCCATGGATGCCCGCGGACCGCTGTGCGTGGGGATCGACCCGCACGCCCACCTGCTCGAGCAGTGGGGCCTGCCGGACACGCCGGAGGGCCTGGCGTCCTTCACGTACGGCGTCGTCGACGCACTCGCCGACCGGGTCGCGGTGTTCAAGCCGCAGTCCGCGTTCTTCGAGCGCTTCGGGTCGGCGGGGATCGCCGTCCTCGAGCAGGCGACGATCCGGCTGCGGGAGGCGGGCGCGCTGGTGATCATCGACGCGAAGCGCGGTGATATCGGATCGACGATGGCCGGCTATGCCTCTGCGTACCTCGCCGAGAAGGGCCCCTTGGCGTGTGACGCCCTCACCGTCAGCCCGTACCTCGGCTTCGGCTCGCTGCAGCCGGCCATCGACGAGGCGCGTTCGGCGGGTGCGGGTTTGTTCGTCCTCGCGCTGACCTCCAATCCGGAAGGCCCGCAGTTCCAGTCCGCGCGGACGGCCGCCGGTCCGACGGTGGCCGGTGCGGTGCTGGATGGTCTGCGTGAACTGAACACGAGCGACCTCGGTGACGCCGGCCCGGGCGCTCTCGGTTCGTTCGGTGCCGTCGTCGGCGCGACCATTGCGTCCACTGACGAGGACCTCGACATCCGCGGCCCGCTCCTGGCGCCGGGTCTGGGCGCCCAAGGTGGCACGGCCGAGGGGCTGACGAAGGTCTTCGGGTCGGCGGTGCGGAACGTCGTACCGGCGAGCTCGCGGGAGATCCTCGGCGCGGGTCCGTCGGCACCCGCTCTGCAGGATGCGGCGGATCGGGCGAACGGCGCGTTCCGGACGGTACTGGGATACTGACAAAGCCGGTCCGGACCGGTAGAATTTGATTTACAGAAACCACTGAATGGCGCGAAGTAATTTCGCGCCATTTGGTCTGTTTTTCTTGAATTCTGCGGCTTTGCCGTGCGACCGTCATTGGCATGCCTACTGATTTCGTGTCCGGCCAGGAGATGAGCCGGCGGTTCTATTCCGAAGCGGTGCGGCCGGTGCTCGACGCCGCCTTCCCGGGGTTGCCGCACAGCGCGGCGTTGCTCGGCCGGGGATCTGAGGTCCTGGGGTACGACGATGCGATGTCGTCCGATCACAACTGGGAGCCGCGCGTACAGCTGTTCCTGCGCGACGAGGACCACGTGCGCCACGCGGACGCCGTGACCGAGGCGCTGCGGCAGAAGGTGCCGGCGCGGTTCGCGGATCATGACACCGAATTCGGCGTGTACACGCTGTCCGGGTATTTCCAGCAGGAACTGAATTTCGACCTCGGCCAGGAGATCACTGCCCGGGACTGGCTGACATTCTCCGAACAGAACCTGTCCACGGTCACCGCCGGCGCGGTGTTCCACGACGAGGTCGGGCTGGCCGAGGTGCGGGAAAGGTTCGCCTATTACCCGCGTGATGTCTGGCTGTACTTGTTGATCGCCGGGTGGTGGCGGGTTCATCCGGAGGTCAACCTGGTGGGGCGGACCGGGTTCGTGGGTGACGAGCTCGGGTCGGGGTTGATCGGCGCGCGGCTCGTGCGGGAGCTGATGCACTTGTGCTTCCTACTGGAGCGCAAGTACGCGCCGTACCCCAAATGGTTCGGTACGGCGTTCTCCCGGTTGTCCTGTGGTCCGTCGCTGGCGCCGATCCTGCGGACCGTGCTGCGGGCGGAGTCATGGCAGGACCGCGAGGCCGCGTTGATGACGGCGTACGAGGAGATCGGACGCATCTACAACTCGTTGCAGATCACGCCGGCGGTGGAGCTCGGGATCGAGCAGATGTGTGGACGGCCGTTCAAGGTGGTCTGGGGTGACTACGTCGGCCCACTCGCCGCTGAGATCAAGGACCCGGCGGTGCGGGAGATCGCTGAGCGCTGGCCGGTCGGCGGGATCGACCAGCTCAGGGAGATCATGTGGCCCGCCCGGTTGCGTGGGCAGCTGCTCGCGGTGTTCGATACAGCTCGGTGAGCAGGTCGACGGCCGTCTGGGTCGCCGGGTGCCGGTCCTGGCGGTTCCAGATGAGGTGGACGTCCACCGGCGGTGCGTCGCGGATCGGCCGGTAGACGACGCCGTCGCGCCGGTACTGCGTCGTGGTGGCCTGCGGGGTCAGCCCGATGCAGCGGCCGGACGCGATCGCGGCCAGCCAGTCGTCGACGTCATGGGTGTACTCGATCCGCGGACGCGCGTTCTCGGGCCACAGGTCGATCGTGGTGCTTCCGGTCCGGCGGTCGATCACGAGCGTGTGGTCCTGGAGCTGCGCGAGGGTCAGCGTCCGCTTCCGGGCCAGTGGGTCGTCGGCGGGCAGAACGCCGTACCGCTGCTCCTGGGTGAGGAGGACGTGGGCGAACCGCTTGAGGTCGAGGTGCGACCTCACGACCGCGAGGTCGCACAGCCCTTCCGCCAGGCCACCAGTTGCCGTATTCGTCCGGACGAACTGCAGTTCGATGCCCGGATGCTCGGCGGCCCACCGCCGTTGGAACTCCGTCGTGTGCGATCCCAGCGCCGACCATGCATGCCCGATCCGCAACCGCGTGTGTCCGCTGGTCGCCTCGGTCACCAGTTCGTCGACCTCGGCCAGGATGTGCCGCGCTCGCGCCAGGACCCGAACGCCGGCGCTGGTGGGCGTCACTGACCGGCTGGTCCGATGCAGGAGCTGTACGCCGAGCTCCCGCTCCAACGCGAGCAGGTTCCGCGAGACCGCGGCCTGTGAGATCCCGAGCTCGATCGCCGCGTCGGTGAACGTCCCCGCGTCCACGATCCCCACGAGGCACCGCAACTGCCGGATATCCATGACTCCAGCGTATAGATGACGCCTTCGATGCATTTTGTGCAGCCGACCGTGGACCGGACCCTCTGAGCATGAGGCGAGACCGGTTGGCCGGCATGGTGATGATGCTCGGGAGTGGACTCTCGACGCAGGTGGGTGCTTCGGTCGCGGCGCTGGCGTTCCCGGTGATCGGGCCGGTGGGCGTGGTGGCGATCAGGCAGTGGGTGGCGGGCGCGGTGCTGCTCGCGGTCGGGCGGCCGCGGCTGCGATCCATCACGGCCCGGCAGTGGCGGCCGGTGCTGGGGCTGGCGGGCGTGTTCGCGGTCATGAACGTGTCGCTGTACACGGCGATCGATCGGGTCGGGCTGGGGCTGGCGGTCACGCTGGAGTTCCTCGGCCCGCTGGCGGTTGCGTTGCTGGCATCGCGACGGGTGCTCGATCTGTTGTGTGCGCTCGCGGCCGCACCGGCGGTGGTGCTGCTGACCCGGCCGCAGGCGACGACTGACTACCTGGGCGTGGGGCTCGGGCTGCTGGCCGCGGTCTGCTGGGCCTGCTACATCCTGCTCAACCGGGTGGTCGGCCGGGAGTTGCCGGGGGCAACGGGTTCGGCCGCCGCCGCGGGGGTGTCCGGGCTCGTCTACATCCCGATCGGTGTGATCATGCTCTGGCACCATCCGCCGACGCTCGCGGCCGCGTCGTACGCGTTGGTCGCGGGGGTGCTGTCGTCGGCGGTCCCGTTCCTGGTCGACCTGCTCACCCTGCGCCGGGTGACGGCGCAGTTCTTCGGGGTGTTCATGAGCGTCAACCCGGTACTCGCGGCGCTCGTCGGGCTCGTCGTCCTCGACCAGCACCTCGGTCCGCTCGACTGGCTGGCGATCGGGGTGATCGTGTCCGCCAACGCGGCCGCGATCTCGTTCGGTGGCAGGGCGGACGCCGTACCTCAAGTGAGCTCGAAGGACGCGGCAGATCACAGGCTGGTTCCAGTCGGGGCGTGCGATGTTGTTCACGGCGTGCCCGGCGGGCTCGTGACCCCGCGGTTCGGAAAGGTGTCGGCGGACGGGGAGCGACGGTCTTCCCGCGCGACACAGTAAGGAACCGAATTGCGTAAGGTGGCGGCCATCGCGGCGGCAGTGACCATGGGCGTCGGCATGCTGACGGCCTGCTCGGGCGGCGACTACTGCGGCGAGCTGAAGAACTATGCCGACGCGGCGAAGAACCTCGACATCAAGGACTCCGACGCGACCGGCAAGATGCTCGACCAGGCGAAGTCGGTGTCGAAGGCGGCGCCGGACGACCTGAAGGACGACTGGAAGGTCGTCATCGACTACGCCGAGAAGGCGGTCGACGCCAAGGGCGACACGGGCAAGCTGACCGAGCTCGCGAAGAACGACGGCGACAAGATCAAGCCGGCCATGGACGCGATCACCAAGCAGGCCAAGGACACCTGCAAGGTCGACCTCGAAGGCTGACCGGCCAGGGCGGCGGCCGTCCCCGCCGCTCTCGCAGGATTTCCCGTGACAAAGGTTGCGGAATGTATTCGTTTCGGATCATGTGGTGACCACCGGTAGTGTCGGACCGATGAAGCGCACACTCGCCCTCGCCCTGACCGTGATCGCCGGTGCCGCGACATTGACGGCCTGCACCGATGAGCAGGCCTACTGCGTGGACCTGGCCAAGTACGCCGCGAGCGCGGTGAACGTCGACCCGCAGAAGCCGGCCGACTACGTGAAGATCCTCGACGACGCGAAGAAGCTGCAGGAGTCCGCGCCGGACGGCGTGAAGGACGATTGGGCAGTCGTGGTGGCGTTCGCCGAGAAGGCGAAGAAGGCCGGCTCGGACCGGGTCGAGCTGGCTCAGCTGAGCAAGGAGACCGGCGGTGTGATGACGGCGTACAAGGCCATCACCACGCACGCCAAGGACTCCTGCAAGGTCGACGTCCCCGCGCTCAACTAAGCGCTGGATTGAGCGCTTGAATGAGCGCTTGAATGAGCGCCGAACCGGGCCTGGCGGGGTCGATCCGGGCAGGTTCCGGGGCCGGGTTCGGCCTCATCGCCGCGCTGGGGGCTTGTGCCGCCCGTACCCGTGTTAGGTTCCCTTGCGAAGCCATACAACGGGACAGGTGAGACGGTGCCACTTCCTACTTTGACCCCGGAGCAGCGAGCGGCGGCTCTGGACAAGGCCGCGGCGGCGCGGCGTGAGCGAGCCGAGATCAAGAATCGGATCCGGCATTCGGGAGCGTCTCCGACGGAGGTGCTCCACGAGGGGCAGAAGAACGACGTGATCGGCAAGATGCGGGTCAGTGCGCTGCTGCAGTGCATCCCCGGCGTCGGCAAGGTCCGCGCCCAGCAGATCATGGAGCGGGCGGGAATCTCGGAGACGCGGCGGGTGCGCGGCCTCGGTTCGAACCAGATTGCCGCGCTCGAGCGCGAATTCGCCGAGTGAGCCAAACCGAAATCCTGACCGGCTCGTTGGACACTGGTGTGACGATGACCACGCACGCGAAGAACACGACGAACGAGCCGGCGACAGGAGGACCCACGGCCGCCGGTGGTCCGCCCGCGCGGCTGACTGTGCTGGCCGGCCCGACGGCGGTGGGGAAGGGTACGGTCGCGGCGGAGATCCGCGAGCGGTTCGGCGACATCTGGATCTCGGTGTCGGCGACGACCCGCAAGCCGCGGCCGGCCGAGGTGCACGGTGTGCACTACCTGTTCGTGTCCGACGACGAGTTCGACCGGATGATCGCCGACGGCGAGCTGCTGGAGTGGGCCGTCGTCCACAAGGCGGCCCGGTACGGCACGCCGAAGCAGCCGGTGCTCGACAAGCTCGCCGAGGGCCGGCCCGCGCTGCTGGAGATCGACCTGCAGGGCGCCCGCCAGGTCCGCGAGACGATGCCGGAGGCGCAGTTCGTCTTCCTGGCCCCGCCGAGCTGGGACGAATTGGTCCGCCGGCTGGTCGGCCGGGGCACCGAGACGGCCGAGGAGCGGGAGCGCCGGCTGGAGACCGCGACGCTCGAGCTGGCCGCCGAGAAGGAGTTCGACGTGACGATCGTGAACGCGTCGGTTCGGGAAGCCGCTGATCAGTTGGTAAAGTTGATTCGATCACCCTCCATCTCTGGAAAGAGCTGACCTTGTCTGGCAACAACCAGCCCGTCGCCATCGGCATCACCTCTCCGCCGATCGACGACCTGCTCACCCGCACCGACTCCAAGTACAAGCTGGTGCTGTACTCGGCCAAGCGGGCGCGGCAGATCAACGCTTACTACTCCCAGCTCGGCGAAGGCCTGCTGGAGTACGTCGGGCCGCTGGTCGAGACGCACGTGCAGGAGAAGCCGCTGTCGATCGCGATGCGCGAGATCAACGAGGGCGTGCTGACCTGCACGGACATCGACCCCGAGGCTGAGGCGGAAGCCGCTGCCGCGGAGAAGTCCGAGTAGCGTTCACACCGACCGGGAACGGAGTCCCAGCTGATGTCCGCAACCGGTGACCAGACCCCCGAGGCCGTTCCTGGCCCGGGGGCTTCTGTGGTTCCCGCGAAGGCTCGGCCGAACGTCGTCCTGGGCGTCGGTGGCGGCATCGCGGCGTACAAGGTCTGTGATCTGCTGCGGCGGCTGACCGAGTCCGGGCACAGCGTGCGGGTGGTGCCGACGGCGGCCGCGCTCGAGTTCGTCGGGGCGGCGACCTGGGCGGCGCTGTCCGGGCAGCCGGTGACCGCTGACCCCTTCGACAACGTGGAAGAGGTCCCGCACGTCCGGATCGGCAAGGCGGCCGAGCTCGTCGTGGTTGCTCCGGCGACTGCCAACCTGATCGCCAAGGCCGCGCACGGCCTGGCCGACGACCTGCTCACCAACACGCTCCTGACCGCCCGCTGCCCGATCCTGTTCGCGGCCGCGATGCACACCGAGATGTGGGAGCACCCGGCGACGCAGGCGAACGTGGAGACCCTGCGGTCCCGCGGGATCACTGTGCTCGACCCGGCGGTCGGCCGGCTCACCGGCGCCGACACCGGTCGTGGACGCTTGCCGGAGCCGTCCGAGATCTTCGCGATCAGCCAGCTCATGCTTGCCGACGAGGCGGCCCGCGCCGCCGGTCAGTCGGTCGCCGACCTGACCGGCAAGCACGTCCTGATCAGCGCCGGCGGGACCCGTGAACACCTCGACCCGGTCCGCTACCTCGGCAACTCCTCGTCCGGTAAGCAGGGGTACGCGCTGGCCCGGATCGCGGCCGCCCGCGGCGCCAAGGTGACGCTGGTCGCGGCGAACTCCGAGCTGCCCGACCCGGCCGGCGTGCAGGTCGTCCCGGTGACCAGCACCCGCGACCTGTACGACGAGATCACCGGCCGCGCGGGTGACGCGGACGCGATCGTGATGGCGGCGGCCCCGGCCGACTTCCGCCCGGCCGACGTCGCCGAGCACAAGATCAAGAAGACCGCCGACGGCTCGGTGCCCGCGGTCAACCTGGTGCAGAACCCGGACATCCTGCAGACCGTCTCGCACGACCGCGCCCGCGCCGAGCAGGTGATCGTCGGCTTCGCCGCGGAGACCGGCGACGCGGAGCACAGCGTGCTGGAGCTCGGCCGCGCCAAGCTCGAGCGCAAGGGCTGCGACCTGCTGGTCGTGAACGACGTCTCCGGCGGCAAGGTTTTCGGCAGCGACCTGAACGAGGCCGTCATCCTCGACCGCGAAGGCAGCGCCCTCCCGGTCCCCTCCGGTTCGAAGGACGCCCTGGCCGGCGTCATCTGGAACCTGGTCGCCGCCCACTGGCACTAGCCTCTTTGGCCGACTGACCACCACAGCCATCCACCGCCACCCCACCACCACCGCCCACACCGGCTCGGTCAGCGCACCCAGCTCACCTGGCGGCCATTTCAGGGGTGAACCCCTGACCTCGCCCGTTCGCCATGCGCATGCAAGGGGAGAACCCGCGATTTGACGGGTGAACCCCTGAAATGGATATCCACAGGTTGATGGGTTGACGGCCTGTGGGGTGCCCGGAACCGTGATGCTTGAGCGGGTGAACCCCAAGTTGAAGCTACTGGCCGAGCAGCAAGGCGGTGTGTTCAGTCGTCAGCAGGCCATCTCCGGCGGCTACACGGCGAAACAGGTCCGGTCGCGCCTAGACGACGGTCGCTGGGTCCGGATCCGGCACGGGCAGTACGCCGAGCAGCAGGATCTGAGTGCACTAGAGCCCTGGGTTCGTATCCTGCAGGAGCATCGCCGCATGGTCCATGCCGTCGTGAACTCATGGCGGCGCAGCGCCATCGCGGTCAGTCATCAGTCGGCTCTGGCGCTGCACGGCCTGCCGCTGTGGGGGCTCGATCTGCTGCAGGTGCACGTCACGCGGCTGGACGACCTGACCGGTGGCACCGTCGCTGGCGTACGTCACCACGTCGGCAAGCTGGCTGAGTCCGACCTCACCGAGGTCGAGGGGCTGACGGCAACCTCCGTCGCTCGGGCCGTCTTCGAGACAGCCTGTACGACGTCCTTCGAGGTGGCGGTGGTGAGCTTCGACGCGGCATTGCGTGATCGCTTGATCAGCGCGGATGACATTGTCCGACTTCTCGATGTCACCGAGTTCTGGCCCGGCAGTGCGACGGTTCGCACTGCACTCGGCTTCAGCGACGCTCGGTCGGAGTCGGTCGGAGAGTCACGCCTCCGGGTTCTTCTGAACAATCACGGACTGCCGGCGCCGGTCCTGCAATACGAGTTCCACGATGCCAACGGGTTCGTGGCTCGGGTCGACTTCTACTTCCCGGAGTTTCACACCGTGGTGGAGTTCGACGGGAGAGCGAAGTACGGCGATGCTTCCGCCGATGTACTGGTGCAGGAGAAGATCCGCGAGGACCGGCTACGAGCGCTCGGCCTGCAGGTCGTTCGATCCGATTGGACGGATTTCAACCGGCCCGATCGTCTCCTGGCCCGAATCCACCAAGCCTTCACCCGATCACAACGCGCTGCCTGACGCCCTTCCTCGGGTTAACCCCTGACCTTGCCCCTTCTCCTTCCGGATACCGCAGGGAGAAGGGGCAATATGAAGGGTTCTCCTCCCAAATGGCCGCGCCGCACCGCCCTCGGCCGCATCGGCGAACCGACGGCTGGGTGCCCGGGAGGCGGCGCGGCAGGAGGAGGGGATGGCTCGTGGCCCGACGTGGAGGGTTGCGGGGTGTGAGGGGGATGCCGTGGTTAGGACAGGAGTTGTCCGTTTCTGTGGTTAGGGTCGGGGAAATGGAGATCACATGGCAGGCCGTTGTTGCCCAGCGGATGCGGCGGCACTACCTCACGGAGCCCGCTGCGACGCCGGTTGACGGCGTACGGGCGATGTGTGGGGCGCATGCGCAGATCCTGGCGGCGGGGGAGCTGTCGGTGGCGCTCCGGGTCGCGGATGCGACGCGCGAGACCGTGCAGCAAGCAGATGGCTTGGTGAAGACCTTCGGACCGCGTGGGACGGTGCACCTGCTGCCACTCGACGACCTGCCGCTGTGGACCGGCGCGCTGTCGGCTCTGCCCGCACGTGGGCTCGGGCCTGAGCCGATGCGGATGACGCCGGAGCAGACTGCTGAGGTGATCGCCGCGGTCGGCGTCGCGCTGGCCGAGGACGACCTCACCGTCGACGAGCTCAGCGAGGAAGTCATTCGGCGGACCGGGTCGTGGGCTGGTGATTTGGTCATGCCCGCGTTCCAGGGGTACTGGCCGCGCTGGCGTCAGGCGATCTCGGATGCCGCCAACGCCGGTGTCCTCTGCTACGGACCGAACCGCGGCCGGAGTACGACGTACTCGAACCCGCACCGCTTCAAGCCGTTCGAACCGCTGCCCAGTGAGAGAGCGCTCACCGAACTCCTGCACCGCTACCTCTATGCCTACGGCCCGGCCACGCCGCAGCAGTTCGCCCGCTGGCTCAAGACCACGCCGACCTTCGTCAAGCCGTACTTCGACAACCTGCCGCAGGTCGAGCTGGCCGGCCAGACCGCGTGGCTCGCACCCGGCGACGACGACTTCTCCGACGAGAAGGCGGAGGGCGTTCGGCTCGTTCCGTATTTCGATGCGTACGGCGTCGGCAGCTTCCCGAGGGAACTCCTCTTCCCCGGCAAGGCCTTCACCAGGGCCACCGCGCGCGGTCAGGCCGGCAACTACCCGCTGCTCCTGGTCGACGGCATCGTCGCCGGTGTCTGGCACCAGAAGAAGGCCGGCCGCACTCTGCACGTGACCGTCGAGGCGATCACGCCGCTGAACCGCCGCCGGCGCCGCCTGCTGGACGCCGAGGTGGATCGTTTGGCGGCGATCCTGGCCTGCACCCCGTCGCTCACCGTGGGCGACGTCACGGTAGGTCCGCACGCCTGAATCCGGCACGGTGTCCCACAATATGGTCGCGAATCTCGCATTCCGGATGATTTCGGAGCGTCACCGGGACTCCGGGGGAAACTGCTGGCATACTTCCCAAGATGCATCGCCAACCGCCGGTGCATGGGGGGATCGCGCGGCCGTGACACGCCGCGCGGCACAAGAGGATTCGAGGGAGAACTGTGGCGAGGCGCCTTTTCACGTCCGAGTCCGTGACCGAGGGTCACCCGGACAAGATCGCTGACCAGATCAGCGACTCCATCCTCGATGCGTTGCTGGCCGAGGACCCGAAGAGCCGCGTGGCGGTCGAGACCCTGATCACCACGGGTCTGGTCGTGGTCGCGGGTGAGGTCACCACGACGGCGTACGTCGACATCCCGGGGATCGTGCGGTCGCGCATCCTCGAGATCGGCTACGACTCGTCGCTGAAGGGTTTCGACGGCGCGTCCTGTGGGGTGCAGGTCGCCATCGGGAGCCAGTCGCCGGATATCGCGCAGGGTGTCGACACGGCGTACGAGACGCGGTCGGACGCGTCGAAGGACGAGCTGGACCTGCAGGGGGCGGGCGACCAGGGACTGATGTTCGGCTACGCGTCGAACGAGACGCCCGAGCTGATGCCGTTGCCGATCACGATCGCGCACCGGCTGTCCGAGCGGCTGTCCGAGGTCCGCAAGAACGGCACGCTGGCCTACCTGCGGCCGGACGGCAAGACCCAGGTCACCATCGAGTACGACGGTGACAAGGCGGTCCGCGTCGACACCGTGGTGGTGTCCAGCCAGCACGCGTCCGACATCAGCCTGGACTCGATGCTGACGCCGGACATCAAGAAGCACGTGGTCGACCCGGTGCTCGAGCAGTTCGACATCGACTCGACCGGCTACAAGCTGCTGGTGAACCCGACCGGCCGGTTCGAGGTCGGCGGCCCGATGGGCGACGCCGGGCTGACCGGGCGGAAGATCATCATCGACACCTACGGCGGCATGGCGCGGCACGGTGGTGGCGCGTTCTCCGGCAAGGACCCGTCCAAGGTGGACCGGTCGGCGGCGTACGCGATGCGCTGGGTGGCGAAGAACATCGTCGCCGCCGGGCTGGCCGACCGGGTCGAGTGCCAGGTCGCGTACGCGATCGGCAAGGCCGCGCCGGTGGGCTTCTACGTCGACACCTTCGGGACCGAGAAGGTGCCGGTGGACAAGATCGCCGACGCGGTGCGCGAGGTGTTCGACCTGCGTCCGGCCGCCATCATCCGCGACCTGGACCTGCTCCGGCCGATCTACGCCCAGACCGCGCGCAACGGCCACTTCGGCCGCACCGGCGAGGACTTCACCTGGGAGCGGACCGACCGCGTCGAGGCACTGAAGGCGGCCATCAACGGGTAACGCCGCACCATCCGACGACCCGGCTGTGGCAGTTGTCCACAGCCGGGTCGCCGCGTCCCACGCACTGTCGTCACGGCGGACTAGAGTTTCCCGGTGACATCGAACGGGGACTCGCCGGAGCAGCTCACGCTGCTGCGGGACACCGTTCGCAAGTCGCGGACCAAGGAGCCCACCGGCATCACGGCGACGCTGCCGGTCGCCCGGATCGCGGTCGACGTCTCGTTCCCGCACCTCGACCGGCCCTTCGACTACCTCGTACCTGACGACCTGGCCGACGCCGCCCAGCCCGGTGCGCGGGTGAAGGTCCGCTTCGCCGGCAAGGACCTGGACGGCTTCGTCCTGGATCGCCTCGAATCCTCCGACCACGACGGCAAGCTGGCCCGGATCCGCAAGGTCGTCTCGCCTGAGCAGGTGCTCACGCCGGAGATCGCCGACCTGTGCCGCGCGGTCGCCGACCGGTACGCCGGAGTGCTCGCGGACGTCACCCGGCTGGCGGTCCCGCCCCGGCACGCGAAGGTCGAGGGCGAGCCGCTCCGCTGCACCCAGCCCACGCCGCCTCCGCTGTCCACGTCGCGCTCCGAGTGGTCGGCGTACCCGGCTGGTTTCCTGGATGCGGTTGCACGTTCGGAGTCGCCGCGTGCGATCTGGACCGCCGTACCGGGGGCTGATTGGGCGCTCGCGTTCGCGCAGGCGGCGGCGGTGTGTGCGGCGTCCGGTCGGGGTGCGTTGCTGCTGGTGCCGGACGCGCGTGACCTCGAGCGGTTGGCCGCGGCGTGTGCGGCTGTGCTGGGGGAGACCGGCTTCGTCACGCTGTCGGCGGACCTCGGGCCAACGGCTCGGTACCGGGCGTTTCTCGCGGCGCTGCGGGGATGTACGCGGGTGGTGATCGGGACGCGGGCGGCTGCTTTCGCGCCGGTGGCGAATCTCGGGCTGGTCGCGTTGTGGGACGACGGCGACGATTCGTACGCCGAGCCGCGGGCGCCGTACCCGCATGCCCGGGAGGTATTGCTGCTCAGGGCTTTCCGGCAGAAGTGTGCGGTGTTGCTCGGCGGATTCGCGCGGTCCCCGGAGGCGGCCGCACTGGTCGAGTCCGGGTTCGCGAACGAGCTGATCGCGGACCGGTCGGTGATCAGGGCCGCGGCTCCGGCGCTGCACATCGCGGGCGAGTCGGACACGGACTTGGCGCGTGACCCGGCGGCTCGGGCGGCGCGGTTGCCGAAGCGGGCGTTCGAGATCGCGCGTGAGGGACTACGGTCGGGGCCGGTGCTGGTGCAGGTGCCGCGCGCCGGGTACCTGCCGAGCCTGGTGTGTCAGACCTGCCGGGCGCCCTCGCGATGCTCGACGTGTGGCGGGACGTTGCGTCGTACTGGTGGATCGGGGCCTCCGAGCTGCAGTGTCTGCGGCCGGCCGGCGACGGATCACCGCTGCCCGGAGTGCGGTGACACCCGGATGCGTGCGGCGGTCGTTGGAGCTCGTCGTACGGCGGAGGAGCTGGGGCGGGCGTTTCCCGGCCTCGTCGTCCGTACGTCGGGGGGCGACAACATGCTCGACGTCGTACCGGACAAGCCGGCGTTGATCGTCAGCACACCGGGCGCCGAGCCGGTCGCCGAAGGTGGCTACAGTGCGGCGCTGCTGCTCGACACGTGGTTGATGCTCGCCCGCCCGGACCTGCGTGCGCCTGAGGAGGCGGTCCGCCGGTGGTTCAACGCGGCCGCATTGGTTCGCCCGTCGGGCACGGTCATCCTCGTCGGCGATCCGTCCGCCCTGCCGTTGCAAGCGGTTGTCCGGTGGAGTCCCGAGGGTTACGCGACCCGCGAGATCGAGGAACGTCGTGCCGCGCGCCTGGCCCCGGCCGCCAAGCTGGCCGAGCTGACCGGGCCCTCGGAGTCCGTCGCCGACCTCATCGCCCGCGTCCGCGACCTCCTGCCCGCGCAGACCGGCTTGGAGGTCCTCGGCCCGGTAGACGTCGACGACGAAACCGTCCGAGCCGTCGTGCGAACTCCCCGCACTCACGGGACAGCCCTGGTCCGCGCGCTGAAGGAAGCCCAGTCCACCCGGAGCGCCAAGAAGAATCCGGGATCGGTCCGGGTCCAGGTCGATCCGCCGAGCTTCGGCTAGGCAGTCGTGGCCAGGGGAGTCGACGCGGTCAGCAACTGCGTGCCTAGGGTCGTGCGGTAGTAGAGCACCGCACGACCGTCGCGGCGGGAGTCGACCACGCCCGCGTTGCGCAGGATGCTCAGGTGCACGCTCAACGTCGGCGCCGACACCCCGAGTTGGTGCGCCAGATGCGTCGTCGACATCGGCAGATCCAGGTGACTCACGATCGCGGCCCGCGTCCGCCCGACGAGATCCGCGAGCGGTGAGTCGGTGGTGTCCTGCCGGTCCTCCCACAGCCGGCCGAGGCCGCGCGGCGGGTAGGTGATCGTCGGCACGTGCGGCGCCGCGGTCACCGCCAGCCCCGCCGGCCAGGTGAACACGCACGGCACGAGCAGCACACCTTGCCCGGCCATCGGCTCGCCGTCGCAGCAGAACGGTCGATCGACCACGATCTGATCGCCGGTGAACCGCACCGACGGATGCAGGTTCCGGAACAGCCGCTCGATGCCGCCACTGGCCAGCTCATCCAGCCGGAAGGCCAGATCCTCCTGCAGCAGCGCGCGCATCCGTCGCCAGTCCGGCTCGATCGCGCGCCGCCAGTACGTCTCCAGCGCCGAGGTGATCACGTCCAGTGCCTTGCCCGGGTGCGCGATCAGATCCGGCAGCAGCGGATGGGGAGTGTCGTGGTGCAGCTTGCCGAGCTCGTCCACCACGAGGTGGTGCGGGGTGGCGGCGATCGCGGCCAGGCCGGACTCCAGGCTGGTCGACCGGCGCGGCGGTGCCGGCGTGATGAAGTCCGGGATATAGCCGACCGGCGGGATCAATGCCCTGAGCAACATCAGGTCCGGGCCCTCGATGATCGGCCGGACCTTCTGCAGCCACGGCCCGTGCACGCTCCGCGCCGTGTTGTTGCTCAGCGCCCGCACACTGGTGACGGCCTCCCAGACCGGCGACAGTGCGAACCGGATCCGGCCCACGTCCTCAGCGTTCAGCCTGATCGTGATCACGGCCCCACTCTAGCTGATTAGTTCTGTGCCTAATCGTCGACAGCGATCCTGCGGGGCCTGAGAGTTGTGCTCATGACGACTGCCGCTGCTGTCGGGGCGCCCACGCCGACCACTCTGCCCAGAGCCTTCTGGGCGCTCTGGGTGTGCCAACTGGTCAACCGGCTCGGCAGTTTCGTGCAGCCGTTCCTGGTCCTCTACCTCACCCACGACCGTCAGCTCTCGGCCGGTACGGCGGGTGCCGTGGCGGCCGCGGTCGGCGCCGGAACCGTGGTCGCGCAGCTCGTCGGCGGCTGGCTGGCCGACCGGGTCGGGCGCCGGCTGACCATGCTGATCTGCTTCTTCGGCACCGCTGCCGCGCTGATCCTGCTCGGCTCGGCCCGGGCGATGGTGATGATCTGGGTGGCGGCGTTCCTGGTCGGTCTGCTCGGTGACCTCTTCCGCCCGGCCGTGCAGGCGACCGTGGCCGACCTGCTCCAGCCGGGCGAGCGGGTCCGAGCGTACGGGCTGCTGTTCTGGGCGATCAACCTCGGCTTCTCCGTGTCCACCGTCAGCGCGGGCGTGCTGGCGTCGGTCGGATATGGGCTGCTGTTCTGGCTGAACGCCGGTACGTCGGTGATCGCGGGCCTCGTGATCTGGGCGATGGTGCCCGAAAGTCGCCCGGCGCTGGACGAGGGTGCGGCCCGGCGGCCGCTGTTGCCGGTGGCGCTGCGCGACACCGTGTTCTTGCTGATGATCCTGATCCAGATCGGCTACGCGACCATCTACTTCCAGGGGTACTCGACGCTGCCGCTCGCGATGGCGGACGACGGCCTGCCGTCACAGACGTACGGTCTGGTGATCGCGCTCAACGGCGTGGTGATCGTGCTGGTCCAGCCGTTCCTCGGCAAATGGCTGGTGAAGTTCGACCGGCCGAAGCTGCTCGCCGCGTCGATGCTCGTGGTCGGTCTCGGGTTCGGGGTCGGCGCCGTGGTCCACAGTTGGTGGGGCTACGGGCTGTCGGTCGTGGTGTGGACGATCGGCGAGATCGGGTTCGCCGCGGTGATCGGCGCGGTGTTCGCCGACCTCGCTCCCGTCGACCTGCGCGGCCGCTACATGGGCCTGTCCGGGATGGCCTTCGGCGTCGGCACAGTGGTCGGACCATTGGCCGGGACCAACTCCCTCGAACACTTCGGCCCGACCGTCACCTGGATCGGCTGTGCGCTGCTCGGCGTGGTGATCTTCATCGGGCAGTACTCGCTGGCGCCGGCACTGCATGCCCGTGCCGCTGCGAACGCGGCGACCGCATGAGGTGAGCGGTCCCGCCGGTCACCACGATGACCGCGGCCGCGATCCAGAACGCCCGCTCGAACGTCACCGCGTGATGCAGGAACACACTGCCGAACCCGGCGACACCGAGCGTCGCGCCGAACTGCTGCACCGCGTTGAGCAAGCCGGCCGCTGACCCGGTCTCGTGTGGCTGCACCCGGTGGAGTGCCTCGGTGAAGAACGCGGTCGTGAACAGCCCGACTCCGACACCGGCGATCGCGAGTCCCGGGAGCAGCCAGGAGGTGGCGGTGACGATGCCGACCAGGAGTACGCCGAGGCCGGCGTACATGAGCCGGGATCCGAAGCGGCCGACGAGCCCCTGACCCCGGCTCAGGAGGCCGGACTCCGCACGCGGAGGATCGAGGGTGTCGCGGGACGGGGGCTCGCAGCTGGAGATGGGAAGCTGCTCACCGCGCTCGGTGAGGACGGGCGGGCGACTCTCGCGGACCTCGCCGTACGCCCCGGCTGGTCGCCCGCGACCGTGGCTCGGCGACTCGAGGAGCTGCAGAGCACAGGAGCGCTCTTTTTCGACGTCGACGTCGACCCCGGAGCTCTCGGCGTCACCGCGAGCGCGATGCTCTGGCTCTCCGTCCCACCAGCACACGCCGACGCGGTCGGCCGCGCCCTGGCCGAGCACGACGAGCTGGCCTTCGTCGCTGCAACCACGGGCCGCACCAACCTCGTCGCGCACGCGCTCTGCCCGAGCCCGGACGCTCTGCACGCCTACCTCACCCACCAGCTCGGCGCGGTCGAACCCATCACCGCGCTCGAAACCGTCCCCATCCTCCGCACCCTGAAATCCGCCGCGCCCTTCACCCCGGGTCTCGTAGGGTTGCGGGCATGAGCGAGCGGATGATCGATGTTGTCGTGTTCGATATCGGTGGGGTGTTGCTGGACTGGAGTCCGGACTACCTGTACGCCGACCTGATCCCCGATGAGCAGGAGCGGACGCACTTCCTGACCAACGTGACCACGCCGGCCTGGAACCACAAGCAGGACGAGGGTCGCCCGTGGGCCGAGGCGGTCGCGGAGCTCACCAGCTTGCATCCGGAGCACTCCGAGTGGATCGAGGCGTACGACAGCGGCTGGCTGAAGATGGTCAAGGGCGTGTTCGTGGACACCGCCGCAGTCCTGACCGAGCTGGGTGCGCTCGGCATCCCGACGTACGCGCTGACCAACTTCTCGGCCGAGAAGTGGGAGGTGGCCAAGGAAGCGTTCGCGATCCTCAGCCACTTCGACGGTGAGGTCGTGTCGGGCGTCGAGCAGACGGTCAAGCCGGACGAGAAGATCTACCGCATCCTGATCGACCGCTTCGGTCTCGACGCCGCTCGGACCTTCTACACCGACGACATGCAGTACAACGTCGACGGCGCCCGTACGGTCGGACTCGACGCCGAGCTCTTCACCGGTGCCGCGAACCTCCGCGACCAGCTCCGCAGCCGGGGGCTCGACGTCTAAAGTGGAACGGTGATCAGGGAAGGCGACCGGGACGCGGCCGTCCAGCGTGTGCAGCAGGCGTATTCGGAGGGACAGCTTTCCGACGAGGAGATGGATCGGCGCCTCGATCAGGTGTTGACCGCCCGGACGCACCACGAGCTCGATTCGGCGCTGGCAGCACTCCCGGCGGAGGATCCCGGCACCACGTCGAAGATCTCCGCCGCCGCGGGCCGGATCCAGCGGCGCGGCGTCTGGCGAGTGCCCAGGACACTCAAGGTGCAGTCCGCCTTCGGACGGGTGCAGCTGGATCTGTCGCGGGCGGTCTTCGAGTCTTCGGTGGTCGACATCGAGCTGCACCTCGGCACCGGCGGGGCCAGGATCACGGTCCCTCGGGATGCGGTCGTCGACGTCGAGGGCCTGCGGACCGGCTGGAAGGACTCGCACTACAAGACCCCGCGTCGCGCGGGCTCAGGTGGGCCGCAGATCCGGATCTCCGGAACCATGGGGTTCGGACGCCTACGCATCCGCCACTCCTGGCGCTGAGGTCAGCCGACGGTCGCGGAGATGGTTTCGGTGTACGTCGGGGTGCTCGAGAGGTACGCGGCTTCGACGTACACGGTGTTGTTCTGGCAGGTCATCGGGGTGAGGGCGGTGCCGGGTTTGCCGGCGTAGATGCGTTGTGGCTTGGCCAGGCCGGGACGCCAGCGATTGATCTGGTAGCTGTCGTCACCGTTGCTCACGGCCCTGGTCTCCCAGAGGGTCCAGTTGCCGCAGGCAATGATGGTGTCGGTGACGACCACGCCGAGTGCGCGGATGGGGGAGTCGGCGGACTCACGGACGTAGGCCTTGCTCTGGTACTGGTCGGGGTCCGACGCGCCGACCTCCGACCACACGGTCGCTCCACGCAAGGACGCGCCGCTCCACTGGATGCAGTTGGTTGCCGCGGGCACTGGTCGGGCGGGACCTCCGGACAACGAGGCGGTCTGGAGACGCTTGCAGCGGCGGGCGGTCTCGGGGGCGGTGATCTCGCTGAAGGTGACGGTGTCGGCGGACACCACTGGGTCGGCGATGTAGCCAGGAGCGGCGACGCAGGTGATGGTGCGCGACGTGAGGGCCGCTAGGTCGGCGACGATCAGGCAGGAGCGGTTCTTGGCGTCGGTCGAGCTGTAGGCGAACGTGCCGTCGTACGCGCCGATCTCGGGTTCGGAGACCGGCGGTAGTGATCCGAGGGTCGCGGTGCGGCCAGTGGTGAGGTCGTAGCGGAAGAGCTTGATCTGCGGGTCGGGTCCGTCCGAGCGGATGTCCTCGATCAGGGCCCAGTGGTCGTCGATGACGACGGGGGACTGGGCGACGAAGCCGGCGGCCGGGGTGTGCCGGACGACGACCTTCTTGCTGGTCCGGTCCTGCACTGTGGTGGTGCCGGCCTCGTCGCTGCCGCGGGTGACGACGTACTTGCGTTGCTGGGTGACGAGATGCTGTCCGTCCACCGGTTGCCGCAGGACGTTCGCCCAGACCGGGATCGCCGTACCGGAGTCGGTCGGCGGTCCCGGGGTCTCGGGCTTGCCTGTCGGGGTCGGTGTCCCGCTTGGCGTCTTGCTCGGTGTGGCTGCTGGGCCGGCGTCCTTCGACGAGGATGAGCAGCCGGCCAGGAGCAGGACGAAGAGGGTGCCTACGGCAACGGTGGTACGGCGCATCAGAGCCCGATGTTCTTGAACGAGTTGGCCAGGGTGGCGTTGAACAACGCGCTCGCCGGGATGTTCTTGGGTCCGTCAGTCACGTTGCCGCGGCTGTTGAACCGGCGCTCGTTGAACACCTCGTAGATCGCGATCGTGCCCTTGGCCTTGTCGTAACCGCGGCCGACCTGGTAATGGCCGCTGTGATTGAAGGCGAGGTAGGGGAAGTACCGCTTGAGCAGCTGCACGTGCTCGATGACCGGGGCCTTGTAGACGCCGAGGTGCTTCTGGTGCACGGTGAAGAACGTCTGGGAGTTCCAGCTCGCCACGTTCTGCACGACGTAGGTGCCGGCGGACTTGGGCCAGGCCGTCTTCAGGTTGGTCTGCTTGACCATCGCGGAGATCGCCGTACCGGACGTGGTCGAGCCCAGGTCCTTCGCCCAGGACGCCTGGGTGTCCTTCTGGTTGTCGTCGGCCCAGTCGATCGACTGGAACGTCGCCGGGCCACACCAGTACCCCTTCTCCTGCGAGGTCTGGAACCCCTTCATGATGTACGCCGAAGCCGGCACCTTCACGGGTGCCGCGGGCGGAGCCGGCGTCGGCGTGCCCTGCGTGGGAGCCGTCCGGGTCGGCGTCGTCGGCGTGGGGGTAGTCGTCGGTGTAGGAGCGGTCGGTGTCGGCGTAGGACTCGTTGGGGGAGTAGGCGTTGGCGTGGTGGGATCACCTGCGCCGCCCGCAGCCAGCAGGCGAAGCGACCGTGCCTTGTCCCGGCCGTCCCAGGCTGCCTGCAGCTCGTCGAGCTCGGCGTTGACGCGGGCGCTCTTCGGCATCGATGCCCGCTCCGCGACGAATGCGGCCGGAGTCAGATCGCCGGTCGGGATGTCCTGCTCGACTCCGAGGTCACCGTCCGTACGAACGCTCGGCGGGCTGAGCATCGCATGCACCTGGGCCCCCGTCGGCACCTGGTCGACGAAGCCGAGTCCGAGGCAGTAGTTCTCCTCGTCGAGCTTGAAGCACCGCATCATCGAGGACGCTTGCGCGGACGTGTCCGCCGACCGCAGCTCCAGGTCGCCGGGCGACGTTTCGGTCACCTGCTTGACCACGTCGCTCCACGACCGCGCCGCCGGCTGCTCGGGCATCGGCTGACTCGGCGTCTCGGTGGCGGTGGGAGTCGCTGTGGGAGTCGGAGTCTCGGTGGGGGTTGCCGTTGGAGTAGGGATCGCGGTGACAGGTGGGGGCTCCGCGATGGCCGACGGGCTGGAAGGCTCCGGATCGCGCGGCTGGTACGCGGCGGCGGTCAGGGGCGCCTGGGCCAGAAGTGCACCCAGGATGATCAGAGTTGCCCCCCGTGCTGCTGTGGGCATTGGTTCTCCCGTTGGGCGTGAGACGGTAGTGACTGTAGGTACGCCTGAGACCACAGTACGTGCTCATGGCAACAATGTGGAGAGGCCCCTGCCGTCTGAATCCCCGCGCGGAGCCAACTAGACTTGGCCGGTCCTGGTTCGCGGAGCGCTGTGGAGAGTCTGTGTCGGTCCAACCCATCCGCCTGTTCGGCGACCCCGTCCTGATCACGAAGGCCGAGCCGGTCGTCGACTTCGACGCCGAGCTGCGCCGCCTGGTCGCGGACCTCACCGACACCATGCAGGACGCGCCCGGATCCGGCCTGGCCGCGCCGCAGATCGGGGTCGGCCTGCGCGTGTTCACGTACCACGTCGAGGGTGAGCTCGGGCACCTGATCAACCCGCAGCTGACGCTGTCCGCCGAGGAGCAGTTCGGACCGGAGGGCTGCCTGTCGATCCCCGGTCTGACGTTCGACTGCCGCCGCGCGCTCTCGGTGATCGCCAAGGGCTTCAACATGTACGGCGACCCGATCGTGATCGAGGGCTCCGAGCTCCTGGCCCGGGCAATCCAGCACGAGACCGATCACCTGGACGGCATCCTGTTCGTCGACCGGCTCGACACCGCGACCCGCAAGCAGGCGATGAAGGCGATCCGCGAGGCCGAGTGGTCCGGCCTGCCCGGCCCACCGCAGATCAAGGTCTCCCCCCACCCGACGAACGGATTCGGATTGTGAGAGTCGTCTTTGCCGGTACGCCGGAGCCCGCGGTCACCGCTCTCGAGGCGATCGTTGCCAGCCGCCACGAACTCGTCGGTGTGGTCACTCGTCCGGACGCGCCGGCCGGCCGCGGCCGCAAGCTGGTCGCCTCGCCGGTCGCGCAGTACGCCAAGGAGCTTGGTGGGATCGAGATCCTGAAGCCGGTCAAGCCCAGCGACCCCGAGTTCCTGGCGCGGCTGGCCGAGATCGCGCCGGACTGTTGCCCGGTCGTCGCGTACGGCGGCCTGTTGCCGCAGGCGGCCCTGGACATCCCGCGGCACGGCTGGATCAACCTGCACTTCTCGGTGCTGCCCGCCTGGCGTGGTGCCGCGCCGGTGCAGCATTCGATCATCGCGGGTGACGACGTCACCGGTGCCAGTACGTTCCGGATCGTGAAGGCGCTCGACGCCGGCCCGGTGTACGGCGTACTCACCGAGCCGATCGGTCCTTCGGACACCTCGGGCGACCTGCTGCACCGGCTGGCGGTCTCCGGGGCGAAGCTTCTGGTGGACACGCTGGACGGCGTCGAGGCCGGCGTACTGGAGGCTCGTGAGCAGCCGGTCGACGGTGTGACGCTGGCACCGAAGATCACGGTCGAGGGTGCTGAGATCGATCTGGCCGCGCCGGGGCAGCGCGTGGACCGGCTGGTGCGCGGGTGCAACCCGGCGCCGGGAGCGTGGACGATGTTCCGGGGCGAGCGGTTGAAGGTGCTGGCCGTCCGGCTGACCGACGAGGAGCTGAAGCCGGGTGAGCTGCAGGCGACCAAGTCGAGCGTGAAGGTCGGTACCGGCAGCAAGGCGTTGGAGCTGGTGACGGTGCAGCCGCAGGGCAAGAAGCCGATGGCCGCCGCAGACTGGGCTCGCGGTGTGCGCCTGACTGATGAGGATCGGTTGGGGCCGTCCACGTGAGCGAGCGTAGCGAGCGAACAATCTGTAGAGCAGTGTTATCGCTCACGCCGGAACCGAGCGCCAGCGAGGTGGAGGCGTGAGTGATCGGTCACCACGCAATCGGGCGCCGCAGCGCCGGCCGGACCGCGTCCGCGGGGTCGCCTACCGGGTGATCCGGCAGGTCACCGGTGAAGGTGGCTACGCGAACCTCGCGCTCAACAAGGCTCTCCGCGAGTCGCGGCTGAGCGGTCGCGACGCCGCGTTCTGCACCGAGCTGGTGCACGGCACGCTGCGCTGGCAAGGCACGTACGACGCTTTCCTGGCCCGCAGCGTGTCCCGCCCGCTCGCCGACCTCGACCCCGAGCTCCTCGACCTCCTGCGGCTCGGCACTCACCAGCTCCTCCGGATGCGGGTCGACTCCTACGCCGCCGTGAACGAGATGGTCACGCTCACCCGCGCCGAGATCGGCCAGAAGCGCAGCGGTCTCGTGAACGCCGTCCTCCGCAAGATCAGCCAGCGCACCTTCGACCAGTGGATCACCACCGTCGCGCCGCCGGCCGACGAGGACCTGTACGGCCATCTGGCGATCGCCAAAGCCCACCCCCGCTGGGTGATCGAGGCGTTCGCAAAGGCGCTGGACAGTGGGTTGGAGGAGTTGCTGGATGCTGACAATGAGCCGCCCCGGGTGACGCTTGTGGCTCGGCCCGGGCTGGCTGACGTCGACGAGTTGATCGCGGCCGGGGCGACTGCCGCCAAGTGGTCGCCGTATGCGGCGGTGCTGCAGGGTGGGGGTGATCCTGGACGGATCGAGGCTGTGGCGACGGGGCGGGCCGGGGTTCAGGACGAGGGATCGCAGCTTGTGGCGATCGCGCTCGCGACGGCGCCGGTCGACGGTTCGGACAGCGAGTGGCTGGACCTGTGCGCTGGGCCGGGTGGGAAGTCGGCGCTGCTTGCGGCGCTCGTGGATCAGCGGGACGGGAAGCTGACGGCCGTCGAGCCGCTCAAGCATCGGGCCGACCTCGTCCGCGCCAACCTGCGGGCGGTCCCGGGCGACCACAAGGTGCTCGTCGGCGACGGGACCATACCGACCTGGCCGGCCGGGTCGTTCGACCGGGTGCTGGCCGACGTCCCGTGCACCGGTCTCGGGGCGCTCCGGCGCCGCCCGGAAGCCCGCTGGCGTCGTACGCCGGAAGACGTGAAGGAACTGCGGCCACTCCAGGAAGACCTGCTGGACGCGGCGATCACCTCGGTGCGGCCGGGAGGCGTGGTCGCGTACGTGACCTGCTCACCGCACCCGGACGAGACCCGCGCGGTGGTCGACGCCGTACTCGCCCAGCGTGACGACGCGACGATCGAGGACGCGCGCCCGCTGTTCCCCGGTGTACCGGATCTCGGCGACGGCCCCGACGTACAGCTCTGGCCGCACCTGCACGGCACCGACGCGATGTACCTGGCGCTGATCCGCCGGTCGTAAAGCGGACCTGCTGTCAGGTGCAATTGCGCGAACGGTCATGATAGTGACGTGACAACCACCGCGACCCGCCCGGCGACCTCGACCCCACAGCACCATCTGATCGGGCTCATCGCCGCCTTCGGCATCGGGATGCTGGTCGCGGTCCAGTCCCGGATCAACGGCGAGCTCGGCGACGTCCTCGGCGACGGCGTCGCGGCCGCGCTGGTCTCGTTCGGCTCCGGTCTGCTCATCCTGCTCATCGGTACGGCGCTCGTCCCCGCCGTACGGCGCTCTCTCGGCAAGGTCTGGCAGGCGATCCGCGAACCGATGCGCGGGTACGGCGGACTCCGCTGGTGGCAATGCCTGGGCGGACTCGGCGGCGCCTACCTCGTCGCCACGCAATCGATCACGGTCTCCGTGATCGGCGTCGCGGTCTTCACCGTCGCGGTCGTCGCGGGCCAGGCGGTCAGCAGTCTGATCGTCGACCGCCTCGGCTTCGGTCCGGCCGGCCCGCAGCCGTTCACCACCCTGCGGGTTGTCGGCGCGCTGATCGCCCTGGTGGCCGTCGTACTCGCGGTGTCGGACCAGCTGAGTCACCCCGACGGCCTGTTGCTCGCCGTACTGCCCGCGCTCGGCGGGCTGGGCACCGCGGTCCAGCAAGCGATCAACGGTCGCGTCGCGCGGACCGCCTCAACGGACGCGTACGGCGCGGTCGCCGCCGGCGTGGTCAACTTCGTGGTCGGGTTCGTCGCGCTGCTGATCGTCTTCGGAGCCGACCTCGCAATGCGGGGCGTGCCGCACCACCTGCCGAGCGAGCCCTGGCTGTACTTCGGTGGCGCGTGCGGCGTGATCTTCATCAGCGCGGCGGCGGCCGTCGTCCGAGTGGTCGGCGTGTTCGTGCTCGGCCTCGGGACGATCGCGGGTCAGCTGATCGCGAGCCTGTTCATCGATCTGTTCGTCCCGGCGGCCGACAAGGCGGTCACGTTCCCGATCGTGGCCGGGACCGTGCTCGCGCTCGCCGCCGTCATGATCGCCGCCGTACCCAACCTCCGCCGCGGCTGACGTCAGGTTGTCGCCGGCGCCTCGGCCGCGATCACCGGCTTGCGCCGCGGCGTCCTGAGCAATCGCTGCGAAACCGCGACCCCGAGCAGCACGACCAGGCCGCCGACCGGCTGGTACCAGGCGATGTGCTCGTGCAGCACGATCACGCCGACCAGGATCGAGAAGACCGGCATCAGGTACGTCACCATCGACGAGCGGCTGGCCCCGATCAGCCGGATGTTGCGCAGGCTGAGCACGAACGCGAGCCCACTGCCGAGCGCACCCAGCGCGACCACACTGAGCAGCACCTCGATCGACAGCGACCACGGCACCGGTGGCGCCTGACGGGTGACGATCGGCGCCACGATCGCCAGCTGGACCGTTGCGCACAGCAACAGGCTGGCCGACAGCGCCGTCCCGGACAGCGTGGTCCCGGCGATGAACCGCTTCTGGTAGGGGATCGCCAACCCGTAGAAGACCGCGGCGAGCATGCAGAGCGCCTGCCCGGTCAGATCCGCGCCGGCCTGGACGTGCCACGCGCCGAGGACGACGAGCATCCCGGCGAACCCGATGACCAGACCGAGGACCCGCTGCAGCGAGAACGTCTCGGTGCGGAAGATCAGGACGGCGATCGGCAGCACGATCAGCGGGGTGATCCCGTTCCAGATCCCCGCCAGGAGGGACGGAATGCGCTGCTCGCCGTACCCGAACAGCGTCCACGGAATCGCGGAGCCGATCGCGCCCAGGACGAACGAGTGCGCCCACAGCCGCGGATCCCGGGGCAGCGAGTCGCGTTTCACCGCCAGGATCGCCAGCAGTACGACGGAACCCGCGAGCACCCGCCCGAGGGCCAGGTAGAGCGGCGGGAGCTCCCGCACGCCGACGGAGATGAACAGGAAGCTGCAACCCCAGATCGCGGCCAGGGTCAGCATCGTCGGAAGCCAGGCCTGCAGCGGGGCCTTGTCAGGAGTCGTTACGGTGCTCACTCCTGACATCCTGCACTATCGAACCGACAGTCCGGAGATTTTTATCCGGCATCGGGCAAGCGCGGTGAGAAGTGGACAGCCGATGGCAGCAGGCCGGGGCGCCGGGAGAAGATGACGGCCATGAGTGCCTTCGACGTCGTGGCTGTCCGCAAGCAGTTCCCCGCGCTCGACGAGGGGGCGGCGCATTTCGATGGGCCGGGTGGTTCGCAAACGCCGCAGGTGGTGGCGGACGCGGTGGCCCGGACCATGACGTCGGCGCTCGCCAACCGCGGTCAGCTCACGGCCGCCGAGCGCCGGGCGGACGAGATCGTCGCCGGGGCCCGCGAGGCGATGGCCGACCTGCTCGGCACCACGGCGCAGGGCATCGTCTTCGGGCGCAGCATGACGCAGCTCACGTACGACGTCTCCCGTACGCTCGCCAAGACCTGGTCCGAAGGCGACGAGGTCATCGTGACGCGGCTCGACCACGACGCCAACGTCCGCCCGTGGGTGCAGGCCGCCGAGGCCGTCGGTGCGACCGTGAAGTGGCTCGGCTTCGACCCCGAGACCTCCGAACTCGACGATCTCGCGCCGCTCCTCACCGACCGCACCCGCCTGGTCGCCGTCACTGCCGCGTCCAACCTGCTCGGGACCCGGCCCGACGTGACGAGCATCGCCGACCAGGTCCACGAGGCCGGGGCCTTGATCTACGTCGACGGTGTCCACCTGACCGCGCACGCCCCGGTCGATGCGTCGTACGCCGACTTCTACGCCTGCTCGCCGTACAAGTTCTTCGGACCGCATCTCGGGGTGGTGACGGCGTCGCCTGAGCTGCTCGAGACGCTGCACCCGGACAAGCTGCTGCCGTCGTCGGACGCCGTACCGGAGCGCTTCGAGTTCGGCACCCTCCCGTATGAGTTGCTGGCCGGCACGACCGCCGCCGTCGACTTCCTGGCGGGTCTCGGCGGAACTGGATCGACCAGGCGCGAGCGGCTCCTCAGCTCGCTGGAGCTGGTCGAGGAGTACGAGGACGCGCTCCGGAACGATCTGGAGTCCCGCCTCGCCGCGATCTCTGGCGTCACCCTCTACGGCCACGCCGCACAGCGGACGCCGACCCTGCTCTTCACCGTCGAGGGTCATACGCCGGCAGCCGTCGCCGAGCACCTCGCTCGAGCGGGGGTCAACGCTCCGGCGGGCTCGTTCTACGCCTACGAGCCCGCCCGGCACCTGGGCCTCGGTCCTGCCGGAGCCGTTCGCGCCGGCCTCGCGCCGTACACCGACCAGTCCGATGTCGACCGTCTCGTCGCCGCGGTGGAGAGTCTTGACGGTTCTTCTGACCACTAACTAAAGTCTGTGGGGAAAGTCGCCACGAGGGAGTCAGGTGAGAGAACCGAGCGCAGTTTTCGTCCAGGCAGGCCCCTCGGACGGGCTGACCGCCGCAGTCCGGACCGGCACGACCTGGTCGGGCGCCGGGATCGAGGTCAGCTGGTCGGATGGCGCTATTGCCGTCACCGCGGCGACGGTGACCCGCGTCGCGGTCCGCTGGTCCGAACGGCTCCCCGCGGACGCCTTGATCCTCGGTGACGCCTGGGAACGCTCGTACGGCGACCTGCAGTGGCGCCACCAGCAACCCGAGCGGCTGCTGCCGTGGTATTTCCTCGCTCACGACCCGCGGACGGGTGCGACCGCAGGTGCCGGTGTCGACGTCCAGCCGAACGCTTTCTGCTCGTGGACCGTCGACGCCGACGGCTTCACGCTCTGGCTCGATCTCCGCAACGGCGGCGGCCCGACCCAGCTGAACGGGCGCACTCTTACCGCCGCGAACGTACGGTGGTTCCAGGACGCCGGAACACCCTGGCAGACCCTGAACGCAGCGGTCGCCTCCATGAGCACCCGGCTACCGGCGCGACCTGAGCCCGCGCCGGTGGTCGGGGCGAACAACTGGTACTACGCGTACGGCGAGAACTTCGACGAGAAGGCCGTCCTGACGGACGCGGCCACCATCGTCGAGCTCGCCGACGGCCACCCGGTCAAACCGTTCAGCGTGGTCGACGACGGCTGGTACCCCGGCGGCATCGCGTCGGGCGGCCCGTGGGACGCCGGTACCCCGGGTGTCTTCGACGACATGGCCGGCACCGCCGCCGCGATCACGGCGATCGGCGCCCGGCCGGGCCTGTGGTTCCGTCCGCTCCTGACTCGCGAGCCGGGTCCGTGGGCCAGTCCCGGGCCGCACGACAAACCGGGGCGCGCTCTCGATCCGTCGTACCCGGAGGTCCTCGAGCTGGTCCGCGCGGATCTGCGGCGGTTCAAGGACTGGGGCTTCGAGCTGGTGAAGCACGACTTCAGCACGTACGACGTGTTCGGTCGGTTCGGGCCGGCGATGGGCTCACGATTGACCGGTGACGGCTGGCAGCTCCACGATCCGACCCGGACGACGGCAGAGATCGTGCTCGCGTTCTATCGGGAGATCCGAGCGGCCGCGGAGGACGTCGTACTGATCGGCTGCAACACCGTCGGGCATCTCGCGGCCGGGCTGGTCGACGTTCAGCGGACCGGTGACGACACGTCCGGCCGGGACTGGGAGCGGACCCGGAAGATGGGCGTCAACACGCTCGCGTTCCGGCTGCCGCAGCACAACCGGTTCTTCACCGTCGACGCCGACTGCGTCCCGTGCACGCCGCAGACGCCGTGGGAACTGAACCAGCGCTTCCTCGAGCTGGTCGCGCGCTCGGGGACGGCATTGTTCCTTTCGATCGATCCAACGGCCCGGACGGAGCGGTCGGATCGCGCGCTGAGCGACGGTATACGGTTGGCGCTCAGTGGTGGTGACGCGTCCGGGATCGAGCCGCTGGACTGGCTCGTGAACACCACACCCAACGCGTGGCGCACGGGGAACGAGAGCATCCACTACGACTGGTCACGTCCGTGGGGTGCGGACCCGACTGCTACCTGACCTGGGGGAAGTTGTGAGCGTACGCCGAGGCACGAATCTGGATCGTGTCGGCGGGTTCAACGACGCCGTGGTGCTGGATGCGATCCGCCGCAGTCAGCAGTTGAGCCGTGTTGAGCTCGCCGAGACGACCGGGCTGTCCGGGCAGGCGATCTCCAACATCATCCGCCGGCTTCTCGACGCAGGGCTCGTTCGCGAAGCGGGGCGACTGCGTGGCGCCGGCCTGGGTAAGCCGCGCACGTTACTCGAGCTCGAACCCACCGGCCAGTACGCCGTCGGCGTCCACCTGGACCCAGCTGTCGTGACCGTGGTGCTGCTCGACCTGACCGGCGAGGTGATCGCCCGTCGTCGCGTGGATACACCGTACGCCGACGACCCCGGCGTACTGATCGACGGCATCGCGGCGACGATCGAGAACGTGATCACCGAGTCCGGCGCAGTGCGCGACCGGATCACGGGTGTCGGGATCGCCGCGCCCGGTCCGATCGACGTCGAGCGCGGAGTCGTGGTCGATCCGCCGAACCTGTCCGCGTGGCACCTGGTCCCGCTGCGCGACGAACTGCGCGAGCGGACCGGACTGCCGGTGCTCCTGGACAAGGATGTGACCGCCGCTGCGTCGGCCGAGAAGTGGGCCGGTGGAGGTGGAAGCTTCGTGTTCTTCTACCTCGGCACCGGCGTCGGCGCGGGCCTGGTGATCGGCGACGAGGTCGTCCGCGGTTCGTCGAGCAACGTGGGCGAGATCGGTCACGTGATCGTCGATCCGGACGGCCCGGTCTGCTACTGCGGCCGCCGTGGCTGTGTCGGCGAGACAAGCCAGCCGCGGTACCTGGTCCAGCAGGCGGTCCAGGCCGGAGTGCTTGCCCAGGGCATCGATCTCGACGACCGCCAGGCCGTGGACGCGGCGTTCGCCAAGCTGTGTGGACTGGCCGAGGCCGATCCGGGCGCGGCGCGCGAGATCGTTGCCGCACTCGCCGAGCGGATCGCCAAGGTGGTCGAGGACATCGCCAACCTGCTCGACCTGGAGCGGGTAGTGTTCGGCGGACCGCACTGGGAGCAGCTCGCGCCCCTGTTCGGGGACGCTGTCCGCGCCGCGCTGGATGGGCGATTCCTGGTCCGCTCGGTGCACCCGTTCGAGGTCGCCGGTACGGCGCTCGGCGTCGACGTCGGCGCGATCGGAGCGGCCAGCCTGGTCCTCGACCAAACATTCTCGCCGAACCCCTCGGTGTTGTTGGACAGCCGCGAACTCGTGCGCGAAAGTTGACGTCCTCCCAGCCCTCGGGACCGGGGATTCCAACTACTACGTGGAGGTAGCGTGTTGAGGTTCACGCTTCGGCGAGACCCGTACGGGCGTCTCTCGGCGTGCGCTGACGGCCCGTCCGGCCGCGATGTTGACAGCCGCGTTCACGTCCGCGTTCGCCCGGCGTCCGCAGGCTACGCATCGAAAGACCGCTTGGCTCTTACGGTTCTCCGGTGTGCAATGCCCGCAGACGCTGCAGGTCTGCGACGTGTATGTCGGGTTCACCTTCTCGACCCGTCCCGGTGCCTTGTGCTCCAGGCGACGTACGAGGGCGCCCCAGCCGTTGACCAGAATTCCCCGGTTGAGGCCCGCCTTGGCGCGGCGGCGGTTCGGCAGGTACGCACCTGGTCGTCCGGGGTCGGGTTTGGCTTTCGGGCGCCGGGTCATCTGGGCGATGCGCAGGTCCTCGACTCGGATGACGTCGAACCGCCGCGCGAGGCCGGTGCTGGTCTTCTCCACCCAGTCCTTACGACGGTCGCCGGCGCGGGCATGGAGCTTGGCGATCGCAGCCATCACCCGCTGACGGCGGTTGGAGCCACGGCGGCGCCGGGCGAGACTACGCTGCAACTGCTTCAGCCGTCCCCGCTCACGTTCCGACAGCCCAGGACACCTGAGGAGTTCACCGGTGGACAGGGCTGCCGAGACGGCGACGCCGCGGTCGACGCCGACGACGTCACCAGTACCGGGCGCGGGGATCGGCTGTGGAATCGCGGTGAAGGCGATGTGCCAGCGACCGGCTCGATCGCGGGTGATGCGGTACGACTTCGCAGCGGGAACGGCGCGGGACAGCCGGAACCGTACCCAGCCGATCTTGGGCACGTTGACTGCGGCCCACTTCCGGCTCCGCGTGACGATCCGGGAGGCCTGGGGGCCGACGATGCGGAATCCCTCGTGCTGTCCGGCTTTGCGCCACGTCGGTGCCCGGTGAGTCCCTCCGTAGAAGTTCCTGAGAGCCTGGTCGATGTCCCGCAGCGCCTGCTGCTGAACAGTCTGCGACCCGGCCCGCAGCCAGGCGAACGCGGATCGCGCCTCGGTCAATTGCCTGCATTGAGCAGCAAAGTTCGGCGTCGCTGCCTTGTCGCGGGTCCACATCGACCATTGCTCCAGCGCCAGGTTCCACACGTACCGGGCGTGCCCGCACTGCTGCAGCAACGCTGCGTGCTGCGCGGGCGTCGGGTACATCCGGAACCGGGACATGCCGCCTATCCAATCAGTCGGGACCGACAGTCCCCGATCCTTGAAGGGAGGGAGTCGCGGTTCTTTCCAGCCCTCAAGTCCGGGGTTCACCGCGACCAACTCGATGATCGATCCCGAGGTCCTCGCTCGCGCCACGGAGGCGGTGCACCGGGCGACCGGAGACAAGGTGATCGCGCAGATGTTCCGGCGCTCGATGGCGGACAACCTGCCCGCCGTCGCCGAGCGGCTGCCGGACGGGACGACGTTCCTGCTCACCGGCGACATCCCGGCGATGTGGCTGCGCGACTCCGCCGCTCAGCTCCGGCCGTATCTGTTGCTGTGCAAGGACGATCCCGAGCTGCAGAAGATCCTGATCGGTGTCCTGCACCGGCAACTGGAGTACGTCGTCCACGACCCGTACGCGAACGCGTTCAACCGGGAGGCGAACGGCGCCGGTCACGTCGACGACGACACCGAGATGTCGCCGTGGGTGTGGGAGCGCAAGTACGAGATCGACTCGCTGTGCTTCCCGCTCGAGCTGGCGTACCGGCTGTGGCGGATCACCGGGCGGGCGGATGTGATCGACGAGCGACTCCGGGCCGCGGGCGACGCGATCATCGAGCTGTGGACCGTCGAGCAGGATCACGAGGCGAGGTCGCCGTACCGGTTCCAGCGCGACGAGCCGGACATGTTGCCGTCGGACACCCTGGTCCGCGAGGGGCGTGGCCGGCTGACCCGGCCGACGGGGATGTCGTGGAGCGCGTTCCGGCCGAGTGACGACGCGACCGAGCTCGGCTTCAACGTGCCCGGGAACATGTTCGCGTCCGTCGTCCTCGGCTACCTGCAGGAGATCGCGGCCGAGGTGTTCGCGGACGAGCAACTGGCCGCGCGAGCCAAGGAGCTCAAGGCCGACATCGACGACGGCATCGCCCGGCATGGCACGGTCGAGCACCCGGAACACGGGCAGGTCTACGCCTACGAGGTCGACGGCGTCGGCGCGACCCTGCTGATGGACGACGCCAACATGCCCAGTCTGCTGGGGGTCCCGCTGACTGGCTACGCCGCCGCCGACGATCCGACGTACGCCGCAACTCGCAAGCTCCTGTTGAGCCCGGAGAATCCGTACTACTACAGCGGTACGCACGCCGCCGGAATCGGCAGCCCCCACACTCCGCCGGACCACGTGTGGCCGATCGCCCTTGCTGTGCAGGGTTTGACGAGCACGTCGGCGGAGGAGCGCCAGCGGTTGCTGGAGCTCCTCCGCGACACCACGGGCGGGACCGGTCTGATGCACGAGGGGTTCCACGTCGACGATCCGACCGTCTACACCCGCGAGTGGTTCTCCTGGGCGAACGCGATGTTCTGCGAGCTCGCCTTGGTCCACGCCGGGATCAAGTGACATCCCGGCGCCGGGTGGTCCAGGCAGCCAGTACGGCGAAGATCGCGCAGTAGCCCACCAGGGTCAGCAGGGCACGCCCGCCGCCGACCGCATCGCGAACTCCAGGCGGTGCGTCGGTGGCGGCCATGCCGGTCACACTGAACACCAGCGAGCCGGCGTTCGTGCCCGGCAATACGTTGGCGAGGAACTCGAGGTCCGGCAGCAGACTGCTCACCACGCCGGCCAGCAACGTCTCGATACCGAGGATCCATACCACACCGAGCCCGATCGGCAACGCGACGTTGCGGAAGGCAACGGCCAGGACCGCGCCGGCCAGGCACCACATCATCAGCACCAGCCAGCCGCCGCCGAGACCGCGCAGCAGGTCGACCGGTCCCGGCCAATCCATCGCACCACCTTCCGCGGCTGCGATGCCGATGCTGCACAGCGCGCAGGCGGCGAAGATGCCCAGCACCCAGACGGCGATCATGGTCGCGAGCGCGAGGAACTGCGCCACCAGCACCGCCCCGCGACCGGGCCGCTGGGTGAGGATGGTCTTCAGCGTGCCCCAGGTGTACTCGCCGCCGATCACGATCGCACCCAGCACCAGCGCGAGCGCCCCGGCGAAGATCGGGTAGCCCCCGATCGTGTTGTCCAGCACGCGTTCCGGGAGCATGCCGCGGAGGATCTCACCGCGCGGGATCCCGTCGGTCTGCGGGTTCTCGTCGCCCGTCGCGTAGCCCAGGTACGGCAGCAGGTAGCCGAAGATCAGGCTCAGCACCAGGCCGGCGCCGAACAGCACCCAGACCGCCGATCGCTTGCGGAGCTTCAGCAGTTCGGCTCGGTAGCTACCCAACATCAGACCTCTCCTTGCTGGTGGTGAGCTCGAAGAAGATGTCTTCCAGAGCTCGTTCGGTGCTGTGCAGTTCGGACACGGCGAGTCCGGCTTCGACGAGGACGCGGTTCACCTCGGCGGCCCGGTCCGGATCCACCTGGACCCGCAGCGTGTCGTCGTACTGGTGCACGGTGCCGAAGCGGGCCAGGATCGCCTGCGCCTGGTCCTTCGGGGTGGCTCGCACGACCAGTTCCTGCTCGCCGCGCAGCTCCTCGACGTTGTGCTCGGCAACCATCCGGCCGGCGTCGATGATCCCGACCCGGTCGCAGATCTGCTGCACCTCGCCGAGCAGGTGGCTGGACAACAGCACGGTCCGGCCGCCGGAGCCGAGTTCGCGGATCAGCCGGCGCATGTCCCGCATGCCCGCCGGGTCCAGCCCGTTGGTCGGCTCGTCCAGGATCACCAGCTCGGGATCCTTCAGCAACGCCGCCGCAACTCCGAGCCGCTGCTTCATCCCCAGGGAGTACGTCGAGAACCGGTCCCGCGCGCGATCGTCGAGATCGACCAGCTCCAGCACCTCGTCGACCCGCCGGCGTGGCACCTCGGCGTACTCGGCGAGCAGCCGCAGGTTGTCCAGGCCGGACAGGTACGGGTAGAACGCCGGCGACTCGATCATCGACCCGGTCCGCCCCAGTACGTCGGCCTGTCCCGGGCGGCCACCGAGCACCCGCACCACACCGCTCGTCGGGGCGATCAGCCCGGTGAGAATCCGGAGCGTCGTCGTCTTCCCGGCACCGTTCGGCCCCAGGAACCCGTAGACCTCTCCAGGCCGCACCGTCAGATCGACACCATCGACCGCGAGGGTGTCGCCGTATCTCTTCGTCAGACCAGTGACCTCAACTAGCGCATCCATACCCCAGAGCGTGCCGGTCGAGGCCGGTCCGCCGCGTCGCCCCGCGGGAGTGACCGCTCCTACCGCGCTCGGAGTACGGCGGTGACCTCGGCGTGTGCAGCTCGACAGGACGTATACCTCCACTCAAGAGGCAGCGGCTGGTCGCATGAGCGTACGTCCGCCCATCAGATGCAGACACGTCCTGTCGAAATGCCCCGGCCGGGGTGCTTCATGCGCACACCCTCGGCCTTCGAGTAGATCGAAGGTCAACCTAGCCAACCGGGGCGGACGAGGCCGGTCTGGTAGGCGACGACGACCAGCTGGGCGCGGTCGCGGACGCCGAGTTTGATCATCGCGCGGCTGACGTGAGTCTTGGCCGTTGCCGGGCTGAGCACGAGCCGCTCGGCGATCTCGTCGTTCGACAGGCCCTCGCCGACCAGCGCGACGATCTCCCTCTCGCGTTCGGTCAGGACGTCGAGTTCCTTGCTGGCATGGGGTTGCCGGCTGCGGGACGCGAACTCGGCGACCAGCCGCCGGGTGACACCGGGAGAGAGCAGCGCGTCGCCGCGGGCGACGACCCGGACCGCCTGCAGCAGCTCGACCGGTTCGGTGTCCTTCACCAGGAACCCGCTGGCCCCGACTCGCAAGGCCTCGAAGACGTACTCGTCGAGGTCGAACGTCGTCAGGATCACCACATGTACGTCGGCCAGGTCCGCGTCGGCGCCGATCTGCCGGGTCGCCTCCAGCCCGTCGGTGCCCGGCATCCGGATGTCCATCAGCACCACGTCGGGCTTCTCCGCCCGCGCCACCCGAACCGCTTCCGCGCCGTCCGACACCTCGCCGACCACCGTGATGTCGTCCTCGGAGTTCAGCAGTGACCGGAACCCGGCCCGCACCAACGCCTGATCGTCCGCCAGCAGCACTCTGATCATGCGCTCACGCTAGAGCATGCTTCAGGCCAGGCCGGCGTCGTGGGCCAGGAGAGCGATCTGGGTGCGGTTGCCGAGCTCCAGCTTGGTGAGGATGTGGGAGATGTGCGCCTTCACCGTCGCCACGCTCATGTAGAGCTCGGACGCGATCTGCGCGTTCGCCTTGCCCTGGGCGACCGCAAGCATCACGTCGTACTCGCGGGGGGACAGCCGTTGCAGCGACGCCTGCGCGACAGTGTGCGCGTCGGCCTGGGTCGCGGCCCGGTCCATCAGCCGTCGGGTGATCGCGGGCGACAGGATCGGATCGCCGGCCGCGACGCGCCGTACTGCCTCGACGATCTGCGCGGGTGGCGTGTCCTTCAGGAGGAACCCACTCGCCCCGGCGCGGAGCGCGTGCAGCACGTTCTCGTCGGTGTCGAACGTGGTGAGGACGACGACGTCGGGTGGGTTGGTCCGGGCCCGCAGCCGCCGGGTCGCGACGATCCCGTCCACCCGCGGCATCCGCAGGTCCATCAGCACGATGTCCGGAAAGTGCGCGTCGACCGCGGCCGGTACCTCGTCGCCGTCGGCGGCCTGGCCGACCACGGCGATCCCGTTCGCCCCGTCGAGCATCATCTCCAGGCTCGCCCGCACCAACGCGTCGTCGTCTACCACCAGAACGCGGATAGTCGGCAGACTCATCCGCGTCCTCGCTTCGCTCCGGGCGCGGCTGAGGCACAAGTCAGGCTGTACTTGATGATGAACTCGCTCCGCTCGCTCATGCGGGCCACGGTAGCGAGGCCTCGAGCCGGAAGCCGCCGCCGGGCACCCGGCCGTGGTCCAGCGTGCCGCCGGCGAGCTGCACCCGCTCGGTCAGCCCGACCAGCCCGGTCCCGCTGCCCGGCGTCAGCGATGTCCCGTTCGACCCCCGATTGGTCAGCTCGATCCGCAGCCCGTCACCCGGTGCGCCGGCCACGGTGAGCGTGACCGGATGACCGGCCGCGTGCTTGCGGGCGTTCGTGAGTCCTTCCTGCACGATCCGGTACGCCGTCCGCCCGGTTGCCGGAGGCAACGAGGTGGCGTCGGTGACCCGGTCGTCGTACGAGATCGCCGTACCCGCCTGCCGGGACTCGTCGACCAGCGCGTGGACGTCGCCGAACGTCGGCTGCGGCCGGCCGCCCGGGAGGTCGTCGATCTCGGTGTCGCGGAGCACGCTGATCACCTCGCGCAACTCGTCGAGTGCCTGGTGAACGCCGGTGCGGATCACCCCGGCGGCCTGGGCGAGCCGCTCGGGTGACGAATCCGGCCGGTACTCGAGGGCACCGGCGTACGTCGCCAGCAGGGACAGGCGATGCGCGAGTACGTCGTGCATCTCGCGAGCCATCTGGGTCCGTTCGAGGGTCCGCGCCTCGGCGACCCGGCGGCCCTGCTCGGCTTCGGCCCGGCGGGCACGCTCTCGCAGCGAGCCGAGCAGTTGCTGCCTGGCCTGAATCCACTGACCCCAGCCGAGCAACGCGGCGTGGATGGCGAAGTCGAGCACCGCGAACCAGAGGAACGGGAGATTCCCGATCGGATACAGCAGGCCCTGGACCAGGTGTGCAGTGGCCTGGAACAGCGCGACGAGGACCGCGGTGCGCAATGGGAACCGCAGCGCGATGGTCAGGGTCGAGGCCGTCGACGCAGGCGTCGCCGCGGGGGAGATGGCGGCCAGGACACCCAGCGCGATCGCCGTCGGGATCGGGCGGCGCGGCAACAGCAGCATCAGCCCCGTCGCGACAACCCCGACCACGATGTCGAGCGGCAGCCGATGGTGCTGCGTGGCGTCGGACGCCCGCCCGACGATCGTCAGCGCCGACAGCAACCCGATGGCGGTCACGGCCGACACAGTGGCCGCCCGGCTCGGCCGAGGCGTCACACAACTGTCCATGCCGCGACCCTAGGCCGCGACCTCACCCGCCCACCACCGACCAAAGTCGAACTAGAGCTGAGCCGCTTGATAGAAGCCTCGGATGTGCGCGGTCACCAAGTCGGCCGCGCGATCCGGCTCGCCGCCGCGAACCGCCTCGACGATTGCCCGGTGCTCGGCTCGCAACCCCACCGCCGTCGCCTCCCAGTCCAGCAGATTCGGTACGGCCGCCATCACGTAGCCGTGGATCGCCGACCGCAACGACGCCATCACCGCCGCGATCAGCACGTTGCCGGCGAGCCCCGACAGCGCCACATGGAACTCCGCGTCGAGCAGATGGAACTCCTCGGGGGTCAATCCGGTCGCGTCCATCCGGTCGAGCAGTTCCTCGGCGACCTTGAGCTCTCCGGCCGCCACCTCGCGTCCGGCCGCCTCCCGGGCTGACCAGGACTCCAGCAGGACGCGGGTCTGTACGACGTCGTCCATCGGCAGGTGATTCGTTGCCAGATGCAACCGCAGTACGGCGGTCAGCGGCGACACCGGCTCCGCCACGATCACCGCACCGGCCTCCGGCCCGGACCCGGTCGCAGTCCGTACGACGCCCATCGCCTCGAGCACCCGGACCGCTTCGCGGACCGAGGGCCGGCTGATCCCGAGCTGCTCGGCCAGCACCCGCTCACCGGGCAGCCGACCGCCGATCCGCAGCCGCCCGGCGGCCAGGTCCGCCTCGACCCGGTGCAGGACCAGCTCGTAGTTCTTCACGCGGACACCCTACCCGTGTGGTCGGACCACAGGGTATGGTGTGGTCCGACCACAGGGTCAGGCGACGGCTCGCCGTACCGCCTGATCGTCCGTCCTGCCGGCCCCGGAGTCCTGATGACCGATCGACAGCTGCCCAAATGGTCCGAGCTGAAGCCGCTGCTGCGGCCCAAGCCGATCACCGTGAACCGGACCGACCGCCGGCTCGAGAAGGCGCTGACCATCGCGGACCTGCGGGCGATCGCCAAGCGCCGGACACCGCGGTCGGTGTTCGACTACACCGACGGCGCGGCCGAGGCGGAGATCAGCCTGCGCCGGGCCCGCGACCTGTTCGCCGAGATGGAGCTGCAGCCGTCGATCCTGCGCAACGTCTCCGAGATCGACCTCGGGACGTCGATCCTGGGCGGGCGTTCGGAGCTGCCGTTCGCGTTCGCGCCGACCGGGTTCACCCGGATGATGAACCACGAGGGTGAGAGCGCGGTCGTCAAGGTCGCCGAGCAGCTCGGGATCCCGTACGCGCTGTCCACGATGGGCACGACGTCGATCGAGGACGTTGCGGCCGCGGGGCCGAAGGCGCGGAAGTGGTTCCAGCTGTACGTGTGGAAGGACCGGGACGCGGGGGAGGACCTGGTCAAGCGGTCCGCGGCCGCGGGGTACGAGGCGCTGATGCTGACGGTCGACGTACCGGTCGCCGGCGCGCGGCTGCGCGATGTCCGCAACGGCTTCACCATCCCGCCGTCGCTCACGGCGAAGACCGTGCTGGACGCGTCGTTGCACCCGGCCTGGTGGGCCAACCTGCTGACCACGCGGCCGCTGACGTTCGCGTCGCTGTCCAACTGGGACGGTACGGTCGCCGAGCTGCTGGACAAGCTGTTCGATCCGACCATGACGATCGAAGACCTGAACTGGCTGCGCTCGATCTGGGACGGACCGTTGATCGTCAAGGGCATCCAGACCGTCGAGGACGCGCGCCGGGTGGTCGACGCCGGCGCCGACGCGATCGTGCTGTCGAACCACGGCGGCCGTCAGCTCGACCGTGCCCCGACGATGCTGCGCATCCTCCCCGAGGTCCGCAAAGCCGTCGGCACGGACGCCGAGATCTACCTCGACACCGGCATCATCTCGGGTGCGGACATCGTCGCCTCGATCGCCCTTGGTGCCGACGCCTGCCTGGTCGGCCGCGCGTACCTCTACGGCCTGATGGCCGGCGGTGAACGCGGCGTCGCCCGGGCCGCGGAGATCCTCACCAAGGAGGTCCGCCGCACCATGGCCCTGCTAGGCGTGTCCCGGGTAGCCGACCTGAACCCCTCGCACGTCCGTCTGCCGTAAGGCTTACAGGGGCAGCGTGGCGACGATGCGAAGGCCGCCGGCGGGGGTGCGGGTGGCAGTGAGGGTGCCGCCGAGCGCTGTGGCACGTTCGCGCATGCCGATGATGCCGTTGCCTTCGTTCGGCGGGCCGGCGAGCGACTGACCATCGTCGTCGACCTGGAGTACGAGCGATTGGTCGCCGTACTGGATCCGCACCGTCGCCGCGGTCGCCTTGGCGTGCCGGACGATGTTGGTGAGCGACTCCTGGATGATCCGGAACGCGGCGCGGTCGAGTCCGGTCGGCAGTGGCTGCGGTTCGCCGCGGATGACCGTGTGGACCTCCAGTCCGGCCCGGGACGTGCGGCTGACCAGGTGCTCCAGCCGTTCCAGCCCGGCGACCGGTTGCCGGGGCGCTGACTCGTCCGACTGCCGCAGGATCCCGACGATCGACCGCAGCTCCACCAGTGCTTCCTTGCTCGCGTCCTTGATCGCCGACAGCGCCGGACCGGCCTGTTCGGGCTGCCGATCGACGAGGTGCAGCGCGGTCGAGGCCTGCACGTTGATCAACGAGATGTGGTGTGCCACCACGTCGTGCAGCTCCTGCGCGATCCGCAACCGCTCCTCACCGGCCTGCCGCAGCTCGGCTTCCTTCCGCGTTCGCGCCGCCGCTGTCACTCGGTCGCGGTGCGCTCGGAAGAGCTCGGCGACGAACCCCAGTACGACGAAACACGTGCCGACCAGGAGGATCTGGTAGACGCCGTCCTCGTTGATCCCGAGCAGCATCCGGCCGCCGACATGGCCGATGTAGAGGGCGGTCAGCGCCGACCAGCCCGCGAGCCGGTTGCCGAGCCGGATGTTGGTGAAGACGGCGATGATGAACGGAAAGATGACCGCGCCGTACGGATACTGCATCAGCATGTAGACAAGCGTCGCGACGACGGTTGCCCACAGCACCGGAATCGGGTGGGTCCGGAGCCAGTACAGCGCCAGCGACGCCTTCAGCAGCAGCAGGACCATGAACCAGTCGGCGGCGCGGCGATCCGGCTGCCCGTTGGCCGCCCCGAACGAGCCGACCACCGCGACGAAGGCCATCACCAGCGGCAGCGCGATCCGGCGGACCCGGGCCCCGAGGGTCGGGTCGCGCAGCGGCTCAGTCGTGGTCACAGTACGAAACCGTAGAGCGCGGGCGGGCAGGTGTCATCGTCGCCACGGAGTATCCCGGTCTGCGCCCGGTGCGGTATCAGTACTTGACGTTGTAGATCTTCTCCTCGTACGCCTTGCCGTAGTACTGCTCGAGCTCGGCCAGCTCCTGGTCCTGACGCTCCAGCGCCTTGGAGATCCGGGCCCGGCTGGGCATCGCGTCCGGCTCCCAGGTCTCGGGCTTCCACAGCTGCGACCGCAGGAACGCCTTGGAGCAGTGGTGGAAGATCTCCTCGATCTCGACCAGCAACGCCAGCTGCGGCCGGTTCCCCCTGACGATCATCTCGTCGAAGAACGGCGCCTCCTTGACGATCCGGGCCCGTCCGTTGATCCGCAGCGTGTCACCACGGCCGGGGATGAAGTAGATCAGTCCGACGTGCGGGTTGGAGAGGATGTTGCCGAACCCGTCGACGCGCCGGTTGCCGGCCCGCTCCGGGATGGCGATCGTGCTGTCGTCGAAGATCTTGGTGAAGCCGGCCGGGTCGCCCTTGGGGGAGACGTCGCAGGTGCCGTCGGCCGCCGAGGTGGCGATCAGGCAGAACGGTGACGCGGCGAGCCACTGCCGGTCCAGCTCGTGCAGCTCCTTGCGGGCCTTGCCGGCCGCGGCTGCCAGTGGGGTCGGGACTACTTCGCGGAGTTCGTCGTACGTCGTGATCTCGACCAGTCCGGGGATCTCCATCAGGCAGCGTTCTCCTCTACCAGCGACGGCGTGGCGTCCTCGTTGACGGCCCTCGTCCGCACTGCCCATCGTACGGCGGGACCAGTTGCGCAACTGGTCCCCAGGAACAGCGCACCGACGAGGATCCAGCCGATCGGACCCCAGCCGAGGACAACGGTGGTGAGCAGGGCCGGGCCGAGCATCCGGGCGATCGCGGGACCGGTGCCGAAGAAGCCTTGGTACTGCCCCTGCTTGTCGGCCGGAGCGAGACCGAAGCTGATCTCCCATGCGCCGGACGCGAGCTTCATCTCGCCGAGGGTGAGGAGTGCGGCGGCAACCACGAGGACTGCGGCTGCCGTGGTGGCGTTGAGCTTGGCGGCGGACAACGCGAACACTGCGCACGCGGCCAGCATGGCGATCCCGGCGTACCGGACCGAGCGGGTGGCGGTGTGGAGGTTGTGAACGCTCTTGGCGATCCGGACCTGGAAGACCGTGACTCCGAGGGTGTTGACGATCATCAGTGAGGCCACGACCCAGCTGGGCGCGCTGGTCCGGGTGACGATCCACAGCGGGCCGATCAGGCTGATCAGCGGCATGAACAGCAGCATGATCGCGTTCAGCAGCGCGAGGACGGCGTACGGCCGGTCGCGCAGGACCGCGAGCCGCGGCTCACCCTTGACCCGCGTGCTGACCGCGATCGACGGGACCCGGCGGATCAGGCCGGCCGCGATCAGGAAGCTCAGCGCGTCCACCGCGAACACCGTCAGGTACGCCGCTGAGGTGTCGAAGCGCAGTGCGATCCCGCCGAGCAGGGCGCCGACCGCGAGCCCAGCGTTGACCGTCGACTGGAGGAACGCGCGGATCCGGGTGCGCTCGGCCGGCTGCACAAGCCCCGCAAGAAGTGCCTGACGAGCCGCGGTGAGCCCGGTCTGGCTGCACGCATAGACAATCGCGGCCACCAGGAACAACGCGAAGCTTCGAACGAACAGGAACGACCCGACTGACGCTGCCGTCGTCAGCGCCAGCACGATCGCGATGCCGCGCGCGCCGCGCCGGTCGGCGAGATTGCCCAGCGGAACGCCGGTCAGGAACCCGACCAGCCAGGCGATCGTCAGGCCGAGGCCTACCTCGGCGGTCGAGAGTCCGACCACCCGAGTGAAGAACAGCGCCGAGGTGACAACGAACGCCCCGTCGCCGACCGAGTTCGCCAGTTGCGCGAACGCCAGATCCCGTGGAGCACCAGCGGGCGGCAGCATGCGGCCGAGCTTCCGGCCGCCGGCCGCCTGGCTCGTGCCCTCCTGCGCCGACCGGATGCGGTCTGTCGTGATGCTCATCGGAGTCTCCCTCGGCTCGGTATGACTCGAGCCTAGAAGCGCAGCGGCCCAGCAGGCAGGTCCACTTCCAGCCAGGAATGATGGGCCACATTGGTCTGTGGATAACTCAGAATCGGGGTCGGAATCACGGCACCTTGTTGAGTATGAGCTTCCATCACCTGACCCCCACCTGGACCACCCAACCCCTCACCGACCCCGCCCACGCCGCCGACGTCGTCGACCTGATGGTCAGCCTCGGCGACCGCCGGCGAGGCACCTTCGCCGTGCTGTTGTGTGACCCCGACGACCGCTATCGGGGCACCGTGCTGATCGACCTGCCGGCGGAGTTCGAGCACCTGGCGCCCACCATCGGGACCGCGGACGTCTGCTCGTCCGCCCTGCGCCCGGTCATCCCCGCGGTGCACACCACCCCTGGCGCGGCCCTCATCCTCGCCCTGGGCCGCCCGGGACCCGCGTCCTGGCCCGACCTGGACAACGAGTGGGCCGAAGCCGCCACGCACATCTGCAGGGCCGCGGACGTCCGCCTGCTCGGCTTCTACATAGCCGCGATCGAGGGCGTCTACCAGCCCCTCCTGCAATCTCCCGCGGCGGCGTGACCCATGCCAGCGCTCGCTGCATCGGTCTCCGCGCACGCGATGTGCGTCTCCAACGCCAAGTGGGTCTCCGCGAACGCGATGTGGGTCTCGCACGCCAAGTGGGTCTCCGCGCACGCCATGTGGGTCTCGCACGCCAAGTGGGGATCAGCGCACGCCACGTGGGCGGAACTGGATGCTGATCCGGGGCCCGATGCGGCCCGACGCCTTGGGGATCGCATGCTCCCAAGTCCGCTGACACGTGCCACCCATCACGATCAGATCCCCATGCCCGAGCGGATACCGCACCGTAGAGCCGACCGGCCCGCTGGACGACCCCGGCCGGGGACGCAGCGCGAGCACACGTGGCTCACCCACCGACAGGATGGCCACCATCGTGTCTTCGTGGTTGCCGCGTCCGATCCGATCGCCATGCCAGGCAACGCTGTCCCGACCATCGCGGTAGAAGCACAACCCAGCCGTCTGGAACGGTTCACCCAGCTCCTCCACATAGTACGCACTCAGCGCATCCCGGGCCTCGTCCAGGATCGGCAACGGCAGATCCTCGGTCTCCCCGTAGAAGCACAGCAACCTGGGCACGTCGACCACCCGGTCATACATCTGCCGGCGCTCCGCCTGCCACGGCACGTCGCGCGCCAGCCGCTCGTACACCTGATCTGCTCCGGTCAACCACCCCGGCAACACATCGATCCACGCACCACGCCCAAGCTCCGTCCGCCCGAGCCCGTCCAACGATCCCAACGCCGGATCCTCGAACGCACCCAGCAACGAGCCCTGAAGATCAGCACCCATGACCCTCAGCCTACACGAGATTCGAACATTTGTTCCCATGAGCCTTCAGGGGCGGGTCCGTTCGACGACGCGGGCGAGCTCGACCCGCGACTGTACGCCGAGAGTGCGGAAGATCTGCCGAAGGTGGTAATCGACCGTGTGGGGCGAGAGGAACAGGAGGGCGGCGGTCTCCCGGTTGGTGAGTCCGCGCGCGACCTGTTCGGCGATGGTTCGTTCGGAGTCTGTGAGGAGCGACCAACGGCCCACGGAGCCCGCGTCGAGGATCTCGGCGGTGGGCGCGGGGTGCGTCTGTCGGCCGATCCAGACGACGGCTCCGGCGAGGGTCGAGCCGTCGTACACGGGTTCGCAGCGTGTGGTCCTGGGGCCGGAGGAGTAGGCGACGACTGCCTGCAAGGCTCCTTTGTGGTCGCGGATCGCTTGCTCGGCCCAGCCCCACAGCAGGGCGCGGTCGGTCGGGGCGGTGAGGATCGGGCCGGCGGCCGTGTTGAAGAACATGGTGTTGGCGCTGATGGCGGCGAGTGCGCCCTTCGACCTGCGTCGTGCGTTCAGGAACGCGGCGCGGAGTGCCGGTGAGGGGACACGTGATTCCTCGAGCAGCCGGCGGCGAGTCTCGGCCACGACGCGGCCGACCAACGCGGGCATCACCGCGTTGTAGATCGTCCCGGGACAGGTCGCATTGATGACGCCGAGCAGTTGTCCGGTTGCCGGGTGGACCACCGCGCTCGAGGCACACGACACGGCGGTCAGGTTGTCGGCGTAGTGCTCGAAGCCCAGGACGACGGTCGGTCCGGAGGTCAGCAGTGCCAGGCCGATCGAGTTGGTGCCGACCAATTCCTCGCGGCATACGTAGCCAGGTGCTGCACCGATGCGGTCCATCACGTCCGAGGTCTTGCTGGTACCGGCCCATCGCTCGACCAGGTGCCCGGTGTGGTCGCTGAGCAGCAACGCCACCGGTAGGTCGACCAGGTCAGCGCTGACGGCAGCCAGGGTCGGCGCCGCGGCCCAACGAAGCCTGCTGTCGTTGTCGACGTCGGGGTCGAACGGGACCGAGACGTGGTCAGGAGGCAGCCCGGCGTCGGCGGAGCGCCGCCACGAAAGCTGGATCGCATCCGAGACCGTGCGTGATCCGTGGCCGCCGTGCTCGACCCTGTCGAGGACATGCTGTACAGCTCCCGAGCGCGTTCCCGTTCCTGCGTCGTCCATGGCTCCTCCAGCGTCGGGTGGACGCTCCAGGCGCCAGACGGCGGCCCTAGGTACGGCCCGCACTCATACTCGCCCGGGATCAGCCGGGGCGGCAAGCAATCCGGACCGGACTACGTGATCACGTGGTGTCGACGATGGCTCGGCGGCCTACCGTCGGGAATCGAGAGGTCGTCCGACGAACTGGAGATCGCCTTGGAGCTTCACCTGACTGGCAAGGTCGCTGTGGTCACCGGCGCCAGCAAGGGCATCGGCCTCGCGATCACCCGATCACTGGCAGAGGAAGGTGTCACGGTCGTGGCCGGTGCGCTGCATGGCAGCGACGAGCTCGACCTGCTCGCCGACCGCTTCGCGGTCCACGCGGTCAAGGTCGACCTGGCCGAGGCGGGCGGGCCGGACTACCTGATCGAGGAAGCTGCCGGTCGACACCAGGGCCTGGACATCCTGGTCAACAACGTCGGCGCCGTCCGGCCGCGGCTCGACGGATTCCTGGCGGTGACCGACGAGGAGTGGACGGCGACCCTGACGATCAACTTCCTGGCCGCGCTCCGCAGCATCCGTGCCGCCCTGCCACACATGCTCGGGCGGCCGAGCCCGAGCATCGTGACCATTGCCTCGGTCAACGCTTCGCTGCCCGATCCCACCGTGATCGACTACAGCGCGGCCAAGGGAGCCCTGAGCAACCTGTGCAAGTCGCTGTCCAAAGAGTTCGGACCGCGGGGCGTACGGGTCAACACGATCAGCCCCGGTCCGGTGCAGACCGACCTCTGGCTCGGCACCGGGGGCGTCGCGGAAACCGTCGCACGAGCACGCGGCCTGCATCCCGACGAGGTCGCCGGCAGCGCCGCCGCCGACAGCCCGACCGGTCGCTTCACGACACCACAAGAGGTCGCCGACCTCGCCCTGCTGCTGGCCAGCGACCGAGCCTCCAACGTCAACGGCAGCGACTTCGTCATCGACGGCGGCCTCATCACCACCCTCTGACTCCCTCAACCCGCGGCAGCTCATAGCACCGGAGAGCTGCCCGATGACCGATCACTTCTCCTTCCAAGCTAGGGGCCATCCATGACTGACTCCGGATCCGACGCATCCAAGAGCGCCCGGACGATCACAGAACACGAGTTGGAGCAGTGCAAGCACGCGAACGCCACGGCGCGACCGCCCGTCGTGTTCATTCACGGGCTCTGGCTGTTGCCGAGCAGTTGGGACCGATGGGCGACTCTGTTCGAGGAGAACGGATACGTCAGCCTGACGCCGGGCTGGCCGGACGATCCCGAGACAGTGGAGGAGGCCAACCTCCACCCCGAGGCGTTCGCAGGAAAGTCGATCGGCCAGGTCGCCGACCATTTCGAGGAAATCATCCGCGGCCTGGAGAGCAAGCCGGTCATCGTCGGCCACTCCTTCGGCGGATTGCTGACCCAGATCCTGGCCGGTCGCGGCCTGGCCGCGGCGTCCGTGGCGATCGACCCGGCTCCGTTCCGCGGAGTACTCCCGTTACCGATCTCCGCGCTGAAGTCGGCTTTCCCAGTGCTCGGCAACCCGGCCAACCGCAGCCGCGCGGTCCCGCTCACCTACGACCAGTTCCGCTACGGCTTCGCCAACGCGGTCGACGAGGACGAAGCCAAGCACCTGTACGAGACCTACGCGGTACCGGCCGCCGGCAAACCCCTGTTCCAAGCGGCGGCGGCCAACCTCAACCCCTGGACCGAGGCGAAGGTCGACACCAAGAACCCCGACCGTGGTCCGCTGCTGATCATCTCCGGGGAACTGGACAACACCGTCCCCTGGGCGGTCGCGAACGCCTCCTACAAGCAACAGCAAGACAATCCCGGCATTACCGAGATAGTGGAGCTCGAGGGTCGCGGCCACGCCCTGACCATCGACAAAGGCTGGCACGAGGTCGCCGACACCGCCCTAGCCTTCCTCAAACGCACGACGTCCTAGTCAGTCCGGCCGGCGACTACAGAACCCAGGTCAGTTCGCTGACCTGGGTTCGTCACCGAGCGGGCTCCACGGGGTCGTGGACTGCTGATCTACGAGACTGCCCTTACGACGACCATCGATCGGAGGACGACGGATGTCGCAAGTGCTGATTCGCAACGTCGCGGTGCTGGTGGTGCCGGAGTCCGGCGAGTGCCGCGTCGACGACGCCCAGGACATTCGTGTCGACGACGACCGGATCACCACGATCACCCCGACGGACGCCTCGCCGGCCGAGTCGGGGGAGTGGGAGGTGATTGAGGGGGACGGGTTGTTGGCTGTGCCGGGGTTGGTGAACTCGCATACGCACAGTCCGATGGTGATGATGCGGGGTGCGGCCGAGGACGTCTCCATCGATGACTGGTTCAACCAGCGGATCTGGCCGATGGAGGTCAATCTGACGCCGGAGCGGGTGCGCGTTGGGGCGCGGCTGGCGTGTGCGGAGATGTTGCTGGCCGGTGTCACCACGTTCGTGGATCACTATTTCCACGCCGATCAGATCGCGGCCGCCGCGGTCGAGTCCGGTATCCGCGCCGACCTCGCGCCCACGTTCTTCTCGTCCGCCGGCCCGGACGCCATCGACGCGGCGATCGCGACCGCCCGCGACCTCCGGACCATCGACTCCCGGATCACCGCCAGCCTCGGACCACACGCGACGTACACGATCTCCGACGACGACCTGCGGCGTACGGCGGACATCGCGCAAGCCGAGGGCTTCCGGATCCACCTGCACGCAGCGGAGACCGACGACCAAACCCGGTCGTCACTCGAGAAGCACGGCGTCACGCCGATGCAGGTGCTCGAGCGCACCGGCGTACTCGAGGCCGGCGCCTTGATCGCCCACGGGTGCGGCATCCGCGAGTCCGACTTGCCCATCCTGCAGCGGTACGCCGATCGCACGACCGTCGCCAGTTGCCCGAAGGTCTACCTCAAGCTCGCGATGGGTGAGGTGACTCCGATCAAGGGCCTGCGATCCGCCGGCGTACGCGTTGGCGTCGGCACCGATGGAGCAGCCGTGCACAACACTCTCGACGTCTGGGAATCCCTGCGGATGGTTGCCCTGACGCAGAAGCAGCGCGAACACGACGCCGAGTGGATGACACTGTCCGACACTCTCCGCCTCGCGACCCGGGGCGGCGCAGCGACGGCCGGTCTGGCTGACCGCATCGGCCTGCTCGAACCAGGCCGCCAAGCCGATATAGCCCTCGTCGACCTCTCCGGTCCGCACAACCAACCTGTCCACGATCCCCGAGCAGCCCTGGTCTACTCGGTCCGCCCCTCCGACGTCATCACAGTTCTCGTCGACGGCAAGGTCGTCGTCCGCGACCGCCAACTCACCACAATGAACCTCGACGAAATCCTGGCCGACGCCCGAGCCCTCGCTCACACCCTCGTCGACCTCTCCCAAGGTGGCGCGGTCCAGCACTACGCCCCCTGACCCGGGCGGGGCGGAAAGCAGCACGCCCCGGCCGACCGGACGGGGCGTGCTTTGGTGCAACTTGTCAGCTCACCGTGAGGATCTTGTTCACGGTGTAGGCCTGGGTGTGGTCGGCATCCGCCGGGAACCAGACCCGGTAGGCGATCTGGCCGCGGATGGCCGGCTTGATGCCGAAGGCGTACGCCCCCGTGGCACTCAGTTTCACCGAGGCGATCGACTTCCAGACCTTGTTCCCGTACTGCTGCAGGTAGACGAGCTTGCCCGAGTGCGCCGGAGCGACGTACCCGTTGAACCTCGTCACCGACCCCAGCCGGAGCGCCGCCGGCGCCAGCGTCGCCGAGATGGTCGGCGTGACCTGCACGGTGAGGTCTGGGGTCCGGGTCCCCATCAGGTCAGCGTTGCCAGGGAACGTCAGCATGATCACCGACGACACCGCCGGCTTGTACACGTAACTGAGCTTCCCGGTCGACGACGTCTTCAACGCCGCCAGCAACTTGAACGTCGACACGTTCTTCGGCCGCACGTAGATGTTGACCGGCAACCCGGCATACGCCTTGTTGTCGATCCGCACCGTGGAGCCCCTGATTGTGATCGACGCCCCGTACGTGACCAACGTCGACGTCACCGCAATCCCAGACGTCATCCCCAGCAACTGCGTCGTCGCCACCGGGCTGACCTTCCCACTGCGATCCTTCACCCAGGCCGCATAGGTATACGTCGTCCCCTGCAACAGCCCAGTGTTCTTCACCGCGGACCCGGTCCCCGCATAGACCAGCACCCCAGTGCTGATCGTCGGCACCTTGCTCCCAGCATTCCGCCGCACGATCACCTGGTCGATGTCGGTCGTCGCCGGGACCTTCCAGGACAGGTTCGCCGCCAGGTACGCACCGGTGGCGTCGAAGGATCCCACCGCCTGCGGCGCCATGTCCACGGTCGTGAACACACTGCTGAACGGCGCAACCGCCGTGATGCCGTCAGCTTCGTTGACCCCGGCAACAACAATCCGGTACGTCGTGTTGTCCAGCAGCGGCGTGGTCGGCGTGATGACCGCCTGCTTGGTCGCCGCGTCGTACGCGACCGCGCCGCCGATCGAGGCCCCGGACTTGCCATTGACCAACCGCACCGTACTCGCAGTCACCGTGCCCGCGTCGACAGCCCGGGCGAAGGTGATCGAGGGCGTCGTGGACACCGCCTGGCCGGTGGACAGATCGGCGGGTAGGGCGTTCCGGACCGGGTAGTCCGTTCCTCTGCTCGCCGTACCGTCGGCCTCGCCGACGCTCAGCGTGTAGGCGCGCGTGTCCCGCGAGCCGTTGTCGTTGCGGACGGCGATGTACGCGGTGCCGGCCGGCACGCTGACGGTCGTGGCCGCGGTCAGCGCCACGGCCCTGTTGCATCCCGTGTTCGGGTCGATCGGCGTCGTCGGGTACGGGTTCACGGCGTTCCCGAGCGACACCAGATCCTCGTCGTACACGTCGACCCGGGGCCCGAAGTTCGACGAGTAGGCGCAGTTGAACTGCGGCCCGGTCAGCGACACCTCGAGGGAACGGGCCGCCGCCGACGTGACCTTGTACCAGTCCACGTCGCCTTCGACGGTGATCGTCGAGTTGGTCGAGCTCGACAGCGCGGTCGCCCGCGCGGGCTGGTCGTCGTCGTCCGCCGGGTTGACCGGGAAGTCCGTGGTCCACTTGCCGCCCAGAGCGGCGTACGCGTCCACGATGCCGGCCCCGTAGTACGGATCGGTGCCCCGCGGACCGGCGTCACGCGCGAGGACCTTGAGCCGTTGCGCGACCTGAACCGGTGTGAACGTCGGCCACTTGTTCTTCACCAGGGCCGCGACGCCGGCGACGATCGGCGCCGAGCAGGACGTGCCCGTGCAGGACCAGTAGGGCGCGTAGCCGGACGGAGTCATCGATCGCACACCGGTGCTGAGGATGTTCCAGCCGGGAGCGGCGATGTCGACCCAGTCGCCGTACGAGCTGAAGTTGGTCAGCACGCCGACCGCGTTGGTCGCGGCGACGGCGATCGACTCCGGATATGCGGCCGGGTATTGGAGGACATCGGAGCCATCATTGCCGGCAGCAACCACCACGACGACTCCCGCGGCGACCGCCCGTCGCACGGCGTCGTGCAGCACCGCGTTGTCTCCCGGTCCGCCGAGAGACATGTTGATCACCTTGGCTCCGTGGGCGACCGCCCAGTCGATGCCCTCGGCGATGTCGACGTCGTACCCTCCGCCGTTCGACGCGAGCACCTTGACGGGCATCGCCTTGACGTTCCAGCCGACGCCGGCCACGCCGAGGCCGTTGTTGGCGCCGGCCGCGATGATGCCGAGCGTCATGGTGCCGTGGCCGTTGTCGTCGATCGGTCCTCGGTTCGGCGAGGTGGCGTTGTAGCCCGCCACCAGGTGTCCGGCCAGGTCGGGGTGACCGGCGTCGACACCGGTATCGAGGACGGCGACGATCTGGCTACCGGTGGTCTTGGACAGGTCCCAGGCCTGCGGCACCCGGACGGTGTTCAGGTAGGTTTTCTGATCGGTGCCGTAGTACAGGTCGTTCGGAACGGCGGAGATCCATCGCTTGTAGTTCAGCGAGGCCAGCTCGACGGTCGGGTCTGCCTTCGCCTTCTTGAGCAGGTCGGCTGCGGACAGGTCACCCTTGAGCTTGACGATGCTCGAGCTCACGGACTGCTCGGCCGTGGCCCCGAACTTGGAGACCGCGGCCTTACGGGCTGAGGTCGTAGCCTTCGGCTTGAACTTCACCATCACCGCGTTCGGCTCGTACTCCGGCTTGCTGGTGTTGTGGTGAGCCGTGAACGGCGGGCGGTAAGCACCAGGTTCCGCGGCCGAGCCGGACGAGCTGGTCAGTGTGACCAGTGCTCCGGCCACGAGCGCCGCTGGCAGGCCCAGACGGAGCAAATGGGCAGGACGGAAAGTCAAGGGGACCCCCCCAAGGGTCGCAGAGTGATGGTCGCCCGGAGTATGTCAGAGGTCTGGTCCGGTTAGGTTGCCGGATGGGATGTCGAAAGCTGCAATTCGGCAACGGCTTCCCGGCTATCACCTGCAGATTGCCTCAACCCGTCCACTCGGACGACAGGTTGTTGCCGACCGGGCACTCTAAGCTGTCGTTCATGACTGCCGCACCGAGCTCCGATCTGGCCGGTTGGCGGCGGGCGCCCTTCACCGGCGCCGGCCTGACCTACGACTGTTTCGAGAAGGGCGCGGGGCCGGGCGTCGTGCTGATCCCCGAGATCCCCGGCCTGACACCCGAGGTGGTCGGCTTCGGCGACCACCTCGTCGACGAGGGCTTCACCGTCGTCATCCCGTCGCCGTTCGGTACGCCGGGACGCCCCGAGACCCCTGGCTACGTGATGGGCATCGTCGCGCGGCTGTGTGTCACCAAGGAGTTCCGCTGTTTCGCGGCGAACGCCGAGCGCCCGATCACGCGGTACCTGCGGGCGGTGGCCACCGAGCTGGCCGCGCGTACGCCGGGACGCGGGGTCGGCGTGATCGGGATGTGCTTCAGCGGTGGGTTCGCGCTGGCCACCGCGGTCGAGGACGTGGTCACCGCGCCGGTGCTGAGCCAGCCGTCGACTCCGTTCGCGGTGACGCCACGGCTGCGGCGTGATCCAGGCCTGTCCCAGGCCGAGCTCGAGGTCGTCAAGGAGCGGACGCGGTCGGACGGGTTGTGCCTGCTCGGCCTGCGCTTCAGCCAGGATCGGATGGCACCGGCCGAGCGGTTCGCCACATTGCGGGCGCAGTTCGGTGATGCGTTGGAGGTGATCGAGCTGGACTCCGCGGCCGGCAACGCCGACGGCTACAGACGGTCCGCTCACTCGGTGCTCACCGCCGAAGTCCGCGAGCAGCCGCCGAACTCGGCTTTCGCGGCCCGAAATCGGACTGTCGAGTTCCTGAAAAGCTGCCTCATTACTACGGATTGACCGGCTATAGTGACTGTCCGTGGGGAAATGTTAGAGCAACGTTGAGGAATGCACAGCGTGTGATTCAGCGGACGCTGAGTGGGGAATTGTCCCGTCATCCGGGGTGAATTGTTGCGGTGTGCAAGGGGAGGGGAGCGGTGGGTGACGCGCGGCTATTTGCTCTGGTCTCAGGCGCCGCAAACGTGGCACGATCGGCCACCGGAGGCACATCAGGGGGCGCGCATGGCGATGGCCAGGCACTTGACGAGTGAGGCTGTATGAACGGGCGGACAGCGCAAGACAGCCGGGTCCCGGCGAACGGGACCGCGGCGGCGAACGGGACCAATGGTCACGGTCCGCAACCGGAAGCTCAGCTCGGACAAGTTCCGGCGGACAAGCCGGCCGATCCGGGCCTGCGTCCGGAGGCCGGCTGGCAGGCCGACCAGCAGGTCGCCAAGATCCCGCTGGAGCAGGGCCAGGACCAGGGCCAGAGCGAGGGTCAGAAGCGCCCTGCACGCAGCGACTGGACCTCGGAGGTCCGTGATCGCCCGAGAAGGCCGGCCGGTACGACGCTCGGCGAGTTCAACACGCCCGTCCGGGTCGACGAGATCGCGGTCGCCGCGATGACATTGTCCGAGGACCTGCAGGCCGCGACCCGGGGGATGCCCGAATCGGTCGAGCTGCGGCGCTTCCGTCGCGACCTCGACCAGGCCGCCAGCACCTTCCGCGAGATCGCGAGCCAGTTGGAGGTCACCGCCGGCAAGCTGGTTCGCCTGGCCGCGAACGAAGGCCAGGCCTGTGGAGTCGGCTGGGGGGTCTGCCCGGAGCACGGCCTGACCTTGATGAACGCCGGTGAGACGAGCACCTGCCACGTCCTCGGGTGCGGCCGGGCCAACGAGGGCGCTGTCGAGCGCTGCGAGCACCCGGTGGCCTACCGGGTGGTCGACGCGGCCGGCCCAGCACTCCTCACCTGCGCCGGCCACGCGATCGCATGCCGTCTCTACCTGGACAACCCCGTCATCACCGCAGCCTCCGACAGCATGGAGCTCTTCTAGGTCCGCATCGGGGCCGTCGGTCGGGTTGCGGTTAGTGGGGCCTGGCCCTCCAGGTAGCCCGGCCGCGAGTCCTCGTTCCCCGGCAGCAGTGCGTCGGTACGCCGCCGATCACGTAGCACCCCTGACCCTTGAACCAGTTCACGACGTCCAGGCATACCGACGCCGGCCACGCCTTGTTCGCCTCGTCGAAGCCGAAGCCCCAGATGCACACGACCGGCTTCCCGTTCTGCCGCCCGTACGCCGGTGACAGCGCGGCCGTGTCGCACCCGTTCTGCTGCATCCACTGGAAGTGCGTGTTCACGGTCTGCTGGTCGTACGACGAGAACAGCCGGGCGGCCTGTCCGTTGCCGAGATCCGCGTACGCCGTCTGGTAGGTCGAGCCGTACTCGCGCACGTCCGCCCAGCTCATGGCGGACTCCTGTGGAGGCGGTAGGAAATCTTGAACAGAGTCTTGCAAGAAAGTGATCGTCGCAAGCCCTTGACGCGATTCCCGCTGAAACTTAGTTTGTTGGCTCAACAGACAAATTCTGGAAGGGGTGCCAGATGACGTTGAGCGACGGTCGCCGCCCGGGCAACCGGGGTGTCGCCGCCGACCACGTCTCGCTGCGCCGGAACAACCTCTCGGTGGTCCTGCGGCACGTCCGCGACCTCGGCCCCCGGTCCCGCGCCCGGATCGCTGCCGACACCGGCCTGAACAAGGCCACCGTCAGCAGCCTGGTCGCCGAGCTGGTCGAGCGCGGTCTGCTGCGCGAAGGCCCGGCCGACTCGACCCGAGCCCTCGGCCGCCCCGGCCAGCTCGTCGAGCTCGACGGCTCCGGCGTCTGCGGCGTCGGCGCCGAGATCAACGTCGACTACCTCGCCGTCGCCGCACTGGACCTGGCCGGCGACATCGTGCTCGAGAAGCGCGTTCCGGTCGACGTCGCTCCTCTCGACCCGGGTACGACGCTCGACCGGTTGGCGGACCTGGTCCGGGAAGCGGTGGCGGCCGTGGATGCGCGCGGCGGACAGCTCGCCGGCGTGACGCTCGCCGTACCGGGTCTGGTGCAAGGCGACACCGGTGAGCTCAAGCTGGCCCCGAACCTGGGCTGGGGCGAGGTCTCGGTGACGCAGGAGATGCGCTCGCGGCTGGGCGAACCGTCGTACGGGTTGCATGTCGACAACGAGGCGAATCTCGCGGCGCTGGCGGAGTACTCCGAGATTCGGAAGGCGGACCAGGTTCAGGACCTCGTGCTGCTGACCGGTGCGGTCGGGGTCGGTGGCGGGATGGTGACCGGAGGGCATCTGCTCCGCGGCGGGCACGGGTACAGCGGCGAGGTCGGGCACATGCCCGTGGCGCCGCCCGGCCGGACCTGCGGCTGTGGGCGGACCGGCTGCTGGGAGACCGTCGTCGGACTGACCGCACTGTTGCACAAGGCAACGGACAGGGACGATCCGGTCCGGGATCCGTCGCTGGACGTGGAGCAACGGCTGGCCGGGATCACCCGGCGGGCCGAGGCGGGGGACGCGCGGACGCTGACCGCGCTGAAGGACGTCGGTACCTGGCTGGGGATTGGGGGAGCGATCCTGGTGAACATCCTGAACCCGGACGTGCTCGTGCTCGGCGGCTACTTCGCCGTCCTCGGGCCGTGGCTGAAAGAACCACTGGAGAAGGCGATCCGCGATCGCGTGATCGCGCCGGACGGCGGCGGCTGCCGGGTGGTGCGGTCCGATCTCGGCTTCGCCGCGGCGGTGCGCGGTGGCGCGCAGATCTCGCTCGACCAGGTCTTCGTCGATCCGACGGTGATCGGCCGGGCCGAGCCGGGGGTCGCGCAATGACCGACCTGCTGATGATGACGGGCATCGTCAAGGAGTTCCCGGGCGTACGGGCGCTCGACGGTGTCGACCTCGACGTCCGCGCCGGTGAGGTGCACTGCCTGCTCGGGCAGAACGGCGCCGGCAAGTCCACGCTGATCCGCGTGCTGACCGGCGCGCACCAGCCCGACGCCGGCACGATCCACATCAACGGCGAAGAGGTCCAGCTGAACAGCCCGACCGCGGCGATCGACCGCGGGATCGCGGCGATCTACCAGGAGCTCGACCTGGTCCCCGACCTGACCGTTGCCGAGAACATCTTTCTGGGGCACGAGCCGGCCCGCTACGGCTTCAGCCGCCGGCACGAGGCATCGACCCGGGCCCGCGAGATCCTGCGCGGCCTCGGTCATGGCGAGATCCCGGTGCACCGGTCGGTCGGTTCGCTGCCGTCGGCCGGTCAGCAGGTGGTCAGCATGGCCCGTGCGCTCTCCCGCGACGCGCACCTGATCGTGATGGACGAGCCGTCCGCGGTCCTCGATCCCGAAGAGGTCGCGAACCTGTTCCGCGTCATCCGCGGCCTCACCGAGCGCGGCGTGGCCGTCGTCTACATCTCGCACCGGCTCGAGGAGATCCGTCAGATCGGCGACCGCGTCACCGTGCTGAAGGACGGCGCGACCGTCGCCACCGGTCTCGACGCCCGCGAGACCCCCACGAAGGAACTGATCCGGCTGATGACCGGCCGCTCGATCGAGTACGTCTTCCCGCCCCGTCAGGAGATCCTCAGTACAGCGCCCGTCGTACTGGACGTGGATGACCTGACCCGGCCGGGCGAGTTCGCCGGGATCCGGTTCACCGTCCGCGCCGGTGAGATCGTCGGCCTGGCCGGACTCGTCGGCTCCGGGCGTTCCGAAGTACTCGAGACCGTGTACGGCGCTCGCCGGGCCGCGACCGGATCGGTCAAGGTCGACGGGGTGGAACTGCGGCCGGGACGGGTGCAGGCCGCCGTGAAGGCCGGGGTCGGGCTGGCGCCGGAGGAGCGGAAGAGTCAGGCGCTGCTGCTCGACGAGGCCGTGTACAAGAACATCACGGCATCCAGCCTGCAACGGTTCGCCCGTGGGGGATTCCTGAACCGAGGAGCCGAGCGTGAGGCCGCCGCGGAGCTCACGACCGCCTTGGACGTTCGCCCGGCCGGCGTGGACCATCCCGTGCGCAACCTGTCCGGCGGCAACCAGCAGAAGGTCGTGCTGGCCCGCTGGCTGCTGCGGGACTGCCGCGTGCTGCTGCTCGACGAACCGACGCGGGGCGTCGACGTCGGCGCGCGGTCGGAGATCTACGCGTTGATTCGCAAGCTGGCCGCGAACGGGGTCGCGATCGTGCTGGTCTCCAGCGAGGTCGAGGAAGTGCTCGGCCTGGCCGACCGGGTCGTCGTACTGCGGGAGGGGCGTGCCGTCCACACCGGGCCCGCGCAAGACATCGACGAACACCAGGTTCTCGACCTGGTGATGGAAGGAAGTGCCGTGTGATGAGTGAGGACATCGCACCCTCGGAGACTGCCTCGACGCAGGCAACTGTCACGCAGCCGGCGGCCCAACGCTCCACGAACCTGCTGAGGACCGGTGCCGGACGCAACCTCGGCCTGGTGGTGGCGCTGGTCCTGCTGTGCATCGTCGGCGTGGTCACCGCGGGCGACACGTTCGCGACCGGCGCCAACGTGCTGACGATCCTGCGGCTGGCCGCGGTGATCGGTGTGGTCAGCGTCGGCATGACGTTCGTGATCACCGGTGGTGGCATCGACCTGTCGGTCGGCGCGATGGTTGCGCTCTCGTCGGTCTGGGCGACCACGCTCGCCACCCAGCAACTGGCGGCCGACTACCACTGGATCTTGATGGTCAGTACGGCGCTCGTGGTCGGTTCGGCGTGTGGCCTGGTGAACGGACTGCTGGTTGCCTACGGCAAGGTGGTCCCGTTCATCGCGACGCTGGCGATGCTGGCGGCCGCTCGCGGTCTGGCCGAGATCATCTCCGACCGGAAGACCCAGATCATCACGGTCAACTCGTTCGTCGACTTCTTCGGCGGCTCGCTGCTCGGCGTACCGGTGCTGGTCTGGATCTTCCTGCTGGTCGCCGCCGCCGGCTGGGTTCTGCTCAACCGGACCACCTTCGGCCGGCGGACCTTCGCCGTCGGCGGCAATGCCGAGGCGGCCCGGCTGGCCGGCATCAAGGTGCAGCGTCACACCGTCGCCCTGTATGTGCTGGCCGGGCTGTGCTGCGGTATCGCCGCGGTGATGCTGATGGCCCGGACGACGACCGGCAGCTCGACCCATGGTCAGTTGTACGAACTGGACGCGATCGCGGCCGTGGTGATCGGCGGCACCCTGCTGTCCGGTGGCCGGGGAACGATCGTCGGCACGGTGTTCGGCGTACTGATCTTCACCACCCTGAACAACGTGTTCACCCTGAACAACCTGAGCATCTCCGCTCAGTCGGTGGCCAAGGGCCTGATCATCGTGATCGCCGTCCTTCTGCAGCAGCGTCTGGCCGCCCGCACCACCAGCTCATGACAAGGAGGACAACGATGTCCGTACGTCCCGCCCGTTCCATGATCAGCCTAGCCATCGCTGGTCTCGGCGTGCTCGCGCTCGCCGCCTGTACCAGCAACACCCCGAAGGCCGAGGAAAGCAACGGAACCGCGACTCAGGCGGTTGCCGCTGGCAAGAACGACGAACCAGGCAAGAAGGTCCGGATCGGCTTCTCCGCGCCGGCCGCGGACCACGGCTGGATGGGTTCCATCACCAAGGCGACCCAGGCGGAGGCGAAGAAGTACTCCGACGTCGAGCTGCTGGTCGCCGAGGGCACCAACGACGTGAACCTGCAGATCAGCCAGGTGGAGACGTTCATCAACCAGAAGGTCGACGCGATCGTGCTGCTGCCGTTCGACGGCGCGGCGCTCACCCCGGTGGCGATCAAGGCGATGGAGGCCGGGATCACCGTCGTCAACGTGGACCGCGAGTTCGACAGCTCGTTCGCGGCCCGGACGACAGTCCTCGGCGACAACCACGGCATGGGCGTCTCGGCCGGTACGTACGTCTGCCAGCAACTGAAGGACAAGAAGGACGCGGTGGTCGCGGAGATCGCCGGCATCGACTCGCTGCCGCTGACCCAGGACCGCAGCCGCGGCTTCAAGGAGGCGCTGGCCGACTGCGGGCTGAAGGTGAGCAACCGGGTCGCCGCCGAGTTCACCGTCGAGTCCGGTGAGAAGGCCGCGGCCAACCTGCTCCAGGCGGCGCCGAAGATCGACGCCATCTGGAACCACGACGACGACCAGGGTGTCGGCGTGATGGCCGCGATCAAGAACTCCGGACGCAAGGAGTTCTTCGTGGTCGGCGGGGCCGGCTCGGCGAACGTGATGCGGGACATCAAGTCCGGCAACTCGTTGCTGAAGGCCACCGTCATCTACCCGTCCACACAGGGTGCGGACGGCGTCCGGCTGGCCCGTCTGCTAGTACAGAAGAAGGCCCTCGGCGACCTGGTGGAGGTCGAGGTGCCGCGCACGGTGCAGCTGTACGCACCGGTGGTCACCAACGACAACGTGGACCAGTACCTGCCCACAGCATTTGAGAGCTAAGGGAGAACAATGACGAACCTGGGCATCGGCCTGATCGGCTACGCGTTCATGGGCGCGGCCCATTCGCAGGCCTGGCGGAGCGCACCGCGCTTCTTCGACCTGCCGTTGGATCCCGCAATGAACGTGCTCTGCGGCCGCAACGCCGAGGCCGTCCAGGCGGCCGCGACGAAACTCGGCTGGAAGGAGACCGAGACCGACTGGCGCAAGCTGCTCGGCCGGGACGACATCCAGCTGATCGACGTGTGCACGCCTGGCGACAGCCATGCCGAGATCGCGATCGCCGCTCTGGAGGCCGGCAAGCACGTCCTGTGCGAGAAGCCGCTGGCCAACACGGTCGAGGAGGCCGAGGCGATGACCGCCGCGGCCGAGGCGGCCGCGGCCAAGGGGATCAGGTCGATGGTCGGGTTCACCTACCGCCGGGTGCCGGCGATCGGGCTGGCCCGCCAGCTCGTTGCCGAGGGCAAGCTCGGCACCATCCGGCACGTCCGCGCGCAGTACCTGCAGGACTGGATCGCCGACCCGGAGGCGCCGCTGTCCTGGCGGCTGGACAAGGAGAAGGCCGGCTCCGGCGCACTCGGCGACATCGGCGCCCACATCATCGACCTGACGCAGTACATCACCGGTGACACCATCGGCGAGGTGAGCGCCCGGCTGGAGACGTTCGTCAAGGAGCGCCCGGTCGCCGCCGAGCACTCCGGCCTGGCCGGTACGGCGGGCACCGAACGCGGACCGGTCACGGTCGACGACGCCGCGGTGTTCCTGGCGACCTTCCGGTCCGGCGCGCTCGGCGTCTTCGAGGCGACCCGCTTCGCCACCGGCCGGAAGAACGCGATCCGGATCGAGATCAACGGCAGCCTGGGCAGCCTGGCCTTCGACTTCGAGGACATGAACCTCCTGCACTTCTACGACGCAACCGAAGACGCGAGGACAGCAGGCTTCCGCCGCATCCTCGCCACCGAGTCCGCCCACCCGTACGTCGAGGCGTGGTGGCCGCCCGGCCACCTGCTCGGTTACGAGCACGGGTTCACCCATCAGGTCGTCGACCTGGTCACCGCGATCGCCGAAGACGCCGATCCGGTCCCGTCCTTCGCCGACGGGTTGCGCGTCCAGCGGGTGCTGGCCGCGGTCGAGGCCAGTTCGGCTTCACGACAATGGCAGGAGATCCCCGAATGAATAGCTACACCCCGACCAAGGACGACAAGTTCTCCTTCGGTCTGTGGACCGTCGGCTGGCAAGGCGTCGACGTGTTCGGTACGGCGGTCCGTCCGGCGATGGACCCGGTCCACGCCGTCGAGAAGCTCGCGGAGCTCGGCGCCGCGGCGGTCACGTTCCACGACGACGACGTCGTCCCCGACGACGCCACCCGCGGGCAGGTGCTCGAGCGCTTCACCAAGGCCCTGGCCGACACCGGTCTGGGCGTCGAGATGATGACCACGAACCTGTTCAGCCACCCGGTCTTCAAGGACGGTGGCCTGACCGCCAACGATCGCCAGGTCCGGCGGTACGCCCTGGCGAAGGTGCTCCGCAACGTCGACCTCGCGGCCGAGCTCGGGGCGACGACGTACGTGCTGTGGGGCGGGCGTGAGGGCGCCGAGTCCGGCGGTTCGAAGGACGTGCGGGCCGCGCTCGACCGGTACAAGGAGTCGATGGACCTGCTCTGCGCGTACGTGCGGGAGCAGGGCTACAACATCCGCTTCGCGATCGAGCCGAAGCCGAACGAGCCGCGCGGTGACATCCTGCTGCCGTCGATCGGGCACGCGATTGCCTTCATCAACGATCTCGCGGACCCCGAGCTGGTCGGCATCAACCCCGAGGTCGGGCACGAGCAGATGGCCAGCCTGAACTACGCGCACGGCATTGCCCAGGCGCTGTGGCACGGGAAGCTGTACCACATCGACCTCAACGGGCAGCACGGTCCGCGATTCGACCAGGACCTGCGGTTCGGTGCCGGGAACCTGCGGGAGGCCTTCTGGACGGTCGACGTGCTCCAGGGAGCCGGCAGCCACCCGGCGTACGACGGGTACGTCCACTTCGACTACAAGCCGCCGCGGACCGAGGACGAGGACGGTGTCTGGGAAACCGCCCGCGGCTGCATGCGGAACTACCTGATCCTGCGCGACAAGGTGCAGGCGTTCCGCGCCGACCCCGAGGTCGCGGAGGCGCTGGCCGCCGCACGGGTCGCGGAACTGTCGGAGCCCACCCTGGCCGAGGGTGAGTCGCTGGCGGATCTGCGCAACGAGAAGTACGACCGGGAGGCGCTGGCCGAGCGCGGTCTCGGGTTCGAAAGGCTGGACCAGCTGGCGATGGAGCACCTGCTCGGCGTCCGCTGACGGCGTACGGCGTACGGCGTACGGCGTACGGCGTCCGGCGCGGGTTCGGGGAGGATATCTGCCCGTAGCGGGCGCAAGATCCTCCCCGCACCGCATGTCGCTCCGGCTGCCGGTGACCGTCGTACAAGAGAAACTGTTCGACCGAGGAGAGAAGGACATGGCTCGACCGATCACGTTGTTCACCGGCCAGTGGGCCGACCTGCCGTTCGAGGAGGTGGCCCGGCTGGCCTCGTCCTGGGGGTACGAAGGGCTGGAGATCGCCTGCTGGGGTGACCATCTCGACGTACGGCGTGCTGCCGAGGACGAGGCGTACGTGCGCGACCGTCGCGACATCCTGGAGAAGTACAACCTGAAGGTCTGGACGATCTCGAACCACCTGCTCGGGCAGGCGGTCTGCGACGACCCGATCGACCAGCGGCACCAGGCGATCCTGCCGGCGCACATCTGGGGCGACGGCGACCCCGAGGGCGTCCGGCAGCGCGCCGCCGAGGAGATGAAGACGACCGCCCGGGCCGCTCGCGCGCTCGGCGTCGACGTCGTCGTCGGTTTCACCGGATCGTCGATCTGGAAGACGATCGCGATGTTCCCGCCGGTCCCGCCGGCGATGATCGAGGCTGGGTACAAGGACTTCGCCGACCGGTGGAACCCGATCCTGGACGTGTTCGACGAGGTCGGGGTTCGCTTCGCCCATGAAGTGCACCCGTCGGAGATCGCGTACGACTACTGGTCGACGACCGCGACCCTGGAGGCGATCGGCCACCGCCCGGCGTTCGGGCTGAACTGGGATCCTTCGCACTTCGTCTGGCAGGACCTCGATCCGGTCGGTTTCCTGTGGGACTTCAAGGACCGGATCTACCACGTCGACTGCAAGGACGCGAAGCGCCAGGTCGGCAACGGCCGCAACGGCCGGATGGGTTCGCACCTCGCCTGGGGCGACCCGCGCCGCGGCTGGGACTTCGTGTCCACCGGCCACGGCGACGTCCCGTGGGAGGCGTGCTTCCGGATGCTGAACACGATCGGGTACGACGGCCCGATCTCAGTCGAATGGGAGGACGCCGGCATGGACCGCCTGGTCGGCGCCGCCGAGGCCGTCCAGTTCGTCCGCTCCCTCGCCTTCGACCCGCCGACCGCTTCGTTCGACGCCGCCTTCTCGTCCTGATACCCGGTGAAGGAGTCCTGGAGTTCCCCGACCACGAGCTCGGGGACCTCCAGGGCTCGCAGTGGCGGACAGTTGCTGACCTCTGGAGCTACTCTCGGTGGCATGACTGCTGGCAGGTACGTCGCGCGCATCGTCGAGGTCCCGGAACACGGCATCAAGCTCGAGCCGGCTGCGGACGCAGTGATTCCGGAGGAGCCGACCGAGGTGAACCTGCTCGGGATGGCGATCGCTCTGGCGCTTGGCGCGGCCGGGTACCGCCATCACGCCGAGCAACGCGACCCGGAACTCCAGACCCTCGACGCGCTACTCAGCGGCGACGCGGTCATGCCGTGGCGCCCGGGGGAGCCGGACAGTACGCCGTACCTCGTCTGCGAACTGAACGACGGCAAACCAACCTGCGAAGTCCACCCAACCGCTGACTGACTCTTGGACGCCACGTGGCCGGCTGCGCCTGACCTCAAGCGACCGCGGATCCTGCGACAGCGCTGGCTGGATCTCACCTTCCTGCACTGGGCCGTCGACCCGGCCGAGGTCGCGCACTTCTTCCCACCAGACACCCACCCGGACACGTTCGAGGGCCGCACGTACGTCGGCCTCATCCCGTTCCGCATGGCCGACACCGGCCTGCCCCACGGTCCCGCCGTACCGTACTTAGGCTCGTTCCTCGAAACGAACATCCGCCTGTACTCCATCGACACCACCGGCCGCCGCGGCGTCGTCTTCCTCAGCCTCGACGCCAACCGCCTGGCCGTGGTCACCGCGGCCCGAACCGTCTTCGGCCTCCCGTACCGCTGGGCCCGCATGCATCATGAACGCAACGGCGATCACCACACCTACACCTCGACCCTGCGTCGATCAGGCGATCACGTGGAAGCTGCAGTCGGCGTCGACATGGGCGCGCGACTCCCGATCGGCCCGCTGGAGGACTTCCTCACCGCGCGCTGGGGTCTGCACGTCCGCCGCGCCGGCCGTACCTGGTACCTCCCGAACCACCACCCGCCGTGGATCCTCCACGCCGCGAACCTCACGTCCCTGGACGCCGACGTCCTGCTCAGATCCGTGGGCCTCACCCCGCCCGACCGCCCACCGGACCATGCGGCCTTCAGCGCCGGCGTCCCCGCGGAGTTCGCCGTACCGCTCAGGCCATGAGTTCGGCAGTCTCCTGGACGATGAACGGGATGCCCAGCTGACCTGCCCACCGGTTGACCTCGGTCGCCAAAGCCCGTGATCCCGCGGCATCACCTTCGTCGCGCATCAGGACCGCGAGGGCGGTCTGCTGTGCGAGCGTGGGGCGCAGGTGACCGACTTTCTGCAGCAGATCGGTCGACCGCTCCCACTGCATCCGCGCGAGCGCCAGATCGCCGGCAGTGTGGGCGTGGTGCCCGAGATGCCGAAGCGCTTGCGCCATCAGCAACTCGTCGTCGCATTTCTCACCCAACTCCAATGCGGCCTCGTAGTGCTCGACGGCCTCCGCGGGCCGCTCGTACACGTTGTCGGCCATCACACCGGCCCAGAATCTGGCCGTGCCCCGCCGGGCCTCGTCCGGAGCCTCCTCGATGAGCGTCAGCGCGCGCTCGCGGAGATCTCGATCACCTGACTGGGACAGCGCGATCGAGTAGTCCTTCCGGAATTTCAGCATCGACAGGTCCCACGATCCATTGAGTACGGCGTCGGCGGCGTCTTCGGCGGCGGCGAGAGCGGCCGGCGCGTGGTCGGTCTGGTGACCGAAGTCCTGGTCGACGGTGACCTCGGCGAGCGCCAGGGCGAGTTCGGCCCGCTCGGCGGGATCGTCGGTCTGGAGGGCGGTCAACAGGTCGGTGGCGGCGGTCCACTGGCCGGCGCGCATCAAGTGGGTGGCTGCCGTGACGGCAGCGGCGGCTGCAAGGTGGCTCATGGCTCAACGGTATTTCGACATCGAAATATTTGACAACTAAGCTTCACTGGCTGAAAAGTTGGACGGGTGAAGGATTTCGTGGATGCGCACGTGGACCTCTGGGCCGGAGAGCTGGACGATCTCGACCGCGACGTCGAAGGCATCACCGTCCGCCTGCAGGTCCTGACGCGGTATCTCGAACGCCGGCGGGAGGCCGTGCTGGCGGCGTACGGGCTGCAGCTGTGGGAATTCAAGACGCTCCACATGCTCCGTCGCGGCGGTACGCCGTACCGCGCGACGCCGGGCCAGCTGGCCAGGCAGCTCGGTATGTCGCCGGCGGCGCTGACCAACCGGCTCGACGCTCTCGAGCGACGTGGGTACGTCGAGCGCACGCACGACCGCGACGACCGCCGCAAGGTCGTCGCCACGCTGACCCGCGCCGGCAGCGAGCTCTGGGAGCGGGGGATCGGCGACATCCTGCGAGTCGAGGAGGAGCTGATCCACCACCTGCCCGCGACCGACCGAACTCGTCTCGACCAGCTTCTCCGGCGCCTGGTCCTGATCACCGAGAAGGATTCTTAGCGCGGTATGTCAAGTTCGGCCGATCTGGTCCGACCTCTGGTTGTACGCACCGAGCAACCGGAGGACAGACCGATGGAACCGCTGAACCTGATGGTGTCGCTGAGCCACTTCGCCAACAACAACCGCGAACACAAACACGGCCTCAGCGAGCCCGCCGGCCGCGGCCGCACCAACAACCACGCAAAGCCGGCCCGCAGTCACAGCAGCTGGCGCTTCTGGTTCGCCAGCTTGCGAACCGACTCGGCGGGGGAGCGCTGAGGTCGAGACAGCTACCGCTCTCGGACTGCGTAGGTCAGGTGGGTCACTCGCTGCGTCGGCTCGGCGCGGACCTGCTCCAAGGCCACGCGGCCCGCGTCCACACCCTCGAACAGGCGGATTCCGGAGCCGAACAGCACGGGGGACAGCGCGATCGAGAACTCGTCGACCAGGCCGGCGTTCACGTACTCCAGGATCGTCGCGCCGCCGCCCGCGATGCGCACGTCCCGGTCGCCGGCGGCCTCGCGGGCCTGATCGAGCGCGGTCTCGATGCCGTCGTTGACGAAGTGGAAAGTCGTGCCGCCCGGCCGCTCCCACGGGTCACGCTTGGTGTGCGTCACGACGAAGACCGGCGTGTGGAACGGCGCCTCCTCCGGCCACATCTTCTCGCCGGCGTCGAACATCCGCTTGCCCATCACGCTCGCGCCGGTGCGCTCGAACGTCTCCCGCGCGATGTCGTTGTCGCGCCCTTCCTCGCCGCCCTCGCCGAGCTTCAGGTTCTCCCGGAAGAACCGCAGCGGGAAGATCCACTGCTGCAGTTCCATCCACTGCTGCCCCATCAGCTCCTCGGGGGACTCGGGCGCGATGAAACCGTCCAGCGACATCGACACGCCGAAGAACACCTTTCCGGCCATCAGCCCTCAACTCCCTTCCGAACAATCTCGGTGACGTACGTAGCCAGGTTGCTCAGCGTCTGCCGGCCGCCCTCGACCGCGTGGTACTTGTCGACCGCCTCGTCGCGCAGCTCCTTGGTGGGGAACACCGTGCGCATCTCGATCCGGGTCGCCGCACCGTCGGGCCCGAAGGTCAGGACCGACTCGAAGGCGTTCGGGTCGCCGCGGGACTCACCGTGCAGAAACTCGATCCGCTCCGGTGGAGTGATCTCGGTCCAGGAGATCCACTCGGTGTAGTCCGTCCCGTCCGGTCCGTGCATCACGAAGTCCCACGCCCCGCCGACGCGGAACTCGAAGGACCGCGTGGTGGTGCTGAACCCCTCCGGTCCCCACCACCGCGACAGGTGCCGGGTCTCGGTGAACGCCTCGAACACCAGCTCCCGCGGGGCGTCGATGACCCGGGAGATCACGATCTCCCGGTCCGCCGTCGCCGACTGAGCCGGCGTTCCTTGTTCTGTCGCGCTCATCCGCTACTCCTCGATCCGTGTCTGCTTGAGGTCCTGCACGTAGGTGTCCAGCCGGTCGAAACTCTCGTTCCAGAACCGCTCGAACCCACCGGTCCACTCGTGGATCGGTCGCAGCCCGCGGGCGTCAAGACCGTACAGGCGCTGCTTGCCTGCCTTGCGGTCCCGCACCAACCCGACCTCCCGGAGCACCCGCAGGTGTTTGGACGCACCCGGCTGGGTCATCCCGAGCTCGCGGGCCAACTCCGTCACCGGCCGCTCACCCGCCCGCAGCAGCACCAGGATGTCCCGGCGCTGCGGCTCGGCGATCGCGTTGAAGACGTCCGACGTCGTCGCTGCTCGTGCCATGACGCCATCATATGCCCATATCGGCATGCGTCAAGCCAAGCGGAGGAGGCCCGTTAGCAGAAACTGGATGTGCAGGCGTGCGTGGCTTTGAAGGTTTCGCACTGCAGTGGTGCTGATAGATCGTCGAGAAGTCTTCAGTCAATGGTTCAACGATAGCGTTGAGGCTATGAGTGCTGACATCACAGACGCCGTCCATGTCGTCGACGCTGCTACCGTCATGAGGTTGCTCCCAGCGAGGCCGCGGTTGCTCGCGTTGGGCGAGCCGACCCATGGCGAGAGCGTGCTGCTCGAGTTGCGCAACGAGCTCTTCCGGGAACTCGTCGAGCGGGAGGGCTACCGGACGATCGCGATCGAGAGCGACTGCCTGATGGGCCTGGTCGTGGACGAGTACGTCACCTCGGGTACGGGCGTCCTCGACGAGGTCAGGGAGCGCGGCTTCAGCCACGAGTGGGGCGCCTTCCCGGGCAACCGCGAGCTGGTGCGCTGGATGCGCGAGTACAACGAGGACCGGCCCGCTTCCGAGCAACTGCGTTTCGCCGGGTTCGACGGCCCGCTGGAGATCACCGGCGCCGCGAGCCCCAGGCAGGCGCTCACCGCACTACACGCCTACCTCGCTGCCAGGGTGGACGCCGACCTGCTCCCGTGCACCGCGGAGACGCTCGACCACTTGCTCGGCGCCGACGACCAGTGGACCAACCCCGCCGCGATGATGGACCCATCCCAGTCCGTTGGGCAGACGTCCGAGGCCAAAGAGCTCCGGCTGCTCGCAGACGACCTGGTGGCTCTGCTCGACGCGTACACACCACAGCTGATCGCGACGTCCGCACCGGACGACTGGGACCGAGCACGCCTGTACGGGCGTACTGCTGCCGGACTGCTGCGCTACCACTTCTGGATGGCCGACGCGTCACCAAACCGCATGGCGTGGCTGCTCGGGGTACGGGACTCGATGATGGCCGCCAACCTGCTCGCTCTCGCCGAACGCGGCCCGGCGTTGGTGAACGCCCACAATGGCCACCTCCAGCGGGACAAGAGCACCATGCGGATGGGCAACCTGCCGGTGGAGTGGTGGAGCGCCGGCGCGATCGTCAGCGCGCAACTCGGAGAGGGGTACGCCTTCCTGGCTACGGCCCTCGGCACGATCCGCCACCAGGGAGTGGACACCCCGCCTCCGAGCACCATCGAAGGACTCCTGTACGCGCTCTCCGAGGATCAGTTCGTCGTCGACTCCCGCCGACTGGCCGCCATACTCGGCGACGTGACACTCGCTCCCCGCTTGTCCCCGTGGTACGGCTATGCCCCGCTGGACCCGGCGCAACTGACCGGCAATGACGGGATCGTGTTCGTCAAGGACGCCCGGCAGAGCTGAGACTCCGGCGTGAGTACGACGAAATGGGGCGCGGAGTGGAACCCGCGCATGTAAGGGTCGTCCCGTGACTGATGCTTCGAAGGACGAGCAGGCCCGGCAACTGCTGGCGGTGTACGACGACCAGCTGCGGGGGACGAGTGAGAGCGCGGACGTGCCGACGAGTATGGACGGGCCGGTGATCCGGGTCGAGTACCCGAGCCGTGGGTTCGTCAGCTACCGCTCTCTCGACGGGCTCGACAGTGCCGAGATCGACGCGTTGATCGCGCGGCAGCGGGACTTCTTCTCCGCGAGGGGCCAGGCGGTCGAGTGGAAGCTGCGCGGTCACGACAAGCCGGCCGACCTGCCGGAGCGGCTCCGCGCTGCCGGGTTCGAGCCCGAGGAGCAGGAGACCGTTCTCGTCGCCGAGAGCGCCGACATCGTCGAGCGACTGCGCAGCCGTGAGTCCGTCGACGGCGTCACGATCCGTCTCGCCGGCGACCGGGCGGACTTCGAGCGCATCGCCGCGATGGAGTCGACGGTCTGGAACGACAACTGGTCCTGGCTCGCCGACGACCTCGAGCGCCGCCACGCCACGGGCCTGACCGACATCTACGTCGCCGAAGCCGACGGTGAAGTCGTGTCCGCCGCCTGGGCCGTCTACAAGAAGGGCACCGAGTTCACCGGTCTCTGGGGCGGCTCAACCCTCGCGGAGTGGCGGGGCAAAGGCATCTACAAGGCCCTGGTCGCAGTCCGAGCCGCCCGCGCCGCGGAACTCGGCTACAAGTACCTCCACGTCGACGCCTCCGACGACAGCTCCCCGATCCTCCAGCGGCTCGGCTTCCTGGCCGTCACCACCACGACGCCATACGTCCACACCCGGTCCTGACGCGCGTACGAACGGGTGGCTCAGGCGGGTGGGCGGTAGAGGGCGTAGTGCATCGGGCCGTCGTGGGGGAGTTGCAGCTCGGCGATGGTGGTGAAGCCGAGAGACTCGTAGAACATGAGGTTCGAGGGGTCTTGAGTCTCCAGGAACGCCGGCAGATGCGCGCGGTCCGCGGCAGCGAGGCCGGGTGTGACGACCGCCCGGCCCAGGCCTTGGCGTTGGCGGTCGGGATCGACGCCGAGGATCGCGAGGAGCCACAGCGGAACGCGCGGGCGGAAGATGCCCATCGCCTGGCCGTACTCGGCGGCGAGCGATGCGCGTGATCCGGCAAACTCGCTGAAGACCTCCGCGTGCTGCGAGAAGGCATCCGGGGGAGTGGCCGGGGTGGTCCAGATGGCGACGGCGCTGACGTCGTCGGTGACCCAGACCTGGCCGTACGGCAGGCCGATGCCGGTGAGGACGCGGCGGTTGTACTGCGTCAGCCGGGTGAGGTAGTCGTCCGGATCGAGCCCGGCCCGGGTCATCGGGTAGTCCTCGTACGCCCGCGTCAGCGTCAGGACGGCCGTATCGACGTCCGACTCCGTTGCCTGGCGCACCTGTTCGGTCATCGTCGCAGCGTTCGCACGACCAGGTCGGCGACGGCGCGCATGCCGGCCGCGTTCGGGTGGTACGGCACGACGCCGCCCAGGCTGGGTGGGCGCAGGGTGAACCCGGTCGTCCACGGTTCGGCCGAGCCGATCGCGTGATCCTGGCTCGCGGCCGACGCCGCGATCAGCTCGACGCCTGTGCTGGCCGCGGCTTTCGCGAAGGCCGCGGCCAGGCCGTCGGCCATCATCGCGACGCTCGGCAGTTGTTCCTCGTTCAGCGGTACGTCGAGACGCGGCCGGGTACTCGGGCCGACCAGACTCAGGTAGTCGACCAGCAGGATGCGGGCGCCCGGAGACCGCTCCCGAACGTTCTCGACCACGGTGACCAGGGAATCCGCGACCGCCTGGTACGCCGCCTCGTCCTTGAGATAACTGACCCGCGCGCGGATCCGGTTCGCGACGCGGCGGCCGAGGATGGTGGCGGGCTTGGCCAACGTGTTCAGGAAGCTTCCGCGGATGAAGGTCCCGACGTACTCGAGATCGTTGCCGCCGACCGTGATCGTGACGAGCGCCGTGTCCGCGGTGACGGCGTCGAGTTGCGGGGCGGCCTCGTCCTGCCGGGTGTCGAGGACGTGTGCTGTGGTCGCGCCGGAGTAGGTGACGTCGGTCAGCTCCAGGCCGAGCTCCGCCGCGACCAGGTGCGCGTAGTTGTTGCCCGATCGGCCCGCCGGCGCATGCACGATCGGGTCGATTCCCGGCCCGGCCGCGAAGGAACTGCCGAGGGCGACGTACCGACTTCCGGGTGAGATCACCGCACCACGATATCCGCGACCTGCCACCTCGACGGGTGGGGCATACTGCACCGGTGAGTGACGACGGGTTCGGTACGGCGGGGATTCGCGAGCGGGTGCTGGCCGGGTGGTCGGCGGCGCCGGTGCGGTTCCGGGAGGACGCGAACGCCGAGGAGGACCTGGCGCTCGGTGGGTACGTCGATCGGCTCGTGATCGAACTCGCCCAGAACGCTGCCGATGCGGCCGCGCGGGCTGGTGTGCCGGGACGCGTCCTGTACGAGTTCCGTGGCAGCACGCTGGTCGTCGCCAACACGGGTACGCCGTTGTCGGCCGACGGCGTCGAGTCACTCGCCACGCTGCGTGCTTCGGCGAAGCGGGACGAGCCGACGATCGGGCGGTTCGGCGTGGGGTTCTCCGCCGTACTCGCGGTGACCGACGAGCCGGTGATCCTGTCGCGGACGGGTGGGGTGCGGTTCTCGAAGGCGGACACGGCGGCCGCGATTGCCGGACTCGGGTCGGCCGGGCTCGACACCGAAGTACGCCGGCGGGACGGTCAGGTGCCGGTGCTGCGGCTGCCGTTCGAGGCCGAAGGTGAGCCGCCGGAGGGGTACGACACCGCGGTGATCCTGCCACTGCGGAACGAGGCCGCGGCCGCACTCGTCCGCCGCCTGCTGGACGAGGCCGGCGATGCGCTCCTGCTCGCGCTGCCGGGTCTCGAACGCATCGAGATCGAAACCGAGGACAGCCGAAGGGTCCTCGCCGACGCCGAGTCCCGCTGGTGGGTCCACCGCGCCGCCGGAGTCTTCGACGAGCAAGAACGCGAACGACTCCTCGCCGACCGCCCCACCGAAGAACGCACCAGGCCAAGCTGGTCAGTCGTCTGGGCACTCCCGCGTGATCACACCACTCGGCTTCCAGGCGTGGTCCAGGCACCGACGCCGACCGACGAGGCGTTGTCGCTGCCTGCGTTGCTGTTGGCAAGTTTTCCGTTGGATCCCACGCGGAGGCATGTGGCGAAGGGAGCCTTGGCGGATCGCGTTGTGCGGGAAGCTGGGGTGGCCTACGGGGGGCTGTTGCGGAAGCGGGCCGAGGATGAGGCCGACGTGCTGCATCTTGTGCCGACCGGTCTGGCGGCGGGGGCGTTGGATCGGGCGATCCGGGACGAGATCCTCACCGTGCTTCCGGGTACGCCGATGGTGCCGGCGGTCGAGGATCGCGGTCTCCTGCGGCCGCTTGATGCTGTGGTCGTCGAGGGCGCGGACGACTCCTTCAACGCTGTCCTCGCGCCGATCGTGCGAGGGTTGATCCGGTCGACGCGACAGGATCGGCCGGCGTTGGACGCGCTCCACGTACGGCGGCTCGAGCTGGCTGAGGTGGTGGATCAGCTCGGGGGAGTGGCTGCGGACGAGGCGCCCGAGTGGTGGCGCACCCTTTACTCCTCGCTGGCCGGCATGGTGACGGATGCCTTGCTCCGTGAGTCTCTCGGCACCCTGCCCGTCCCGCTCGCCGACGGCCGGCTCGTCCGCGGCGCCCGCGGTCTGCTGCTGCCGGGTCCGGAGATCCCCACCGACATCCTCGCCGCCTTCGGGGAGTACGGCGTACGGGTAGTCCACCCGGAAGCCGTCGACCCGGCGCTGGAAAGGCTGGGAGCGCTCTCCGCGACGCCGCGGTCGTTGCTCGAGGACAGTTCCGTACGCACGGCCGTCGAGCACTCGATCGAGGCCGACGACCCCGATGCCATCGCGCACGCGATCCTCAGCCTGGTCGCCGCGGACCCGTCGCAAGCAGAGGGACTCTGGTGGCTTTCCGACCTGGGACTCCGCGACGCCGACGGTGACCTCGTCCCGGCAAACGCGCTCGTCGTCCCGGGATCGGGAGCCGAGGAAGTCCTCGACGACGAGGAGGTCGCGCCGGTCGCCCGCGAGCTGCTCGATCGCTACGGACAACCCGCACTCGAGGCCGTCGGCGTCCTCGGATCACTCGGTCTCGTCACGGCCTCGGACGTCGCGCTCGATCAGTTGCCCGAGGCACTCAAAGACCTCGACGGCATCGAGGACTGGGCGTACGACGTCGCGCCCGACGGATCGCGGTACGGCGCGACCGTCGGCGAGCTGATGGCCATCCGGGATCTCGACTGGATCACCGACGACGCCTGGCCGCGCGTCCTCGAACTGCTCGGTGCGTCGCCGGATCTCCGCCGCGCACTCGTCACCCAGGTCCGCGTCGTGGGGCCGGACGACCGTCCCCTCGGCGTACCGTCGTACGCGGCCTGGTGGATCCGCGACCGGGTGCTTCTGGACGACGGCGAACCCTTGGCGGGAAGGGCCGATCCGGAGGCCGAGCCGGTACTGGCGCAGTTCCTGGACGAAGCTCCGCCGTGGACGGCCGGGCTCGACCCCGAGGTGCGGACGGCCGTCGGTCTGGTCCGCGACGTCGGCGATCTCGATGCCGACGGCATCGGTCTGCTGCTGGAACGGCTGGCGGAGCCGGAACGAGAGGTGGAAGAGAGCGATCTGTTGCGTCTCTGGCGGCACCTCGGCACGCTGTCGCTCTTCCCGGGCGACGCTCCGGAGCACGTCCGGGTCCTCGCGGACGACGGCCTGACCCACGTGATCGAGGCGGGTCATGCGGTCGTCGTCGACGGCCCGATGTGGTTGCAGCGCGCGGATCTCGGCGGTTTCGTGGTGGCGTCCGGCGCCGCGGCGGACGGGTTGAGCGATCTCTTCGACGTACCGATGGCACAGGAAGTTGCCGAGGGCAAGATCGACGGTGCGGGTACGGCGGCCGACGTGCCGGCGATCGTCCGTGAGCTGGTGCCCGAGGTTCCGCCGACGTGGTGGGAGCACGAGGAGCTCACGGTCGACGGTGTCGAGGTGTCGTGGTGGGTGGATGCAGAGGGCGCTCCCCACGCGGCCACGTTCGACGGCCTGGCGAAGGCGCTGGCGTGGGCGAGCGGCCGCTGGGACCAGCGCCACGTGATCCGTGCGGTGCTGAACGAACCGGACCGCAGCTCAGAACTGCTGACCGACGCCGCCTACGACTGAGTGCAAGGCAGGATTGTCGATGGTGGTGCTGAGGGTGCGGGCCGAGGTCGCGGCCCGGGGATCTCCCAGGCGACTGAGATGAAGCTGCGCGCGGACCAGGAGTTCGCGGAGGTCGCACCGGGCGGCCAGTGCTGAGAGCTGAGCGGCAAGAATCCGGGCACGTTCGTGGTCGGAGCGGGCGAGGGCCTCGGTGATCGCGGCGTCCAGGACGTGGGCATGGACCCACTGGTAGCGGTCCGGTTCGGTGCTGGCTCGCGTCAAGGCGAGGTCGAGCCATTGCGCCGCCGCGGGATGGTCACCGCGCTTGGCGTTCAGGAGAGCGAGACCACGACCAGCCATACCTTCCCAGCACGGGTCGCCCAACTGGCAGCCCAACGCCCACGCTTGTTCGAACCCGTCGAAGGCGGTGTCGAGCTTCCCGGCGTACAGGTCGAGCTCGGCAGCGAGCGCTTGCGGCCAAGGCTGGAAGGCGATCCAGCGTTCCTGCTGTACGAGGTCGAGCGTTTCGTTCAGCGCCGAAGCGGCCTCGTCGTACTCCGAACGCAGCAAATGCGCGCGCCCGACGAGGGACAGCGACCACGCCTGCTGCCGGCGATCGCCGCACCGGGCCGCGAGCTCGACCGAAGCCCCGAGGTGCTCGAACGCGGCCGCATAGTCGGACCGGTCGGAGGCATTCATACCCCGAACGCCAAGGATCGCGGCGTGTTCGGCATCGGTTTCGGCCAGCGCTTGCGCCTTGGTCAGCGAGTCCTCGCCGGTCCTCCGCCGCCCGGCCTGCACCTCGATGAAGCCGAGCTCGCGCAGAGCGAGCACTGACGTAGCCCGTTCGCCGGCCTCCTCGGCGACCAGCAACGCCTCGTGCAAGACGATCGCGCCCTCCTCGTCATGCCCGCGGATCGCGTGCACGAGAGCGCCGCCGAGGGCCGCGAGAGCTCGAGCTTCGAGCGTCTTGTCATGGCACTGCACGGCCAACGCGGCCGCTTGACGCAAACACTGCAGACCGGCGTCAACAGCACCAGCGACGATCGCGGCCCGGCCCGCTTGGAGCTGGCTCACCGCGGCAGCTCGGCCGCTCATAGGCGGTGCCGGATCCGGAGTGAGCGTCGCGGCCTCCTGCAGCGAGGACGTGACCTCAACGCCCAGCTCACGCCGGAAAAGATCCGTACAGAGCGCTATCTGTCGCAGCGCTGCGGCCCGATCGCCGGAGGCCGCGAGGCTGCGGACCAGGAGTTCGTGGTTGCCCTGTTCATGGGGGTTGGCCGCAACGGCCTGTGCAGCAAAGGGAATCGCGTCCGCGGCGCGACCGGCAGCGAGCAACGAGATCGCTCGCTGCCGAAGCCGGGCCTCGATCGCGCCCGCGACCCGGTGACGCTCGACCAGCAACCACGACTCGAACTCGGGACACGACTCCAGCTCGACGCCCTCCAAGAGCTCGCCCCCCGACGTCAGCAAGGAGTCCTCCTCGAGTCGCAGGACATCCACCGGCGTCGCATCGTCGAGCGTGGTCACCACCGGATCCCCGGTGAGCAGATCCGGTACGCCGATCGCCCGACGGAGCTCGGCCAACGTCCAGCGCAGCGCGCCCAGCGGATCTTCGGCGTCGGCGAAGAACAGTTCGGCGAGTCGGCGCCGGCTCGGTGGCCGCTCGGCCAGCAACAGATAGCCGAGCAGCCCCCAAGCCTTCCTCCCCCGCGGCTGGCGCCCCGGCGCCTCGACCATCGGCGGTCCGAGCAAGCGAATCAGCGGCACAGATCTCACCCCCTCGCGTGAGACCTCCAGTGTCGCCCCCGCGGCCGCGTTCGGTCAGTGCCGGACGCCAACGGCTTCCAGGTATTCCGCGCGGGCCGCGACCGTACCGTCGTTCGCGTAGTCGAACGCTCGCGGTACGTCGGCAAGTTCCGCCGCGAACTGCCGGTGGTCCTCGCCGTCCAGCGTCCCGGCCAGCCGGGTGATCGGCCCGTAGAAGTCCATGAACCAGTCGGCGAAGTGCTCGGGAGAGTGATAGCGGAACACGTACTCACGCTTGGTCAGCGAAGTCCACTCGACCCGGTTACCGAACAGCTCGAACAGGTGCGCCTCGGTTCCCCACAGCGTCGGCGACTGCACCCCGGCCGGCAGCGGTGCCCAGGTCGAAACCGTCTTGAACAACTGGCCGATCATCCCGGTCGGCGTCCAGCTCGCCAGCGCGATCTTGCCGCCTGGTTTGACGACGCGGACCAGCTCGTCCGCCGCACGCTGGTGGTTCGGCGCGAACATCACCCCGACCGTGCTCAGCGCGAGATCGAACGCTTGATCCGGGACCGGAAGCTGCTCGGCATCGCCTTCGGTGAAGGTCACCGGAACGTGTTCGGCCGCGGCCCGTTCGCGGCCCTGCTCCAGCAGATTCGTCGCGTAGTCGACACCGGTAGCGTCGGCGAACCGCCGGGCCGCTGCCAGTGCCGCGTTGCCCTGACCGCTGGCGACGTCGAGGACGCGCTGCCCGGCCCGTACGTCGGCGGCCTCGACCAGGAGCTCGGCGATGATCTGCAGGGTGTTGCCGACCCGCGGATAGTCGCCGGTCTGCCATGCCGCTCGCTGCTTGTCCTTGATCGCCTCGAAGTCCACGGCCGTACTCGTCATGTCGTTTCCCCCTGGAAGTCACTACCACTTCGGTGGCCGGATCTGGCCACCCGGATCGATCCAAACCCGTCACCGTGTGACGCGGCGTGTGACGAGACAGGCCGTCGTACGACGGGACCAAGGGCGCAACTGATCACACAGAGCAAAACATCGTTGTCAGAGGTTGGTATATCGACTGGCCTGCGGATATGACCTGATGTTTCCAACGTGGCAATGAACTCTTGCCAACGTTGTCAACGCTACTTATAGTCCGTGGCACCTCTCGGTGGGTGACTAGCCTGTCCGCGCAACGGAAACGGAGGTGACTTTCGTCATGAACGAAGCGCCGCGCCCGCAGTTCGAAGATGTCGAAGATGTCGTTCGCTATCAGTTGAGTCGACGAAGTCTGGTCGGAGGAGGTGCGGCGGCCGCGATGACGGCCTTCCTGGCCGCCTGCTCCGGTGGTGGCGGGTCGTACTCCGACAAGCCCGCCAACAACAACAAGCCCGTCGCGACCAAGTCGATCCAGATCGGCAAGGCGAACATCCCGGTCCCACGGGACCAGTCGGTGATCGTCGGCCAGGTCGAGTACACGGTCTTCGACAGCTTCAACGGGATGATCCCGAACGGCTCGCCCGGCGGCGCCGGCGTCGAGCTCAGCACCGAGCCGCTGTTCTACCTCAGCTTCGCCAACGGCGAGATGCGGCCGTGGCTGGCGACCGAGTACAAGTACAACGACGACCACACCGAGGTGACCTTCAAGTTCGACCCGAAGGCGCACTGGAACGACGGTCAGCCGCTGGGCGCGAACGACTTCAAGTTCACCATCATGCTGCTGAAGGATCGTCCGGACCTGTTCGGCGGTGGCGGTGAGCTGAAGGAGTTCGTCAAGGACATCGAGGTCCCGGACGCCCAGACCGCGGTGGTGAAGATGCTGAAACCGGCACCACGGTTCCACTACAACTTCATCTCCGCGATCGCCGGTCCGCCGCTCGGTATCATGCCCGAGCACATCTGGAAGTCGCAGGATCCGACGAAGTACAAGGACAACCCGCCGGTGCACAGCGGTCCGTACAAGCTGAAGCAGGCGATCCGGAACCAGAAGATGTTCGTCTGGGAGAAGGACCCGAACTACTGGAACAAGGACAAGCTCGACGTCAAGCCGCAGTACGTCGTCTACCAGAGCACGTCGAAGCAGCTCGACCAGGCGTCGCTGGCCTTCGAGCGCGCGGAGTTCGACGTCGGCTCAGTGGACGAGCAGCACGCCAAGCAGCTGCGCAACACCGGCTACCCGGCCTTGCAGACCACCCAGTTCCACGACCCGAACCCGCGGGTGCTGTGGCTGAACTGCGACCCGGCCCGGGGCGTGATCTCGGAGACGAAGATGCGCTGGGCGATCAACTACTGCCTGGACCGGGAGAAGATCGGTAAGTCGATCTGGCCGGTCCCGGTGCCGCCGGCGCAGTACCCGTGGGCGGACTACCCGACCAACGACAAGTGGAAGAACGACGAGCTCGCGAACAAGTACAAGTTCGAGTTCAACCCGCAGAAGGCGACCGAGCTGCTCGACGAGATCGCCCCGAAGAACGCCGCCGGCAAGCGGACGTACAAGGGCAAAGAGATCAACCTCGAGATCATCACCCCGTCGCCGGTGGACGGTGGTGAGTACGCGATCGCCAACGTGCTCAAGACCGAGCTCGCCAAGGTCGGGGTCCCGGCCACGCTGCGCAGCCTGGCCGGCAACGTGCACGACGAGAAGTTCCAGCGCGGCCAGTACGACATCGACTCCAGCTGGGCCGGAATCGCGATCGACCCCGAGCAGCTGTACTCGGACTGGACCAGCGACAAGTACCAGCCGGTCGGCAAGAACGCGGCCGGCAAGAACAAGCTGCGGTTCCGGAACGCGAAGTTCGACGAGGTCTCCAAGAAGCTGGCCGGGCTGGACCCGGACAGCGAGGAGGCGAAGCCGCTGCTGAACGAGGCGCTGGAGATCTACTTCCAGGAGCTGCCGATGCTGTCGGTGATCCAGACCGGTTACCCGTCGTACTTCAACACCACGTTCTGGAAGGGCTGGCCGACCGACGAGGACCTGTACGAGGTCCCGCTGAACTGGTGGCAGCATTTCATCTTCGTGCTGGGCAAGATCGAGCCCACCGGGCAGAAGGGACCGGCGTGACGGCGGAAGCCCCGCCGGTGGTAGCTGTTGACAAGAGCCAGGACTCCGCACCCCGGGCGGGGGTGCGGGCCTGGCTGTCGCGGCATCCGCTGGCGGCGTACGCCATCCGGAGGCTCGGGCTGTACGTGGTGGAGCTGTGGGGAGCGCTCACCATCGCGTTCTTCTTCTTCCGGCTGATGCCGGGTGACCCGATCCAGACGCTGATCCAGACCCTGCAGCAGAACTACATCTACAACCAGCAGGCCAGCGCGGAGATCATCGCCCGCTACCGGCACGAGTTCGGGCTGGACGGGAACCTGCTCACCCAGTACGTGACGTACATGCAGAAGCTGGTTCTGCACGGCGATCTCGGGCCGAGCCTGATCAACTACCCGACGCCGGCCCAGACCGTGATCCTGCGATCGTTGCCCTGGACAATCGGTCTGCTCGGGATCTCCGCCGTCATGGCCTGGATCCTCGGCATCGTGATCGGCGCGATCGCCGGCTGGCGGCGCGGCAAGCTCGGTTCGGCGATCGCGACCAACCTGTCGATCGCGCTGTCCCACGTGCCGTACTTCTTCGTCGCGCTGATCCTGGTGTACATCTTCGCGTACTCGATGGGCGTGTTGCCTGCGAGATCGGCCTACGACTCCAACATCAATCCGGGGATCAGTCCGGAGTTCATCGGCAGTGTGCTCAAGTACGGGTTGCTGCCCGGTCTGTCGATCGTGATCATCGGGACGTTCAGCTGGATCCTGTCCACCCGGATGCTGATGATCCCCATTCTCGGCGAGGACTACCTGGTGTACGCCGAGGCGAAGGGACTGAAGGGTTCGCGGATCCTGACCCGGTACGCGCTGCGGAACTGCTACCTGCCGCAGATCACCGCGTTCGGGATCTCGCTCGGCTTCATCTTCAACGGGAACGTGCTGGTCGAGCAGTTGTTCAACTACCCGGGGCTGGGGACCACACTGGTCACCGCGATCCAGCAGCTCGACTTCAACACGATCCTCGGTGTCACCGACATCGCGATCTTCTCGGTGCTGACCGCCGTCCTGCTCCTCGACCTCGTGCTCCCGCTGCTCGACCCGCGGGTCAAGTACTGGAAGTGATGCCGATGAGACTCCTGACCGCGGTACTGCGGACCATCCGGAACAGCCGGCGGCTGGCGACCGGACTGGTCATCCTCGGACTGCTGATCCTGGTCGCGCTGTTCAGCCCGTTGATCGTGAAGGCGATCGGCGGCGGACAGGACCCGATCGAGCTGGCGGCGTACGACAAGTGGCAGGTGCCCGGACCGCAACATCTGCTCGGCACCGACCAGTTCGGCCGGGACGTGTTCGCGATGGTGGTGAAGGCGCTCGCTGTCTCGCTGCAGATCGGCGCGATCGCCGGTGTCATCTCGACGGTGGTCGGCGTGATCGTGGCCTTCGTCGCCGGGTACAAGGGCGGCTGGATCGACGGGATCCTGTCCACGTTCACCGGCATCCTGCTGGTCATCCCGACGTTCCCGTTGCTGATCGCGCTGTCGGCGTACGCGAAGAACGTCAGCCTGTTCCAGGTCGGCGTGATGATCTCGATCTTCTCCTGGCCGTTCGCGGCCAAGACGATCCGCTCGCAGGTGCTGAGCCTGCGGACCCGGCCGTACGTCGACCTGGCACGGGTCAGCAAGGCGCGCGACCTGGAGATCATCGTCACCGAGCTGCTGCCGAACCTGTTGCCCTTCATCGGCGTCGGTTTCGCATCGTCGGCGCTCGGCGCCATCTTCGGCCTGGTGGGCCTGGAGATCATCGGCCTCGGGCCGGGCGGCGTGATCGACCTGGGCCAGATCATCTTCAACGCGATCGGTACCGGTGCGCTGACGCTGGGCGCCTGGCCGATGTTCGTCGTACCGATCGGGCTGCTGACCTTGTTGTTCGCGGCGCTCAACATGGTGAACATCGGCCTCGAAGAGGTCTACAACCCGCGACTGAGGGGAGTGGCCGGTGAGTGACGCGAACGTGCTCGAGGTGAAGGGCCTCGAGGTGACGTACCGCAGCACCCGCGGCGATGTGAAGGCGGTGCGCGGTCTGGATCTGGACGTGCGCCGCGGCGAGATCCTCGGGATCGCAGGGGAGTCCGGCAGTGGGAAGAGCACCCTCGCGGTCGCTCTGCTCCGGCTGCTGAAACCGCCGGGCAAGGTGACGGCCGGGTCGGCGATGTTCCGGCCGGCCGGCCGGTCGCCGGTCGATCTGCTGAAGGTGAACGGCGAGGAACTCCGGGTCCTGCGGTGGAGCGCTCTGTCGTATCTCCCCCAGGGATCCATGAGCTCGCTCAACCCGGTGGCGCGAGTGCACGACCAGTTCAAGGACGTGATCCTCGAGCACGCGCCGGGCCGCAAGGCCGAGCTGGACACGCTGATCCCGCGGTTGCTCGGGCAGGTCGGCCTGGAGCCGCGGGTCGCGCGGATGTATCCGCACGAGCTGTCCGGCGGGATGAAGCAGCGCGTGCTGATGGCGATCGCGGTCGCGCTCGAACCCGACCTGGTGATCGCGGACGAGCCGACCACCGCGCTGGACGTGACGATCCAGCGGGTGATCCTGCAGTCGCTGGCCGATCTGCGCACCGACTTCGGCGTGACGCTGATGGTGATCTCGCACGACATGGGCGTCCACGCGCAGCTGGTCGACCGGGTCGCGGTGATGTACGAAGGGCGGCTCGTCGAGGTCGGCGACGTACGGCAGGTGTTCAAGGATCCGCAGGACGCCTACACCCGGCAGCTGATCGAGTCGATCCCACGGGTCGGAAGGAGGGCATCGTGACGTTTGGTCGGGAGCAGTTGGCCGAGCTCGAACTTCGTGGCGTACAGCAACGATTCCACGCTCGCGGCGTGGAGGGCGGGTACGTGACCGCGGTGGACGACGTGAGCTTCTCGCTCGCGGCGTCACCACCGCAGGTCGTCAGCCTGGTCGGCCAGAGCGGCAGCGGGAAGAGCACGATCGCGCGGAACGTGCTCGGCCTGCAGAAGCCGACGGCGGGCACCGTGCTGTACGGCGGCAAGGACATCTTCTCGCTGAGCCGGGCCGAGTACGACGAGTACCGGCGCGACGTGCAGCCCGTGTTCCAGGACCCGTACGCGATCTTCAATCCCTTCTACCGCGTGGATCGCGCGCTGTGGAAGGCGGTCAAGAAGTTCGGCCTGGCGTCGACGCGGTCAGCCGGCCTGGAGTTGATCGAGGAGTCGCTGCGGGCTGTCCGCCTGGAGCCGGAGAACGTTCTCGGCCGGTACCCGCACCAGCTCTCCGGTGGTCAGCGGCAGCGCATCATGCTGGCCCGGGTGCACATGCTGCGGCCTTCGTTCATCATCGCCGACGAGCCGGTCTCGATGCTGGACGCCCAGGTCCGCAAGCACTTCCTCGACATCCTGCTCGACTTCCAGCGCGAGCACGGCATGACGACGCTCTTCATCACCCACGACCTGTCCACCGTGTACTACCTCGGTGGCGAGGTCATGGTCATCACCAAGGGCCAGATCGTCGAACGCGGTCCGGTCTCCTCGGTGATGCACGAGCCCTCCCACCCGTACACCAAGCTCCTGCTCGACTCCATCCCCCAACCCGACCCCGACAACCGCTGGACCAGCCGCATCCAGGTCGACGAGCTCGACCAGGTCGACGACAACACCCCAGCCGACACCACCAAACCGGAAGCCCCGATCCTCTGATCATTCGAGGGGATATCCGGCTCTCCTGGTTGATGTGTGGGTGATCTGTCCCGCGCCCGGCGCGGACTGGCCGCCATCGGTCCGCGGGAACGCCACCGACACCGGGGGTTGCCCGTTCAGTTGGAGGGTTGCCCACTGAGAATGTGAGTGGGCAACCCTCCACCTCGATGGGCAACCCCTGACCTGAGGGCACCCGCTCGCCGCACCTGCCGGTCCGCGCGGGGCCGGCGGGGGCGGCGGGGGCGGCCTGGGCAGCACTGCATCGCAGGCACCCTAGTCTGAACGATTAACCGACGGAATATGAATTTTTCTGTCTCCTTCCGGTGAGTTTCAAACCATCCTGAACGTGGAGACGGTAGTCCGCTCACCGGGCAGCGATTGCTCTCCGCGACGATCGGCGGGAGACTGGACTGGCGTGCGGCCTGGGGGTGGGGGAGGCCGCGATGGGCGGGCGGGCGCTCGCTGGGGGCGCCGGAACAGAGTTGGAGCGGCAGCGGCTCCAAGGGCAGCTCGCGGCCTTGACCGACCAGTTCGCCGCGGCCAACGAAGTACTCTCCGCAGTCGGCCGCTCAGCCGGCGACCCGGACTCCGTCCTCACCACCATCGTCGAGAGCGCCCGCCGGCTGTGCCGGTCGCAGGCCGCGCAGCTGTATCTGTTCGAAGACGGCTACTACCGACTGAGTAAAGCCGTCGGTATGTCGGCGGAGTCGATCCGCTACATCACCGACCACCCGATCCCGATGGACCGGGGAACGTTGATCGGCCGGGCCGGCCTGGACCGCACCACCCAGCAGATTGCCGACGTCCTGGCCGACGCCGACTACAGCCGCCAGGACCTGCAGCAGGTGGGCGGCTTCCGGACGACGATGGGCGCGCCGATGGTGATCGACGACGAGGTGGTCGGGGCACTGTGCATCTGGCGCAACGACGTCAGCCCGTTCGACGAGCGGGAGCAGAACCTCGTGACTGCGTTCGCCGGGCAGGCGGCGATGGCGGTCAACAGCGTGAAGCTCGTCCAGCAGCTCGAGGCGCGCGGCGCCGAACTCGTACGGAAGCTCGGTGAGCTCGAGGCGCTGCGCGAGGTCGGCGAGGCGGTCAACTCCAGCCTCGACGTGTCCAGGGTGCTGTCGACCATCGCCAAACACGCCGTCAAGATCTCGGCCACCGACGGCGGCTCCATCATGGAGTACGACGAGGACGCGCGGTGTTTCCTGGTCCGCAGTGTCTACCAGACCGACCCGCGGGTGATCGAACGGCTGCGGGCGACCCGCATCCACCTCGACGAGACCCTGGTCGGTCGTGCGGCCAAGCTCGGCCGGCCGCTGGCGGTGTCCGACCTCGACACGGCGGAGCTCGATCCACACCTCTCGGTTCTGTACGACGCCGGCTGGCGCTCGCTGGTCGCCGTACCCCTGCTGCGTGAAGGTCAGATCGTCGGCTCGCTGGTCGTCCGCCGCAAGCGAAAGGGTGAGTTCTCGGCCGAGACCTTGACGCTGCTGGAGATGTTCGCTGATCAGTCGACGCTCGCGCTGCTGAACGCTCAGCTCTATCGCGAGCTGACGCAGCGCAGTGCGGAGCTGGAGGTGGCCAGCCGGCACAAGTCAGAGTTCCTGGCCAGCATGTCGCACGAGTTGCGGACGCCACTGAATGCCGTCCTCGGGTTCTCCGAAGTCCTGCTGGAGCGGATGTTCGGCGAGCTCAACGAGCGCCAGGAGGAGTACCTGCGCGACATCCACGGCTCGGGCAAGCACCTGCTCGAACTGCTGAACGAGATCCTCGACCTGTCCAAGGTCGAGGCCGGGCGGATGGAGCTGGAGTACTCGACGTTCCCGCTGCGCCGCTTGCTCGACAACACCGCCGCGATGCTGCGCGAACGGGCCACCTTGCACGGCATCGAGCTGCGGGTCGAGGTCGGGCCTGGCATCGACGAGGTGTACGCCGACGAGCTGCGGCTGAAGCAGGTCGTGCTGAACCTGATGACGAACGCGGTGAAGTTCACCGGCGACGGCGGCTCGGTGGTGGTTCGCGCCACCCGGTCGGGGGCCGAGGTGCACATCGCGGTCACCGACACCGGTCGCGGCGTACCGACGGAGGACCGGGAGCGGATCTTCGAGTCGTTCCAGCAGGGCGGCCGCGGGCCGTCGCAGGAGGAGGGCACCGGACTCGGTCTCACCCTGTCGCGGCGGATTGTCGAGCTGCTCGGCGGGCGGATGTGGCTGGACAGCGAGGTCGGTGTCGGCAGCACGTTCGGATTCTCCTTGCGGAGCAGGGAGAACGTGGACCGGCCGAACCCGGCCCGGACGGTCGGCGACGTCGTGATCATCGAGGACGATCGGCCGTCGCTAGACCTGATGACGGCCTACCTGTCCGGCGCGGCTGTGCGGGTGACGGTCGCCGGTGACGGCCAGTCCGGGCTGGACGCCGTACGGCGGGTCCGGCCGTCCGCCGTACTGCTGGACATCCGGTTGCCGGGGATCGACGGATGGGCGGTGCTGCAGGCGTTGAAGGCCGAGGCGACCACCCGCGATGTCCCGGTGATCATCGTGTCGATCGTCGACGAACGGGCCCGTGGCGCCGCGCTCGGGGCCGCCGCGTATCTGGTCAAGCCGGTCAGTAGGGACGAGTTGCTGCAGGCGCTGCGAGCAGTCGGTGTGATGGCCGGCAACGAGGGGGAGAGCCGATGAATCCAGGCCGGATCCTGGTGGTGGAAGACAACCCGAAGAACCTCAAGCTGGTGCGGGACGTGCTGAGGTACTCCGGTTACGAGGTGATCGAGGCGACGTCGGGTGAGGACGGGGTCCGGCTCGCGGCCTCCGAGCATCCCGACCTGATCCTGATGGACCTGCAGCTGCCCGGGATCGACGGTGCCGAGGCGTTGCGCCGGATCCGGGCCGGCGAGCGGACCCGCGCCGTACCGGTGGTCGCGGTGACGGCGTTCGCGATGGACCACGACCGGCAGCGCGCGTTCGACTCCGGCTTCACCGGGTACGTCGAGAAGCCGATCAGCGTGCGCCGGCTGCCCCAGCAGGTGCGGGACTTCCTCCGATTGGGCGGTGCGACATGACGAAGGTGCTCGTGGTCGACGACCAGCCGCCGAACGTCCGGCTGCTGGAGGCGATCCTCAGTCCCCGCGGGTACGACGTACTGACGGCGTCCTCAGGTGAACAGGCCTTGGAGCTGATCGGTGCCGAGGACATCGATCTGGTCCTGCTCGACATCCTGATGCCCGGGATCGACGGCTACGAGGTGTGCCGCCGGATCCGGGACCAGGTGGATACGGCGTACCTGCCGGTCGTGATGGTGACGGCCAGCGGCGACGAGCAGAAGGTGAAGGCGCTCGAGGCCGGCGCGGACGACTTCCTCACCAAGCCGGTCAACCAGAGCGAACTGCTCGCGCGGGTGGCGTCGCTGGCCCGGATCAAGCGGTACCAGGATACGATCAAACGCCAGGCCGCCGAGCTGACCGCGTGGAACCAGGAACTGGAGTCGCGGGTCGAGAGTCAGGTGTCGCAGCTGCAGCGGATGGGCCGGCTGCGCCGGTTCCTCAGCCCGCAACTGGCCGAGTTGATCGTGGACTCCGGCGACGAGTCGTTCCTGGCCAGTCACCGGCGCGAGATCGTCGTGGTGTTCTGCGATCTGCGCGGCTTCACCACGTTCGCGGAGGCGAGCGAGCCGGAAGAGGTGATGGGCGTGCTGAAGGAGTACCACCACGCGCTCGGCGACCTGATCTTCCGGTTCGAGGGAACGCTGGAACGGTTCGCGGGCGACGGCCTGATGGTGTTCTTCAACGATCCGGTGCGCTGCGAGGACGGGCCACTGCGTGCCTTGCGCATGAGCGTGGCGATGCGGACGCGGGTGCGTGGACTGGCGGAGACCTGGAGCCGGCACGGCCACGATCTCGGGCTCGGGATCGGCGTGGCCCAGGGATACGCCACGCTGGGCACGATCGGGTTCGACGGGCGGCTCGACTACGCCGCGATCGGCAGCGTCACCAACCTGGCCGCGCGGCTGTGTGCCGACGCGGAAGCCTGGCAGATCCTGGCGACCGAGCGGGTGTACAGCTCCGCCGGCGACGTGGTGATCGGCGAGGACGCGGGATATCGCGACGTGCGGGGATTCAGCCGGACCGTGCACGCGTTCAGCATCCGCGGGCTCGACAACTCCCGGATCGCCTCATGACCGGCGATCTGTGGACCCCGCCCGGCGAGGCGGCCCGTGGCTTGTCCGCCCTGACCGAGGACGAGCGGTATCGCCGCTTCGACGAGCTGCAGGCGCGGATGGCCGGGGTGTGGGAGGCGATGCGGCTGAACTACGACGACGAGTCCGTGGTCGTCGTACCGTCGATCTCGCTGGACAAGACCGAGGCCGCGGGAACCGGGACGGCCATGCAGGCCTATGAGGAGCGGTTCCTGTTCCTGCTGATCCTGTTGCGGGAACCGCGGCTGCGGATGGTCTACGTGACCTCGATGCCGATCGCGCCCGAGATCATCGAGTACTACCTGTCGTTGCTGCCCGGCGTGATCCCGAGCCATGCGCGCGCCCGGTTGACGCTGATCCCGGTCAACGACGCGTCGCCGATCCCGCTCAGTGAGAAGTTGCTGGCCCGGCCCCGGCTGCTCGAGCGGATCGCCGCACTGGTACCGAATCCGCTGCGATCGCACCTGATTCCGTACAACACGACCGAGCGCGAACGTGATGTCGCGATCAGCCTCGGCATCCCGATGTACGCCGCCGATCCGCGGCTGGCGCCGTTGGGTTCGAAGTCCGGAGGCCGCCGGTTGTTCGCGGAGGTCGGCGTACCGTACCCGCTCGGGGTGGAGAACCTGCGCAGCCTCGACGACCTCGCCGACGCACTGGTCGCGATGCGCACCGACCGGCCGGCGATGGATAGCGCGATCGTGAAACTCAACGAAGGAGTGTCGGGCGAGGGCAACGCGGTGGTGCGGCTGAAAGGGATCCCGGCGTCCGGCTCGCCGGGGGAGCGGGACGAGGTGTTGAAGCGGCTGCGCGAGATGGAACTGGAGTCGCCGACGACGCCGTTCGACGTGTACATCGCCAAGTTCGCCGAGAACGGCGGGATCGTCGAGGAGCGGATCGTCGGCGAAGAGCTGCGGAGCCCGAGCGTTCAGCTCCGGGTCGTGCCCGGCGGTGGAGTCGAGCTGTTGTCCACGCACGACCAGTTGCTCGGCGGTGCGAGTGGGCAGAGTTATCTGGGGTGCGTGTTCCCGGCCGCGCCGGAGTACGCGCGGATGATCACCGAGCATGCCGAGGCGATCGGGCGGCGGCTGGCGGCCCAGGGTGCGCTCGGGCGGTTCGCGATCGACTTCGTCGTGGTCCGCGATGCCGCCGGCGGCTGGACGCCGTACGCGATCGAACTGAACCTGCGCAAGGGCGGGACGACGCACCCGTTCCTCACGCTGCAGTACCTGACCGACGGGAGGTACGACCCACGGACAGCGCTGTTCCTCACGTCGCTGGGTCAGGAGAAGCATCTGGTCGCGACGGATCATCTGGAATCGGAGTTGCTCAAAGGGCTGGCTCCGGCCGACGTGTTCGACATCGTGGTGCGGCATGGGCTGCACTTCGACCAGTCGCGGCAGGTCGGGGTCGTGTTCCACATGATCAGCTGTCTGACCGAGTGCGGCCGGATCGGGCTGACTGCCGTCGGGGACACGCCCGCGGAAGCCGATCGCCGGTACCGTGATGCTGCCCGCATTGTGCTGGCGGAGGCCGAGCAGGCGTTCGTCGAGCATCCACTCCCGGTCTGAGAGGTTCGATGCAGCGAGTTTGGTACGTCGCCTACGGTTCCAACCTCGCTCTTGACCGATTCCGGTGCTACCTGGCCGGCGGCCGCCCGGCTGGTGGCGCGCGCGAGTACCCAGGTTGTCGCGACCCCAGCGACCCTGAACAGATCGCCGGCGTGATGGTGCCGGGCGGGCTCGTCTTCGCCGGTGCCTCGCGCGTCTGGGGTGGCGGTTCGGCCTTCTACGACAGCACAGCCAGCGGGCAGGTCGCCGGCCGCGCCTACTTGCTGACACCGGATCAGCTGGGCGACGTCGCAGCCCAGGAGATGCGCCGCGAGCCCGGCTGCGATTTCGCCCGCGACCTGGCCGGCCTCCTGCCCGACCTCGACTCGATCCACACCATGGGGCCGGGCCGCTACGAAACCGTCGCCCGCCTCGGCGAACTGGACGGCGTCCCCATGTTCACCGTCACCCACGGCACCGTCTCCGACCTCGACCTGGCCGCCCCGACAGCGCCGTACCTGCGTTGGATCGCGACCGGCCTGGCCGAAGCGCACGGATGGGACCTGCCGCAGATTGTGGAGTACCTGCTGGCCGCGCCGGGCGTCCGTAGTGGGTGGGCGCCCGGCGCCTTGGCTGACGTGCTTAGCGCTTGATGGCTGTGCAGGTTGCGGTGGATTGCTTGGTGGGGTCGCTTTCGGAGGTGGCGGTGAGGGTGATTTGGGCGATGGGGCTGGCGCCGGCGGTGGCGTAGACGGGGATGGTGGTTTGCTGGCCGGCATTGGCGGTGGTGAGGGCGTTGGGCAGCGAGATCGCCCAGTCCTTGCCGTTCACCGTCGCGGACACGCGGTAGACGTCGCCCTTCAGGTACGGCGTGACGTCCTCGGGGTGTTCGGACACGGTGCCGGCCTTGCCGGTGTTGGTGAGCTGGAAGTTGCAGGTCTGGACGCCCTTGGCCGACGGCTTGGCGACGGTCGGCAGGACCCGGACACCACGCTTCTGCGGGCCGGAGCCGTCGAGTGAGCGGATCGCGACCGTGTAGGACAGTACGCCGGTGCGGTCCCGCCGTACGTTGGTGATGTAGAAGTGCAGCCGGTTGGCGGTGTCGGTGTACTCGTACTCGCTGCCCGAGTTCGTGCCGGCGTGGAACAGGGCGTCCGACAGCTGGCGGTAGTCGCCGATCGTGATCGGGATCTTGGTGCCGTCGGGCAGGACGTAGTCGGTCATGTTGATGTCCTGCGGGTTCGCGTCGACGACCCACTCGAACGGCGCCTGGTCCTGGTTCTTGGTCTTCGCCAGCAGTACGCCGGAGTCGGGCGTGAACGAGTCCGTGCCCATCCGGTCCACCACCTCGACCGTGTAGTTCTGGTACCCGCGTCCGTCACACAGCGGATCCTTGGTCGTGTCACACGCCGGCGCCAGGTCACCAGCACCGCCGAGCTGGATGTTGACGCCGGACAGGCCCTTCGGTCCGGGCTGCGCGGTTCGCGCGGTGACGTTAGCGATCACCACGCCCGAGGTCGCCAGCGCTTCCCGGGACAAGCGCAGCACGTTCTGCTCGTCGACCATCTGCAGCTTGATCTTGTTGCGCAGCATGTGTTGTGCGCCCATCGAGGCGCCACCGGTCGCCGGGATCATCCAGCGGCTGTGTGGTCCGCCGGGTCCGTTGAAGCTGCCGCGGGACAGCATTTCCCAGATCCCGGTGTACGCGCGCCGGGCGGGTACGCCGTACGGGTTGTTGTAGTTGTCGCCGATGCCGAGGATGTGGCTGAACTCGTGGGCGAAGACGGCCATGCCGGAGCTCTCCGCCTGCGTCGACGAGCCACCGCCGGCGTTCGGCCAGATCGACGAGCCCGCCGCCCATGACGTCCAGTCGACGTACCGGGTGTCGGACCAGTTCCGCTGCGCCGGGTCGGGTGGGCCGAACTCCTCGGTGACGTCCTCCTTGGTCGGGAACTTCATCATCCCGAACTCCTGCCAGGTGGACGACTCGTCCTGCCCGGCACTCAGGAAGAACACGAAGTCGAATCCGGCCGGTACCTCGGGACCCTGGTCGGCGACCCAGGCCGCGCGGCCGTCGGTGCGGATGTTCCGGTTGCAGTTGTCGCCGGCCGGACAGTCCTCATCGCTCTGGAACTCCATCGCGTACTCGTGCGACTTGCCGGGCAGCCGGTACGGGCCGAAGGCTGTGAGGTCGACGCCGTACCGGCCGCCGGAGTCCTCCATCCAGTACTCGTGCAGGGTGTGACCGTGGTTGAGGGCGCTGGGCGTGTTGAGGAAGTTCTTGTAGAACTGCGCGGTCTGGTCCCGCGGTACGCCGTTCGCCTCAGCGCTCGGGTTGCCGAACACGGTCGAACCCTTGGGCTTGGTGATGACGAAGTCCTGGTTCGGGTAGTCGAGCAGTACGAGCGCACCCTTGAACGTCCGGGTGGAACCCTTGGACGCCGGGTTCGCCCAGTCCGTCCCCGGCGGCTTGACGTAGTCGCTCCACGTCATGTGGTCCGGGTTCTCCCAGTTCTGCGGATCGATCGGACCCGGCAGACCCGTGGACGTGGTGGTTGCGATCCGCTGGTCCTGCCCAGACTCCTGCCACGGCTGCTTCTGCGGCCAGTGCGGATACTGCCAGGCGTTGGCGGGATCCGGGGGAGGACCAGCGTCAGGTGAAGCCAAGGCCAACGAAGGAACAGACACGGCGGTCAGTACGGCGATCAACCGCAGGACAACACGAAACTTCCGTTGCTCAGACACGGGCGGGCATCCGATCGACGAAGGGGCGGGACAACGGGCAGCCATGAGCTTGCCTCGCGAACACCCCTGACCACAACAGGTGAGACCACTGTATACAGTATGGAGAGAAGTCGTTAGCCTGGGCGGGTTGTTTCCGTGGTGGATGGAGGAGCCATGTATGTAGTCACCAATCCGGCGACGGGTGTGCTGGTCGAGGAAGTGGCCAACTCGACGGAGGCGGAGGTTCAGGCGGCGATCGGGCAGGTGCACTCCGGGTATCCGGGGTGGCGGGCGCGGTCGGTGGAGGAGCGGGCCGCGATCGTGGCGCGGGCCGCCGACCTGTTCGAGGAGCGGGCCGACGAGCTGGCGGCGATCATGACGCTGGAGATGGGGAAGCGGGTCAACGAGGGCCTGGGTGAGGTCGGCATCGTGGTCGACATCTTCCGGTACTACGCGGACCACGGGCCGGCGTTGCTCGCCGACGAACCGCTGGACATCAAAGGTGGTCAGGCGGTCATTAGCAAGGGACCGATCGGACCGCTGCTCGGGATCATGCCGTGGAACTTCCCGTGCTACCAGGTCGCGCGGTTCGTCGCTCCGAACCTGGTGCTCGGCAACACCATCCTGCTCAAGCACGCGTCGATCTGCCCGCGCTCGGGCCGCGCGATCGAGGAGATCCTGCGGGCGGCCGGCGTACCGGATGACGTCTACGTGAACACGTACGCGTCGAGCCGGCAGATCCCGGCGATCCTGGCCGACCCGCGGATCGTCGGTGTCTCATTGACCGGCAGCGAGCAGGCCGGGGTGTCCGTCGCCGCCGAGGCCGGCCGCAACCTGAAGCGGACCGTGCTCGAGCTCGGCGGCTCCGACCCGTTGATCGTGCTCGACACCGCGGACATGGACGAGACGGTGAACGCTACCGCGACCGCGCGGATGCGGAACTGCGGCCAGTCCTGCAACGCGCCGAAGCGGATGATCGTGCTCGCCGACCTGTACGACGAGTACGTCGACCGCCTGACCAAGCGAGTCGCGGAGTACTACGTTCCCGGCGATCCCGCGGATCCGGAGACGAAGCTCCCGCCGCTCGCGTCGGCGTCCGCCGCGGATGAGGTCGCGGCTCAGGTCGCCAAGGCGGTCGAGCAGGGCGCGACGCTGCGGACCGGCGGCCACCGGATCACCCCCGGCGCCTATCTCGAGGCGACTGTCCTCACCGACGTCACGCCGGACATGGACGCGTACTACGAGGAGATCTTCGGCCCGGTCGTGATCGTCTTCAAAGCCGAGACCGAGGATGATGCGATCCGGCTGGCCAACGACACGCCATTCGGGCTCGGTGCGTCCGTCTGGGGCACCGACCCCGACCGGAACCGCCGCGTGGCCGACCGCATCGAGGCCGGCATGGTCTACGTCAACCGCGCCGGCGGCTCCCAGGCCGACCTCCCCTTCGGCGGCATCAAACGCTCCGGCCTCGGCCGCGAACTGGGCCCAGCCGGCATCGAAGAATTCATGAACAAAAAGTCCATCAGACTCTGAACCCGCTTCGCGGGGTGCGGCTGGCTGGGTGAGGTCGCGGGCGGCCGACCTCGCGCGCATACTGCGAGTACAGGGGAAGAGGGGGCCGACTATGCCCGTGCCGGGTGGTTACTCCATCAAGACCTATCGCTATCTGCGGATGGCGATGGTTGCCATGATCGCCCTACTCGGCGCCGCGCTGGTGATCGAGTGGTCGAAGACCGATCCGAGCTGCCTGCAGAACTCGATCAGCGCCTACTACTACACGCCCGTACGAGCGATCTTCGTCGGCAGCCTGATCACGATCGGCGTCTGCATGGTCGTGCTGAAGGGCAACACCGAGCCCGAGGACATCCTGCTCAACGTCGCGGGACTCCTCGCGCCCGCGGTCGCGCTGGTCCCGACTCCCGGGCGGGGAACGTGCCACTCGGTGCCGGTGGACATCGGTGGCGCGGCGGCGAACGTCGCCAACAACATGCTCGCGTTGTTCATCATCGGTGCACCGTGCCTGGTGCTGACCGCGATCTTCGTGATCCGGGACCGGATCGCGAACCCCGATCGGTGGACGCCGATGTACGTCCTCGGTCTGGCCGTCTCCGCGCTGATCTTCGGTGGCGGGATCGTCTGGTTCTTCGCCGACCGCAGTGGGTTCATCGGCAATGCGCACTACGCGGCCGCGATCGTGATGTTCGTCTGCATCGTCGCGGTCGTGCTGCTGAACGCGGAGCAGTTCCGGCGCAAGCAACGCAAGCACGCGGTGCCGCACTCACCGGCGAACCGGTACTCCGTGATCGCGCTGGCGATGGTGATCGCTCCGTTCGCGATGCTCGGCTGGAGAGCACTGTTCGGCTGGGATCACGCCGTGCTGTGGATCGAAGGCGTGCTCATCCTGCTGTTCGCCGCCTTCTGGCTGAGCCAGACCCAGGAACTGTGGAACGAGGGCATCCGTCAGGAGTTGCCGCGGTCGCAGGCGACACCGTCACCGTTGCGATCGAGCGCCGTCGAGTAGCCCGGGTCGCCCCGGTGCAGCGGCGCCTTCCCGGCGGCCCGCACCTCGGCGCAGCTCTTGTAGACCACCGGTGCGCTGCTGGTCTCGGGCTCGGTGGTCGGCGTCGGCTCGGTCGGCGTTGGGGTCCGTTCCGTTGACTTCGTCTCGGTCGGTGCCGGCGTGGACGTCGGCGTCTCACTCGTAGTCGGGGTCGGCGTCGGACCCGACTCGCGGGTCGGCTTCTCGGTCCGGCCAGGAGTCGTGACCCCGGTCGTCGGCACCGTTGCCGAGCCGGCCGTCGTCGGCGCCGGCTCGGTCCCGGAGTCGCGGATGGGCGTCGTACTCGCCGAGTCGTCGCTGCCGCCGAACGGGTTGAACAGAACCAGCGCGATCAATGCGAGCGGGATCGCCGCGATCGCGCCGAGCTTGACCCGGCCCGGTCCGCCGAACCGGCCCACCGGACCGCGGACCCGCTTGCCCTCCTCGTCGACCCAGAACGCCCAGCCGTCCGGCGCGGGCGGCCATGACTCCGAAGGTTGCCAACGTTTCGGTGGTCGCCACCGCGCGGTCGGCGGCTCGGGCCAACCGGGCGGTGCGTTGAACTGCCTCAACTCTGCCTCCCCAGTGCAGGCAGCAGCCTAGCGAGCGCACGCGGCGAGGGAAGTCCCGGGGGCCGGAATCCCTTCATTTCATGCGTTTGAACGCCGTCGCCGCGCGCCGGGTCCTGGTCGCGGTACGGCGTCGCGCGGTGACGTAACGGCATGGCCCGACTCGCAGCGGATCTCGGTGTGGACGGTCGAGCCGCAGTCACGATGCTCGATCGAGAGCGGCGAACCCTCGGCGCCGACCAGATACTTGTCGCCCCAGTCCCGGATCGCGATCAGCAGAGGGTAGAGGTCGAGGCCCTTCTCGGTCAGGCGGTACTCGTAGCGCTGCCGCGCCCCCGGCTCGCGGTACGGCGTCCGCCGCAGGATGCCGTGGTCGACGAGCTTGTTCAGCCGGTTGGACAGCACCTGGCGCGGGATGTCGGTGCGGATCCGCAGGTCGTCGAACCGCCGGATACCGTTGAACACCTCCCGCAGCACCACCACGGTCCACCGCTCGCCGAGGATCTCCATCGCCCGGCCGATCGGGCAGTTGTCCACCGACCAGTCCAGGGCGTCGTACGTCGCCGTCGTACCACTCATGCGGACATCCTAGTGAGGTCTAGGTCTCGTTGACAGACCCAGGTGGGTGATGTGAGGCTCGGTCCATGACCGATACGCAGGAGCAGACCCGCAGCCGGACGTTCTCGTGGACCGACCCCGTGCTGACCGCGGCGCGGATCGGGACGACGTCCGGGCTGGAGATGCTGCAGGCGATGCGGGACGGCGAGATCCCGGCACCGCCGATCCTGCAGCTGGTCGGCGCGACCGGCTTCGAGGCGGAGGAGGGGCGCGTCGCGGTGTTCATGCCGGCGGCCGAGTTCCACTACAACCCGCTCGGGTCCGTCCACGGCGGCGTCATCGCGACGCTCCTCGACACGGCCGCCGGGTGCACAGTGCACTCGACGCTGCCGGCCGGCGTCGGCTACACGTCCTTGGACCTGATGACCCGCTTCATCAAGCCTGTCACGGTCAACTCCGGCCTACTCCGTTGCGAGGGCGCCATCATCAGCCGAGGCCGCCGCACCGCGGTCGCCCAGTCCCACTTGTACGACGAACGCGGCACGCTGCTCGCGCATGCCACGTCCACCTGCATGATCTTCGAGTTGCCCACCGCCTGACGACCGTGGGCACTCGGCTTCAGCTCTGTTCGGCGAGGAGCTTTTCGGTGGCAACCAGGCGGACGCAGGTGGCCAGGCCGGTGATCGCTGCTTCTACCTCGGGAAGTTCGGGGTAGGTGGGGGCGATCCGGATGGTCTGGTCCGTCGGGTCGTCACCGTACGGGTGGGTGGCGCCGGCCGGCGTGATGGCGATGCCGGCCGCCTTCGCCTTGGCGACCACCTCGCGGGCGCAACCCTCCGGCACCTGCAGGCTGACGAAGTAGCCGCCGGCCGGGGCGGTCCAGGAGGCCAGTCCGGTGCCGCCGAGCTCGGCGGTGAGGATCTTGTCGACCACGTCGAACTTGGGCCGGATCACCTCGGCCAGCGTCCGCATGTGGGCGCGCAGTCCGTCCGCGTCGCGGAGGAACTGCACGTGCCGGAGCTGGTTGATCTTGTCCGGCCCGATGCTGCGCTTGACGGTGTGGCTCAGCCACCACTCGACGTTGGCCGGCGACGACCCGAAGAAGGCGACACCGGCACCGGCGAAGGTGATCTTCGAGCTCGACCCGAACACGAACGCCCGATCCGGGTGCCCGTTCTCGGCGGACAACGCGAGTACGTCGGCGATCTGGGCGGGGGAGTCGGTCAGGTGGTGGACGGCGTACGCGTTGTCCCAGAAGATCCGGAAGTCCGGGGCAGCCGTCTCCATCGCGGCGAGCCGGCGGACCGTCTCGTCGGAGTAGACCGTGCCGTCGGGGTTGCTGTACTTCGGTACGCACCAGATCCCCTTGATCCGCGCGTCCTCGGCGACCAGCCGCTCGACGACGTCCATGTCCGGGCCTTCGGGCGTCATCGGCACCGGGATCATCCGGATCCCGTACCGCTCGCAGATCCCGAAGTGCCGGTCGTACCCCGGCACCGGGCACAGGAACGCCAGGCCGTCCACGTCGGCCCACCGCTGCTCGGCACCCGGCACCTTGCCGAGCAGCGCGAACACGACCGCGTCGTGCATCAACTCGAGGCTCGAGTTGCCCGCGGCCATCAACTGCTCGACCGGCACCTGGAGGTCCTCGGCGAAGATCGCGCGCACCTCCGGCAGGCCCTGCAGGCCACCGTAGTTCCGCAGATCCGTCCCGTCGGCCGCGACCGGATCGCCCTCCAACCTGAGCACCCCGTTGGCCGCATCGAGCTGCTTGGGCGCAGGCTTCCCGCGCGTCAGATCCAGCTTCAGCCCCTTGGCCACCAACGCCTCGTAGTCCTGGCGGGCACGGTCACGCTGGGCGGTCAGCTCATCGACACTCACAGGAAGTCCTTTCACAAAGCTAGGTGTTGGACCCCAGCCTAGTGATCACCCGAGGGTGCGAAGAAAGAGGGACTGGTTCAGCGTCGGCCGCACTTCGGCCACCTCGGGTCCGTCGGCGCGCAGGGCGGCCAGCCGGGCGGAGGTTTGATCGTGGGCGGGATACCGGGCGGGGTGATCGGCGGGGTCGGCGGGGTCGGGATCGCCTTGCTGCCGTTGGACAGGACCAGGGTCACCGTCGCACCCGCGGGCGCGCCGTCCTCCTGCCGTGGAGTCGTGGAGGCGACCGTACCGGCGGGTGCGTCGGAGTCGACCGGGGTCGGGGAGATCGCGGCCTGGAAGCCCATCGACAGCAGCTTGGCCGTGGCGTCCACCGGGGTCATGCCCTTCAGGTACGGCAGGTCCTTCACGTCGCCGCGGATCGTCTTGTCGTCCGGCTGGACGAACTTGCTGGTCGGCAGGCCGTGCAGCGCGAGCTGCATCGCGGTCTCCCACACGGGTCCCGCGGTCCCGGAGCCGGACGCGTCGCGCATCTTCTTGCCGTTCAGCGTCTGGCCGATCAGGTCGGTGTACTTCGGATCGGCGTCGGCCACCACCGACGCGGCGGCCAGCTTGGACGAGTACCCGGCGAACCAGACCGCGTGGTTGTTCTGGATCGTTCCGGTCTTGCCGGCCAGGTCGCTCTTGCCGAACTTCAGCTTGCCGCCGGTACCGCCCGGCTCCATCACGTTGTGCAGCACGTAGTTGACGCCGTCGGCAACCGTCGGCGAGAGCACCTGGTGGCAGTTCGGGCCGGTGGTGGGAATCGCCTTGCCCTTGTTCGACGTGATCGCGGTGACGATCACCGGCCGGCAGTACGTCCCGCGCGCCGCGAACGTCGCGTACGCGTTGGAGAGCATCAGCGGCGTGATGTTGCCGACGGATCCGAGCGTGAACGAGACCACCTGGTCCAGCGGCTTCATCGTCTGGGCGTCGTACATGCCGAGCTTCGAGGCGATGGTCGCGATCGGGCACAGGCCGATCTGCTCGGACAGCTGCAGGAAGTAGGTGTTGGTCGAGGCCCTGGCCGCGTCGAGCATGGACGGGTCGGCGATCGTCTTGGTCGAGTTCTTCGGGTTGTAGTCGGGGTCCGACGTGACGCCGGTGCACGTGCTGAACTTCTTGCCGCTCAGGTTCAGCGGGCTCGGCGAGTTGATCCGGTACGTCATCGGCACGCCCTTGCCGATCGCGGCGGCGATCGTGAACGCCTTCATCGTGGAGCCGTTCTGGAACCCGCCGTACCCGCCGGGGTAGGACTTCTCGACGTTGTAGTTGTACGACGTCTGGCCCTTCTTGCTGCCGTAGCCCCGGCTCTGCGCCATCGCCTTCACCAGCCCGGTGCCGGGCTCGACCATGGTGATCGCGGCGACCGCCTGGTCGCCGGCCTTGGAGTGCTTCGCGATCGAGGTCTCGGCCGCCTTCTGGATCCGCGGGTCGAGCGAGGTGTGGATCTGCAGGCCCGCGGTCTCGATGTAGTTCTCCCGCTCCTCGTCGGACTTGCCGAAGGCGGCGTTGTCCTTGAGTTGCGCGACGACGTAGTCGCAGTAGAAGGGGTACCTGGAGTTCGCACAGCCGTTCGGCACGTTGCGCACCGTGGCCGGGTTGATCACCGGTGTCTTGATTGCATCTCTGGCCCGCTTGGCCGAGATGATGGAGAGCTCCTGCATCCGGCGCAGGACCACGTCGCGGCGCTCCTTGGCGCGCTTCGGGTTGTCGGTCGGGTCGTAGCCGGTCGGGTTCTTCACCAGGCCGGCCAGCATCGCGGCCTGCGACAGCGTGAGCTTCGCCGCGTGGACCCCGAAATAGTGCATGGCCGCGGCCTCGACGCCGTACGCGCGGTCGCCGAAGAAGGCCAGGTTCAGGTACCGGTTGAGGATCTCGTCCTTGGAGTACTGCTTCTCGACCGCGATGGCGTAGCGTAGCTCGGCGATCTTGCGCTCGTACGTCTCGGCGGTGGCCGCCTTGACCTCCTCCGGGGTGCGCGCCTTCGCGATCAGGCTCAGCTTCACGTACTGCTGGGTGATGCTGGACCCGCCTTGCTGGACCCCACCGTTGCCCTGGTTGCGAAGCAGCGCGCGCAGGGTGCCCTTGGCGTCCAGCGCACCATGCTCGAAGAACCGGTCGTCCTCGATCGCGACGATCGCCTTGAGCATGATCGGGTTGATCTGCTTCAGCGTCACCGGTACCCGGTTCTCCTGGTACAGCGTGGCGATCACCGAGCCGTCCGCGGCGAAGATGGTGCTCTTCTGTGCCAGCGGCGCCGTTTGCAGGTCCTGGGGCAGGTACTGCACGGTCTCGTGAGCCTTCTCCGACGTCACCCCGGCGAGGCCGGCCAAGGGGAGGGCCAGACCGGCGACGAGGGCTCCCGCGACGGCACTCACCACGAGGAACACGAACACCGACTGAACGACGTTGGGCCGTCGAGCCCGTTCGCCTTTGTGCATGGTTGGGCAGATTACGGCAGGACAAGGGTTTCCGGGACCCTTTTCGTTACAGACTTTACACATCTACCCTGCGATCTCACCAAGTGTGACGACGCGCTCACTCCTGGCCGATCATCCCGCTTTGATCACCTTCATCGTGAACGTGGACACGACCCGCTGCACCCGCGGGATCGGCAGCACGTGCGCACTGAGAAAGCCCCCGTACGCCGCGAGGTCGGCGACAGCGACGCGGACAAAGTAGTCGGGTGTGCCGAACAACCGCCGCAGCTCGCCGTCGCCGTCACCGCAGCCGCGCACCTGCTCTTCGGACGCCGCATGATTCTCAGCGTCGGCATCGGTGCAGCGTCCTACGTCGTACTGGTGAACGTCTTCTAGTACCCGGTGGGCGGCCGCGGCGTGTACACCGACTCGAGCGTGGCGAGCTCGTCCGGGGTGAGGGTGACGTCGAGCGCGGCGACCGCGTCGGCGAGGTGGTGTGGTTTGGTCGGGCCGACAATCGGTGCGGCGACGACCGGGTTGTGCAGGACCCAGGCGAGTGCGACCTGTGCCATCGGGATAGCGCGCGCCTCGGCGACCGCCTGGACGGCGTCGGCGATGGGCTCGTCGTTGGCGGCGGTGAAGCGCCGTCCCATCGGATCGGTATCGGCGCGGTGCGTCTGCGTACCCCACGGCCGGGCCAGGCGGCCCTTCGCCAGCGGGCTCCACGGGATGCTGCCGACGCCCTGGTCGGCGAGCAGGCCGAACATCTCCCGCTCCTCCTCGCGCTGCATCAGGCTGTACTGGTTCTGCATCGAGACGAACCGCGTCCAGCCGTGCAGCTCGGCGGCGTGCTGCAGCTTCGCGAACTGCCACGCCCACATCGACGACGCGCCGAGGTAGCGGACCTTGCCGGCCTTGACGACGTCGTGCAGGGCCTCCATCGTCTCCTCGACCGGTACGGCGGGGTCGAAGCGGTGGATCTGGTAAAGGTCGACGTACTCGGTCCCGAGCCGGGTCAGCGAGGCGTCGATCTGCTCCATGATCGCCTTCCGCGACAGCCCGGACCCACCGGGCCCGTCGTGCATCGGGAAGTGCACCTTGGTCGCGAGGACGACGTCCTCACGCCGGCTGTACTTCGTGATCGCGCGACCGACGATCTCCTCGGAACTGCCGTAGCTGTAGACGTTGGCGGTATCCCAGAACGTGATCCCGAGCTCCACAGCCTGCCGGAAGATCGGCTCGGCCGCGGCGTCGTCGAGAGCCCACTCGCTGAACCCCCGCGACGTGTCACCGAAGCTCATGCACCCCACGGCGATCCGGCTGACCTTCAGGCCGGAGTTCCCGAGACGTGTGTATTCCATCAGCTGTTCCTTCAATCAATCGCGGGGGAGGAGGCGGAAGGTTACCGGTGCGACGGCAGGCCCGACCACGGCGCCTACCGGACCGGGGCCGTAGCGGTCGTACTTGGCGTGGTACGCGGCGTCGATGCTGGAGTGGACGCCCGCGGTGGCCTCGGCGAACGTGACGTCGCGTTCGACACCACCGGCCTGGATGCGGCCGACACCGCTGGCCTTCGCCCGCCGGTACCAGGGCGTACCGGCGCTGGTCATGGACCGGATGTAGATGTCGTCGCCAACCCGAACCATCCAGATCGTCACATACGGCCGAAGTGTCCCGTCCTCCCGAACCGAACTGACCCGCAGCTCATCCGCACCGCCGATCCGCTTGAGCTCGTCAGCTGTCCAGCTAGTCATAAACCCTCCTCAGGCGTCATCGGAAAGAGCCTAATCCGGTTCGGCGTCACGGGCGGATCAGGACCTTCAGGGCTTTGCGGTTGTCCATTGCGCGGTAGCCGTCGGGGGTCTCGGTGAGGTTGATGGTTCGGTCGAAGACCTTGCCTGGGTTGACTTTGCCTTCGAGTACGCCGGGTAGCAGCGGCTCGATGTAGGCGCGGGCCGGGGCCGGACCGCCGGTCAGGGTGATGTTCGGTCCGAACAGGCTCGGGAAGCCCACCGGCGCGTCGTTGTACTGCGGTACGCCGACCCGGCTGATCACACCACCGGCGCGGACGACACCGATCGCCTGCTCGTACGCGGGCATGTGGCCGACGGCTTCCAGGACGACGTGCGTACCGTCGCCGCCGGTGAGGTCACGGACCTTGGCGATTCCTTCCTCGCCGCGCTCGGCCACCACGTCGGTCGCGCCGAACTCGATGCCGAGATCGGTACGGACCTTGTGCCGGCCCATCAGGATGATGCGCTCGGCCCCTAGTTGCTTGGCAGAGAGAACGGCCATCAGGCCGACCGCGCCGTCGCCGATCACGGTGACCGTCGTGCGCTGGGTGACACCGCCCTTGATCGCGGCGTGGTAGCCCGTGCCGTAGACATCTGAGAGCGTCAGCAGGGACGGCAGCAGCGCGGAGTCCTCGCCGACCGGGGCCTTGACCAGTGTGCCGTCGGCCAGGGGGACCCGGACTGCCTCGGCCTGGCAGCCGCCGACGCCGTTCGCGTTCCAGAAGCCGCCGTGCCGGCAGGAGGTCTGCAGGCCCTCGCGGCAGAAGTCGCACGTCCCGTCGGACCAGGCGAACGGCGCGATGACGAAGTCGCCCTTGTGCAGCGTGCTCACCTCGCTGCCGACGTCCTCGATCACACCGATGAACTCGTGGCCCATCGTCGTACCCTCAGGCGTTCGGGGCTTGTTGTGGTATGGGTGCAGGTCACTGCCGCAGATGCAGGAGTTGACCACCCGCACCACGGCATCCGTCGGTTGCTGGATCACCGGATCCGGTACGTCGATGACGCGCACATCTCCGGCGCCGTACATATAAGTCGCTCGCATGGTTCCAGTGAAGGTGACCGAGCGTGGGCGCGGGAGTCACTGTCGTTCCAGGTAACAGCAGTGCCTCCCTCCTTCCGGCGACTGTCCGTAGTGTTGAGGGCATGGACCACCGAGCCGAGATCAAGGAGTTCCTCAGCTCCCGGCGTGCCCGCCTCACACCCGAGCAAGCGGGCCTGCCCGTGTACGGCGGCAACCGACGGGTGAAGGGGCTGCGCCGCGAAGAGGTGGCGCTGCTGGCCGGTGTCTCGGTGGACTACTACGTCCGGATGGAGCGGGGGCATCTGGCCGGTGCGTCGGAGAGCGTGCTGGAGGCGCTCAGCCGAGCGCTCCAACTGGACGAGGCCGAGCGTGACCACCTGTTCGCGCTCGCCCGGGAGTCCGACGCCACACCGGTACGGCGACGCCCGGCGACCAAGGGTGTCCGCCCAGCCCTGCAACAGATCCTGGACGCGGTCACCGACGCGCCGGCGTGGATCCGGAACGCTCACTTCGACATCCTCGCGGCGAACCGGATGTCCCGCGCGCTGTACTCGGCGCTGTTCGCGGATCCGCGGCGGCCGGCGAACACGGCGCGATTCACCTTCCTGGATCCGGCCTCGCGCGAGTTCTTCGTGGACTGGGACCGAGCGGCCGACGACATCGCGGCGGTCCTGCGGTCCCAGGCCGGCAAGAACCCGCACGACAAGGCGCTCACCGAGTTGATCGGTGAACTGTCGACCCGCAGTGAGATCTTCCGGACCCGGTGGGCGGCACACAACGTCCGCTTCCACCGCACCGGCGTGAAGAAGCTGCACCACCCGGTGGTCGGCGACCTCGAGGTCAACTTCGAGGCGATGGAGTTCCCGTCCGACCCCGGCCTGGCCCTGGTCGTCTACACCGCTCCGGCCGGTTCGCCGACCGCGGACGCGTTCAAGCTGCTGGCCAGCTGGGCGGCCACCCAGGACCAGCCCGACATCGTTGCTCAAGACAAGGAATAGCTGTGCAGATCCTCCCCAAGACCCCCACGGCCAAAGGTCCGGCCGAGTGGTTCACCGGTGACGTGTGGTTCGACGTCATCATCCGCGGCGAGGCCCCGTCCCGGGTCCGCGTCAACACCGTCCGCTTCGCGCCCTGCGCCCGTACGGCGTGGCACCGGCACACGAACGGCCAGACGTTGCACGTCACCGACGGCGTCGGCCTGATCCAGTCCCGCGGCAGCGAGGTCACCGTGATCCGCCCCGGCGACGTGATCTACACGCCGCCGGGGGAGTGGCACTGGCACGGCGGTGCTCCGGACAACTTCATGGTCCACACCGCCATCTGGGAAGGCACCGGCTCCGACGAGCCGGAGACCGAGTGGGGCGACCACGTCACGGACGCGGAGTACGCCGCAGGACCTCCGGAAGGTCGCCGGGGCTGAGGATGCCGAGGCGTTTGGTGGCGCGGGAGACGGCGACGTAGAGGTCGGAGAGGCCTCGGTCGGATTCGGTGACGATGCCGGCCGGGTCCGCGATCAGGACGGCGTCGAACTCGAGGCCCTTGGACTGGAGTACGTCGAGCAGGGCCACGTCCGCGTCGAGCACGGACGGGTCGTGGCTGTGGGCAACATCAGGCAGTACGCCGGCCAACTCGTCGTACCGGGGTGACGGGACGATGACCGCGAGCCGGCCGTCGCCGATGGCCTCGCGTTCGGACTTGATCGCGGAGATCAACGCGTCGGTGAACTCCTCGGCCGGCACGCTCCGGGTCCACGGCTCGACACCCGTCTCACGCACCGAGGTCGGCGGCTGCAGGGACGGGTCGATCGCGGCGAGGACGCCGGAGGCGACGGCCATGATCTCCGCGGGCGTGCGGTAGTTGACGGTCAGCTCGGCACTGCGCCACCGCCGCGGCGCGTACAGGTCGAGCAGGTCCGCCCACGAGCGCACGCCCGCCGCCGAACCCGTCTGGGCGATGTCGCCGACCAGCGTCATCGAACGCCGCGGGCAGCGGCGCATCAGCATCCGCCAGTCCATCTCGGACAGCTCCTGCGCCTCGTCGACGATGACGTGCCCGAAGACCCAGGTGCGGTCGGAGGCGGCCCGCTCCGCCAGGGTGACCGGGTTCTCGATCAGTTGGGTCCGACGGGCGACGAGATCGGCGAACTGCTCGATCTCCCAGGGCATCAGCTCGATCCGGTCCGCAGTCAGCTCGATGTCGACGACGTCGCGGGCATACTCGCGGTTGGACGCCTCGGCGGCGTCGGACGCGGCCGCCTGACGGTTGCGAGCAGCAACGATCGCGGCGGTGTCGCCGAGCAGCTCGGCCGCCTCGTCGAGGAGCGCGACGTCGGACCGCGTCCAGCCGGCGTCCAGCTGTCGGAGGACTGCGACCCGCTCGTCATCGGTGAGCTGCGGAGCAGCCGCCTCGAGCCGATCCGCCGACGAGAACAACACGCCGATGAGGAGCTGCGGGGTGAGCTCGGGCCAGAGCCGGTCGAGCAGCGCCTGGACCCGATCGTCCTCGGACAGTTCCTTGCGGATGTCCTCGATGTCCTCGGCACCGACGTACTGGCGCCCGATCCGGTCGACGATCTGGTTGGTCAGCGCCTTGAGGATCCGCCGGACGAAGATCGGGCGAGCGCGGTTGTGCGGTTCGTCCGAGGCCCGGGCTTGCGACTGCGCCTTGCGTACGACGCCCGGCCGCAGGACGAGCTCATGCTGGTCGACCTTCAGCGTGATCGGCGCGGCCGGGACCAGCTGGAAGCCGCGGACCGCCTGCTCCAGGACCTCGGCCATGACCAGCTCGCCCTTGATCCGGGAGGCCTTCGGCGACTCCGGTGCGGTCGCCTCGACGCCCGGGTACAGCTCGCCGATCGTGGCGAGCACCACGTCGGTCTCGCCGAGTGAGGGGAGCACCTGGTCGATGTAGCGCAGGAAGGTGCTGTTCGGCCCGACCACGAGGACGCCACTGCGCGCGAGCTGCTCGCGATACGTGTAAAGCAGGTACGCCGCCCGGTGCAGCGCGACCACGGTCTTGCCGGTGCCCGGACCGCCTTGCACGACGAGTACGCCGGGCAGCCCGGAGCGGATGATCTCGTCCTGCTCGGACTGGATCGTCGCGACGATCTCGTTCATCCGGCCGGTACGGCTCGCGCCGAGGGACGACAGCAGGGCAGCCTCGCCGATCAGTGTGCTGCGCTCGGCGTCACCGAGTGCGTCGAGATCGAGAACGTCGTCGTCCACACCAACGACCGTCCGGCCCTGCAGCCGGATGTGCCGCCGCCGTTTCACGCCCAGCGGGTCGGCCGCGGTGGCCCGGTAGAAGACCTGCGCGACCGGCGTCCGCCAGTCGATCAGGATCGGGTCGTAGTCCTCGCTGAACAGCCCGATCCGGCCGATGTGGAACCGGTCGCCGCCGGTTTCGTCGATCCGCCCGAAACACAGTCCGCGTTCGACCGATGACAGTTGGGAGAATCGCCCGGAAAACAGATCGGTCAATGATTCGCGTTCGGTCCAGCCCTGATTGGTGTCGGTTGTTTCCTCCCCTTGGACCCGTTGCAGATCCGCCCCCGCCCGTTCGCGCAGGATGTCCAGCCGGTCGTACATCGCGGTCACTTCCCCTTGCTCCGCAGCGATCTCCTGCGCCAGTAGCTGGTCCGTCACACTGCCCCCGATCGTTCTTGCATTACCCGAATTGCTCTGATATTCTGGTAACAGATGCCCCAACAGGGCGTCTTTTTTTATGCCCGGCACAAACACCCAACGGTATCTGTTAATTCGCCGCCGCGCAATCAAACGAGGGCTTCACAGCTGACTCACAGCCGGCGCGAAGGTCATCCACAGACGGTCGGCCGACACTGAGGTGGTTCCGCCACACCCCAGGAGGGCTGATGATCGACGGACGTCGGGCCCGCGCCGACGGCGCGCTGCGTGTCGGCGCGATGGCAGTGCTGTGGCTGAGTCTGCTGCTGGTCTGTTACTGGTGGGTGGCCGACGGCGGCGTCCAGGAGCTGGGTGGCTGGGCAACCGGCCTCACGGCGGTCGGCCGGCTGACCGGTCTGGTCTCAGCCGTGCTGTTGCTCGCGCAGGTCGTCCTGATGGCGCGCATGCCCTGGCTGGAGAAGGCCTTCGGGCAGGACCGGCTGGCGCGGATTCACCGGCTCACCGGCTTCACGTCGTTCAACCTGATGCTCGCGCATGTCGCCACGATCACGTGGGGGTACGCCGAGGGCGAGCTCGGCAGGACTCCCGCAACCCTGTGGGACCTGACCATGAACTACCCGGGCATGCTGCTGGCGGTCGCCGGAACTGCCTGCCTGTTCCTCAGCGTGGGAACGAGCATCCGGGCGGCCCGCCGGCGGATCCGCTACGAGTCGTGGCACCTGCTTCACCTGTATGCCTATCTCGGCGTCGGACTCGCGCTTCCACATCAGCTGTGGACAGGTCAGGAATTCCTGTCGTCGAGCGGCCGGACCGTGTTCTGGTGGACGGCCTGGGCGGTCGCGGCAGCGACGATCATCGTCTACCGGGTCGGCGTACCGATCTGGCGCAACACACGGCATCAACTCCGGGTGACAGCCGTCGTACCCGAGTCCGACCAGGTGGTGTCGCTGTACGTCGCCGGCCGACGACTCGATCGGCTTCGCGCGGAAGCAGGTCAGTTCTTCTCGTGGCGCTTCCTCGGCCGCCCCGGGTGGACCCGAGCGAACCCCTACTCGTTGTCCGCGGCACCTGATGGCCACGGTCTGCGGATCACCGTGCAGGAGACCGGTGACGGCAGCACGGCACTCCGCTCGATCCGGCCAGGTGCCCGTGTACTGGTGGAAGGCCCGTACGGGCGCCTCAGTCCGCGCGCCCGGACGCGGGGGAAGATCGCGTTGATCGGCGCGGGTGTCGGCATCACTCCACTGCGATCGCTGGCCGAGGGACTCAGCTACGCCCCGGGTGATGCCGTCCTCGTGCAGCGGTACGGCGACGAGCCCCTGTTCTCCGGTGAGCTGCACAGACTGGTGCGTGAGCGTGGCTTGTCGCTGCTCACGTTGCCCGGCCATCGTCGCAGTCCCGATTCGTGGTTCGGCCAAGGCATCGGCCCGATCGACGACCTACAGGCCCTTCTGTACTGGATTCCCGATGTCGCCGAGCGCGATGTCTACCTCTGTGGTCCGGATCGCTGGGCCGAGCTGGTGAAACACACGCTCGAGGCTGCCGGTCTGCCGGCCGGCCAACTCCATCTCGAGACCTTCAAGTGGTGACCGCCGTGAAACGTATCGTCCTCTGGTTCCTCACTACGACGTCCGTCGTCGTACTGCTCTTCGCCTACCACACCTCGACCTCCGGACCGCAGGCCACGGCGCCGCCCATCAGTGGTGGCTCGGTGAGCAGCACGCCGACGCCCAGCGCCGCGGCCGGCTCCGGGTCCGGTGACGACGGGACCGACGACGGCGAGACGCCAGCGCCGACGACGTCGCCCACGCCTTCGTCGTCCGCGACGACCACTGTCACCGGTGAGGTCGCCTCGACGCAGTGGGGCCCGGTGCAGGTCCAGCTCACCTTGCAGGGTGGGAAGATCACCGACGTCAGCGTCCTGCAGTACCCGAACGGGAACCACCGGGACGTCGAGATCAACGACTACGCCTTGCCGATCCTGATCGACGAGACCAAGCAAGCGCAGAGCGCCCAGATCGACATGGTCAGCGGCGCCACGGTCACCAGTGACGGCTACATCCGTTCCCTGCAAAGCGCTTTGGACCAGGCAAAATGACGACAGCCCGGTACGTCGAGCACGTGATGGGCATGCCGATCAGCCTGGTGTTACGCGGCCGCCACACCGACGACGAACCCGCTCGGCGGGCCTGGGCCGAAGCGCTCGAGATTCTCCGTGCGGCGGATCGTGTCTTCAGCACCTACCGCGCCGACTCCTACATCTCCCGCCTCGACCGCGGCGAACTCGGCCTCGCGGACTGTCCGCCCGAGGTTGCCGAAGTACTGGCGCTGGGCGAACGGGCCCGAGTGGAGTCCGATGGCGCGTTCGACGTACGGCGTTCCGGGCGGTTGGACCCGAGTGGGGTCGTGAAGGGTTGGGCGGTCGAACGGGCCGCACGTGCTTTCGACCAACTGCCCGACACCGACTACTGCCTGTCGGCCGGCGGCGACATGACCTGCCGCGTCGCCGACCCTGACGCGCCTTCGTGGCGGATCGGCGTCGAAGACCCACACGATCCGGACAAGCTCGCCGCGGTGGTCCCGATTCGTCAGGGCGCGATCGCCACGTCCGGCCTGAACCGCCGAGGCAACCACATCACCGATGCGCGGACCGGCAGTACGCCTACGGGACTGGCCTCGGTCACGGTCGTCCACCCAAGCCTGACGCAGGCCGACATCGACGCCACCACGGCGTTCGCGCTGGGCACCGACGCCCTCACCTGGCTCCAGAGCCGCCCCGACCGCACCGGCCTGATCGTCTTCCACGACGGCACCCGCCGGCTCTACGGCAAACAGGTCGAGCCGGCGGGTGGTGGTTAGCGGCTGAAGCCGGCGGTCAGGCCGCTGAGGAGTTGGCGGCGGCTGACGGCGTACAGGATGACGATCGGCAGTGTGGTGAGCATGACCGAGGCGAGGACGGCCGGGACGTTCACGCTGTACTGGCCCTGGAAGGTCCACAGCGCGAGCGGCAGCGTGCGCTTGTCGGGGCTCTGGGTCAGGATCAGCGGCAGCAGGAAGCCGTTCCAGACGGCGAGGCCGTTGTAGATGCTGACCGTGACGAGGGCGGGCCGGGTCAGCGGCAGCGCGAGCTTGCGCATCATGTCCCACTCGGTCGCGCCGTCGACGCGCATGGATTCGAACAGTTCCTTCGGCACGTCCCGGACGAAGTTCGTCAGCACCAGCACCGACAGCGGGATCGAGAACGCGATCGACGGCAGGATCAGGGCCAGCAGGCTGTCGTAGAGGTGCATCCGGATGATCAGCAGGTAGACCGGGATGATGGTGGCCTGCAGCGGGATCGCGAGCCCCATCAGGAACAGGCCGTTGACCCCGGCGAGCCACCGGCTGCCGGCGCCCCGGATGATCGCGTACGCCGCCATGAACGAGATCGCGACCGCCGGGATGATCACGCCGATCGTGACGATCACGCTGTTCAGGAAGTACCGCGGGAAGTCGGACTCGATCACCAGTTTGTAGTTGGTCATCGTCGGGTCCGACGGCAGCGCGAACGGGTTCTGGGTGAAGTAGGCGCTCTGGTCCTTGAAGCTCGTGACGACGATCCAGTACAGCGGGATCAGCACGATCGCCAGCCAGATCCAGCCGGCCAGACCGCCGAACCAGTTCAGTTGGAGCAGCTTGTAGGCCCGGACCGGCCCGCCACGCGCGGGCCGGGTCGCCGTACTCGTGCTGGTGGCCACTGCCATGTCATGCACCTTCCTGCTGGCTGGCGGTCGTGCTGCCGCCGAGGCGGCGCAGCAGCAGAGCCAGGGCCAGGCCGAGCAGTACGAGGATCACGGCGATCACGCTCGCCGGGCCCATCTGGTTCGACATGAATCCGGTTTTGTACATGTCGAGGGCGAGAACTTCGGTCGCATCGCCTGGTCCGCCCGCGGTGAGGACGAAGATCAGATCGAAGAAGGTCAGCGAGCCGACCACCATCAGCGTCGACGACGTGATGATCGTGTACTTGAGCTGCGGAATCGTGATGCTGAAGAACTGCCGGATCCGGCCGGCGCCGTCGATCGAGGCGGCCTCGTACATCGTGGTCGGGATCGCCCGGACCCCGCCCTGGTAGATCAGCGAGTGGAACGGGATGAACTGCCAGGAGACGATGAAGACGACCACGGCGACGGCGAGGTTGCTCTTGCCGAGCCAGTCCTGGGTCAGGAAGTCGATGTGCAGCCCCGCCCCCAGACCGAAGTTCGGGTCGAGCAGGGCCTTGTAGGTGATGGCGATCGCGGCCGAGCTGAGCAGCAGCGGGATGAAGTAGAGGACGGCCAGGAACGCGCGGTACCGCTGGCGGCCGGCCAGGAACGTGCCGAGCAGCAGGCTGATCGGAGTCTGCACCACCCACGACAGGATCATGATCTCGAACGTCACGAAGATGCTGTGCGGCAGCGACGAATCGGTGAGGATCGACCGCCAGTTGGACAGGCCCGCCGGGGTGATGTCGCCGAGGCCGTCCCAGTGGACGAAGCTGAGGACGAGTACGCCGACCAGCGGGACGACGCCGAACACGATGAACATGATCAGCGCGGGCAGCACCATCCAGGCGACCGGACCGCTCCGCCCGGCGCCGGACGAACCGACGCCGGACGAGACCTTCCGCCCGGTCTCCGGTGCAATGGGCGGAGCGGTCGCGGTCATGGTGTCTCCAGCCCTGGACTGAGGAGCGCGGACAGTACGGTCACTGGCCGATCACCGCGTTCATGCTGTCGGCGAACTGCTGCGGGGAGATCGACAGCTGGAACAGCTTGGCGATGTTGTCGAGCAGCGTCTCGGCCTGGATCGGGCTCAGCGCCTGGTCCCAGGACTGGGCGAAGTTCTTCGCGTTCGCCGAGGTGTCGTAGACGAAGTTCAGCCACTCGGAGTCGTTCTTGTCGCTGATCGAGGAGAGCTTGTCCTTGGAGCTCTTCGCGACCGCGATGTTGCCCGACTTCACCCAGGCATCGACCGACGCGTCGTCCAGGGTGTTGTTCTGCAGGAACTTCTTCGCGTTGTCCTTGTCGGCCTGGCTGGCCTTGGAGGAGAGCGACAGGTACTGACCCGGGTTGCCGACGGTGTCGCTCGGGTCGCCCTTGCCGCCGTCGTACGTCGGGAAGTTCATGTAGCCCAGGTGCCCGCCGGTCACGAAGTCGCCACCAGAGGCCTTCATGTTGCCGTAGGTCCAGGCGCCGTGCAGCATCATCGCGGCCTTGCCGGTGTAGAGCAGGGCCTGGTCGGCGTTGGAGTCGGCGGTGATCGAGGAGAAGCCCTTGATGAAGCCGTTCGCCTTGATCAGGTTCTGCATCTCCTCGAGCGCCTTCAGCGCGGACGGGTCGGACCAGCCGTTCGCCTTGCCCTCGTAGATGCTCTGGAAGACCTCGGAGCCGCCGATCCGGTCGAACAGGAACTCCAGCCACATCATGTTGGTCCAGCGCGACTGCCCGCCGAGCGAGAACGGCGCGATGCCCTTCTCGTTGAACTTGGGCACCAGGTTCATGATGTCCTGCCACGTCTTCGGGGGCTCGGCGCCGATCTTCTCGAAGGACCGCTTGTCGTAGAACAGCACGATCGGCGTCACGGTCTCGACCGGCATCGCGTAGATCTTGCCGCCCACGGTGGCCGCGCCGAAGGCGGACGGGAAGATCGAGTTCTTCAGGTCGCCGTTGTCACCGAACCACGAGGTGAGGTCCTCGACCTGGTTGGCGTCGACGTAGGCCTTCAGGCCACCGCCACCCCAACCCCAGATCAGCGTCGGCCCCTGCCCGGCGCCGATGGCGGTCTTGATCTTGGCCTTGAACGCGTCGTTCTGGAACTCGGTGGTCTTGATCTGGCTGCCCGAGTTCGCGTCGTTGAACCGCTTGACCTGCGCCTCGCGGATCGCCTGCTGCGGCTGACCGGTCAGGAACCAGTACGTCGTACCGGTTCCCGCCGCCGCGCCGGTGGTGGAACCGGGCGTGCTCTTCGGGCCGGAGCTGCCGCACGCGGCGAGACCGGCCGCCAGAGCGCCGCCACCGACCAGACCGAGGAAGGTACGCCGGGATGTCGTCATGGGATCCACTGTGATCTCCGTACTCCGTGCTGCCCCCACAGGTTGCGAAGGCACCTGTCAATATGACTTGTTTTCGAAACATAGATTTCGGAGATAGCGCTGTCAAGACTTGAACTACTGGCAGTTTGGGGTCACAGTGAGGTCACGGATTCGCCTGCTGTCACAGGCGATCGACAGCTTGGTTCAGATCTGTGACGAGCGGTCGAGATCATCGAAAATGTTTCGATACTTTGTCACCGAAACAGGATCGTGTTAAGGGAGAATTTTCTTGTCCAGCCAGCCTGAACAGCCGTGGCGCGATCCCGCCCTGCCCGCCGACAAACGTGCCGACCTGCTGCTGCAGGCGATGACGCTGGAGGAGAAGATCGCCCAGCTGGGCAGCCGGTGGGCCGGCAACGACATGGCCGACACCGAGCTGCCCGCGGACGAGACGATCAACGTCGCGCCGATGGAGGACGTCTTCGCCGCCGGCGGCTCACTGTCGCTGGAGGACGCGAGCCGCGACGGTCTCGGTCATCTGACCCGGGTCTGGGGCAGCGTCCCGCTGACGGTCGAGCAGGGAGTGGCCGAGCTGATCCGCCAGCACCAGGTGGTGCTGCGCGACTCCCGGCTCGGGGTCCCGGCTCTGGTCCACGAGGAGTGCCTGACCGGATTCACGACGTACGGCGCGACCGTCTATCCCGCGTCGATCGCGTGGGGCGCGACGTTCGATCCCGGACTGGTCGAGCGGATGGCGACCGCGATCGGGCGCGACATGGCCGCGGTCGGCGTGCACCAAGGGTTGTCGCCGGTGCTGGACGTGGTCCGCGACTACCGATGGGGTCGCGTCGAGGAGACGATCGGCGAGGATCCGTACCTGGTCGCGCTGCTGGGATCGGCGTACGTGCGGGGTCTGCAGAGTGCCGGTGTGCTGGCGACTTTGAAGCACTTCGCCGGGTATTCGGCGTCCCGGGCCGGGCGCAACCACGGACCGGTGTCTATGGGCCGGCGCGAGTTGCTCGACTTCATCCTGCCGACGTTCGAGACCGCGATCGCGACCGCCGGCGCGGGTTCGGTGATGAGTTCGTACGCCGATGTCGACGGGCTGCCCGCGAGTGCGGATCCCTGGCTGTTCGGCGACGTCCTGCGCGATGAGTGGGGCTTCGACGGCACGGTCGTGTCGGACTACTGGGCGGTGCCGTTCCTGGCGTCGATGCACCGGGTTGCCACTGACAACGCCGACGCCGGCGCCCTGGCGTTGACGACCGGCACCGATGTCGAACTGCCGGACACGATCGGCTTCGCCGGGCTGCTGGACAAGGTGAAGGCGGGGGAGGTGTCCGAGGAGGTGATCGATCGCGCGGCTCGCCGACTGCTGCTGCAGAAGGTCAAGCTCGGCCTGCTCGATCCGGACTGGACTCCCGAGGGTTCGGTGCGCTCCGGTGGAGTCGATCTTGACTCGGCGGAGAACCGGGCGATCGCTCAGGAGCTCGCGGAGAAGTCCGTCGTACTGCTCGACGCCGGCTCGGCCTTGCCCCTGCCGGCTGGTGTGAAGAAGGTCGCCGTGGTCGGGCCGTGCGCCGGCGATCCACGGACGTTGATGGGGTGTTACGCGTTCCCGAACCATGTCCTGCCGCGGTACCCGGACCGCGGGTTCGGGATCCAGGTGACCACGCCATTCGATGCCCTGAGCAACGAGTTGCCGGGCGTGGATCTCGTGCATGTGAAGGGCTGCGAGGTCGCCGGCGAGGACCGGTCCGGGTTCACGGCGGCCATCGAGGCCGCGCGCGACGCGGACCTGTGCATCGCGTACGTCGGCGACCTGTCCGGACTGTTCGGCCACGGCACCTCGGGCGAGGGTTGTGACGCCGAGGACCTGCGGCTGCCTGGTGTCCAGGGCGAGCTGCTCGACGAGCTTCTCGACACCGGCAAGCCGGTCGTCGTCGTGGTGGTCTCAGGTCGGCCCTATGCGCTCGGCGGGATCGCGGACCGGGTTGCCGGGCTGGTGCAGGCGTTCATGCCGGGCCAGGAGGGTGCGGCCGCGATTGCCGGCGTACTCAGTGGGCGGATCGTGCCGAGCGGGAAGCTGCCGGTGCAGATCCCGCGGCACGTCGGTGGGCAGCCCGGTACGTACCTGCAACCGGCACTCGGCAGTGTGGAGAGTGCGGGCATCAGCGGTCTCGAGGCCCGGCCACTGTTCCCCTTCGGCTATGGAGCGTCGTACACGAGTTTCGCGGTCGACGACCTGCGGCTGAGCTCGGCGGAGATTGGTAATGACGGTGAGTTCACTGCGACCGTGCAGGTGCGGAACACCGGCGAGCGGGCGGGCGACGAGGTCGTCCAGCTCTACCTGCACGACGTGGTGGCGCGAGTCGCGCGGCCGTTGAAGCAGCTGACCGGGTTCGCGCGGGTGTCGCTGGAGCCGGGTGCGGCGGTCGACGTGACGTTCCGTGTGCACGCCGATCGGACGGCGTACACAGGTCCCGATCTGCGGCGGATCGTCGAGCCCGGTGACTTCGAAGTGATGGTGGGCACGTCGTCGCTGGACCTGCCGTGTCGTGGTTTTGTCAGGGTCACGGGAGATGTGAGGGTAGTGGGACACGACCGCGTGCTGACCACGCCGGTCGCGATTCAGGATCCTGGAGGAGGGTGATGAGATGTCGCGGTTGAAGGGTCGCGTCACCCTGGCGACGGTGGCCGGCACAGCCGGAGTTTCGGTCGCGACGGTTTCCAAGGTGCTGAACGGTCGCAGCGACGTCTCCCCGGTCACGCGGGCGCGGGTCCAGGAGATCCTGCACAAGCACGGGTACGTCGGTCGCCGGCCCGAGCCGGCCACCCGGGACACCGTCGAGCTCTTCTACCAAGGCGTCGTCAACGCGTACTCGGTCGAGGTGATCCAGGGCGTGGTCGAGGCCGGCCAGGCGGCCGGCGTGGACGTCGTCCTCAACACCCACCCGCGGCACCGCCAGATCGCCGGCACGGGCCGGGCGGCCCGATGGATCCGTGACCTCATCGCCAACGGCCGCCGCGCCGCGATCGGCATCACCAGTGATCTGACCGACGCGGACCTGGCCGCATTGTCCCGGGCCCGGCTGCCGCTGGTGGTCGTGGACCCGGGGAACGTCGGGGCGCCCGATGTGACCAGCGTCGGCTCGACAAACTTCGCCGGTGGCATGGCCGCGACCCAGCACTTGTTGTCGCTCGGACACCGGCGGATCGGCTACGTCGGCGGCCCGCCGACGTCAGAGTGCAACCAGGCGCGGATGAGTGGCTTCCGCAGTGCGATGGAGTCCGTCGGTGTGGAGGTGCCGGCGGAGCACGTCTGGTTGCGGGACTTCCTGTACGACGACGGTGTGGCCGGCGGATCGGCGTTGCTCGACCTGCGGGACCGGCCGTCCGCGATCTTCGCCGGCAGCGACGAGGTCGCGCTCGGCATCCTGGAAGCGGCGCGGGCTCGCGGTCTGCGCGTGCCCGAGGACCTCAGCGTCGTGGGCTACGACGACACCGAGGTTGCGAGGTTGGCGTCGCCGCCGCTCACCACCGTGAAGCAGCCACTCCGCGAGATGGGCGCGGTCGCCCTGCGGACAGCGCTCCAGCTCGCCGCGGGGGAGAGGGTCTCGTCGCACCACGTCGAGCTCGCGACGAGCCTCATCATCCGCGGATCGGCCGCCCCCATCCGCTACTCCTCAGCCGCAGCCGCCTCCTGAGTCACTCGCGCCGGTCGGAGAGTGCTCTCGTTGCGAACACCGCGGCGGCCAGCATGGCTGCGGCCAGTGCGGTCAGGAGCGTGATCGGTACGGCCGCGCCGCCCGCCGTGCGCCCGTCGGACAACAGCGTCATCAGCGGCCGGATCGGCGAGATCCAGCGGATCAGCAGGACAACGAGGATCGCCGCGGCCGCGGTCAGCATCGCGATGCCGATCCGCGGGATGACCAGCCGCGAGCAGAGCAGCCCGATCGCGATCCCGATCATCGCCGTACCGAGCTGGGCCGCCGCGCCGACGAGAAGATCGCCCGCGGTGACGACGTGCTTCCCGGTGACGATCGGGTAGACGAGGCCGACCACGAGCAGCGGAACACACCAGGTCAGCACAACAGTGACCGTGATCGCGAGGACCCGCACCGAGCTGCCGATCATGACCAGCGTGATCTGGTGCTGAGTCGGGTCCTCGTGATTGACGATGCTCACCGACAGCCAGGTCGTGCAGACGAGCATGGCGAGAACGCAGAACGCGTACGACGACTGCAGTGGCCCGTTGTCGGACGTCGTACCAACGGCCAGCGCGGCGAGGAAGATCAGCGTCGGCGGGAGGTATCGCTGGGAGAGCAGCACGCTCGTCACCAGGTAGCGATAGAGAGCGCTCACTCGGGCTTCACCTGCCGGACCGTGGTTACCGACCAGCCGTGGTTCAGCGCGGTCAGCAAGGCGGCGTCGTGGCGGCCGGTCGGCAGCGTCAACGTGACGCCGGTGTCGTGGCGCCGTACCTCGAGGACGTCGGGTTGCCGGGTCCAGTCGAGCTCCGCGCCGGCGACCAGCGAGATCTCGGTCAGGCCGGCCACGATGCCGTCGGTCGGATGAAGTTGCCCGTCGCGCAGTTCGCAGACCCTGGTCGCGGTCGAGCGGACCACCAGCTCGGAGTGCTCGGTGAACGCGACCGCGGCGCCCTGCCCAGCCGCCTCCGTGAGCAGCTCGCGCAGGGTGGCGTGAGCGGTGGCGTCGAGTCCGGCCCATGGCTCGTCGAGGACGAGGAGTTGGGGTGGATCGATGAGCGCCTGGGCCAGCGCGACCTTCTGCGCATTCCCCTTGGACAACTTCCGCATCGGTGTGTCCGCGCCACCGGACAGCGCCAGTCGATCGAGCAGTTCCCCCGCGCGATTTCGGGCCGCACTGGAACTCAGGCCGCGGATCCGACCCATATGCCGCAGGTACGCCGACGCCGACAAGCGATCGTGCGACGCGAACACGTCGGGCACGTAGCTCACGACCCGCGCGTTGCGGCGCACCGTTCCGCCCGACGGCCGGGACAAACCGACGATCAGTTTGAGCACTGTGGACTTGCCCGAGCCGTTGGCGCCGACCAGTGCGAGCAATTCACCCGCGTTCACCCGCAGGTCGACGTCGGCCAAGATCTCCCGTCGGCCGTACCGCTTGGAGACCGCTCTCAGGCGCACTACTTCCATGCGGCGAGCCTATCCACGCTCGGGGGTTCATCACGGCCGCCAGCGGGCGGGTGAGGACCGCGGAGACGATGAGCGAAGCGGCGGCGAACGCGGTGATGGCAGGCGCGGCCGAGGTGAGATCGGCGAGCGCACCGGCCGCGATGGCGAAGATCCCGAACGCGGTCATTCGCAGAGCGCTCTCCAGGCCGAGAACCTGACCCCGGAGGTCGACCGGCGTGAGGTCCACCAGCACCTCCTGCTGGGACAACGACGCCGAATAGCCGCTGCTGCCGACCGCGACGAGCACGGCCAGGACGGCGATCGGCAGGTCGAAGGCGAAGGCGAGGAACGGCACGGCCAGCAGGAACCGCAACCAGCGGCCCGCGATCCGGCGGCCGGTACGGGTGAGGAATCGGCCGACGACGAGATCGCCGGTCATCATCCCGGCGGCTCCCACGGCGAGCAGCCAGCCGGCGCGAGGTCCGGCGTAAGGGACGAAGAGCGCTTCGCAGCCGACCATCAGGCCGTTGGGGATGGAGAGTGCCAGCAGCAGCGGGCGAGTGTTGCGCCGGCCGAGCAGGCGGCGATTGCCGCGCCAGGTCTCGGCCGGCCCGGTACGCGCGACTCGCCGGGGAGCGCGATCTCGCAGGCCGAACCGGAGCATCGGAACGGTCAACGCGGCGAACCCAGTCGCGATCCAGAGCACCGCCGACGGACTGATTGCCTGCAGCAACAGTCCGGCGATACCGAAGCCGGCGATCTGCATCGCGCCGACGGACAGGTTCATCGCCGACCGGCCGAGGATGAACTGGTCCTCGCCGACCACTTCGCCCAGCAACCCCCAGCGGACGCCTGACCCGATCGAGAGCCCGTAGGCCACGGTCAGCGCCAGGAGGAGCCGCAGGCCGGCGCCGAGATCGAGGGCGGCCTGCGCGCCGACGGCGACGGTCGAGAGCGCGGCGAGCAGGACGAGCACCCGGCGCGGCCGGGCGGTGTCGGCCGCCGACATCAGCGTCGAGACGCCGAGGACCTGGGCCAGCGACGGCCCGAACATGATCATCGCCGCCAGCAGCGCCGACCCGGTCGTGGCGTCGACCATGATCGCCAGCGTCAGGCTGGTCATCGTCGACGACGCGTTGCCGAGCGCGCTCCCGATCCACAGGTTGCGGAACTCGCGGTTGGCGAAGATCTGGCGGTAGGTGCTCATGTCCCGAAGGATCGGCGTAGCCTGCTGCCAGGCCCACATTTTCGGGTGGAGGCGAAACGTTGTCCGAGTTCCTGGTCGATGCCGACACGCTGGCGAACGCTCGCTTCGGCACCTCGCAGCTCACCGAGACGGTGTCGGCACTCAAGATGCTGATGGTGCCGGCCGAGCCCTGGTACCGCGCGTGGAAGGACGCACACGGCGCCGGGTTCCAGCAGCAACTGACCCGGAACCCGCTCTGGGCCGCGATCGTAGAGAGCGCTTGCGGCCGTAGCTGGGTCGCGGACTTCCTCACCGTTCCGCCGCTCGAGCCGGATCTCGAGCTGTCCGACGAACTCGAGTTGCTGACCGCGCTCGACGATGACCAGATCCGCGCGGACCTGAGCGTCGTACGGACGCCGTTGCCTGCCGTGCTGATCGAGTCGGATGGACTGGCCGACCAGGCGGCGGACCTGCTGCGGTGGGTCTGGAGCACGACGGTCGAGCCCGAGTGGCCGCGGCGGTTGCGGGTGTTGCAGGCCGACGTCGTGTCCCGTACGTCGCGACTCAGCGAGCAGGGGTGGTCCGGCGTACTGCGAGGGCTCGGCCCGGACGTCCGCTGGCTCGGTGACGGGCGCATCCAGGTCAACCGGTGGGACTATCCGGTCACCGACGTGCGGGGTCGCGACCTGATGTTCATCGCCGCGCACACGAACCGGGTCAACGTCAGCTGGCGAAAGCCGGACCGCTTCGCGCTGACCTATCCAGTCACGGGGATCTTCGCCGGCACTGAGACGCCGGACGAGCCGCTGGTCGAGTTGCTGGGCCGCAACCGCGCGCGCATCTTGGTCGAGGCCGCCGGCCCTGTCAGTACGACGTTGCTCGTTGCAACGACCGGTCTGTCCCTGGCCACGGTGTCGGACCACCTTCGGGTCCTGACCGGGGCCGGACTGCTGGAGCGACGGCGGTCCGGACGCTCGGTCCTCTACTGGCAGTCCGACACCGGCCGTCGCGTCGTACGACGACCGGCGTCGAACCAGTCCGAGCCAGGCTCGTCCAGCCGGGCAGCTAGCGGATCTCCAGCTCGGTCGAGAGCGGCAGATCCGACACGGACGAGCCGGCCCGGAGAATGAAGGCACCGGGCTCGGTGGTCCAGCCGTTGTCCCAGTGTTCGAAGGCGTGGTCGTCCAGGTTCACGGTCAGCTCGCGGGCCTGGCCGGCCCCGAGCCGTACGACGGTGAACCCGGCCAGCCAGCGGACCGGGCGGTCCACGGTGCTGTCCGGGCGTTCGACGTACACCTGGATGACGTGCTTGCCGGCCCGCTCCCCGGTGTTGCGGACGGTCAGCGCGACGGACGACGGGTCGTTGGCGCGGAGATCGGACAGCTCCCACGTGGTGTAGCCCAGGCCGTGGCCGAAGCCGAACGCGGGCTCGGTGCCGGTCCGGAGCCAAGCGCGGTAGCCGATGTGCACGCCCTCGTCGTACCGGACAATGCCATCGCGCGGCGTGACGTCGATGACCGGTACGTCGGACTCCTCGCGCGGCCACGTGGTCGGGAGGCGTCCACCGGGCTCGACGACGCCGAGCAGTACGTCGGCCAGCGCGTTGCCGTACTCCTGGCCGCCGAAATACGTCACCAGCAACGCCGCGACGTCGTCACGCCAGGGGAGTAGGACGGGTGAGCCGGCGTTGACGACCACGACCGTCCGCGGGTTCGCCGCGACCACGGCCCGGACCAGGTCGTCCTGCTTGCCCGGAAGCGTGAGCGTCGTACGGTCGTGGCCCTCGGACTCGACCTTCGAGTTGGTGCCGACGACAACGACCGCGACCTCGGCTGCGCGCGCCGCCGCGACGGCCTCGTCGATCAGGGCCTGCGGGTCGGACCGGTCCGGCTCGACGCCGACCGTGATGCTCAGCGCGTTGCCGAGGCCGCCCTCGCGTTCGGGGACCTCGAGCTCGACACGGACGTCGATCGGCCGGCCTGCGGTCACCGCGAGCGGGGTCGAGATGGATGGCGGCGACAGCAGTGCGGCACCGAGATCCGTGCCGACCGGTACGGCGCTGTCCTCGTGCAGCAGGTTGCCGTCGGCAAAGATCCCGCCCCGGCCGACCGAGGCGAAGCCGAGCAGGACGTCGCCGGTCTCGGTGGGGGTGTAGGTGGTGCGGAACTCCAGGACCGCGATCTCGTCGATCGGTGCGTTCCCGCCCAGATAGACGAGCGCGCTGGAGAACCGGTCCTCGGCGAACAACTCGGTGCCGTCCGCGGCCAGGAACCGTACCCGGGCACCGGGCTCGCCGCTCTCCGGGTTCGTCATCGTGGCGAGTGGCAGCTCCGCTACGCCCTCCTGGACGACCGCGCCGATGGAGTACGTGACCTCGGCGTCCGGGAGCGCTCTGCGGAGTCCGTCGAGCGGGGACACCACGGCCGACGGGATGACGGTCGCGCTGCCGCCGCCCTGCGTACGGGCGTCGCGGGCGTTGTGGCCGATCACCGCGACTCGTTGGGGAGCGCTCCACGGCAGCTCGTTCCTGTTGCTCAACAACACCGAGCCTTCGGCGGACGCCGTACGGCTGAAGGCGATGCCGTCGACCCGCGGCACGTCGGCCGGCTTCTCGAACCCTTCGAGCGCACCGACGCGGGCGGCAAGCGCGAGCAGGCGCGTCACCTTCCGGTCGATCGCGTCCTCCTTGACCTCGCCGGACCGAACGGCCTCGACGAGCGCGTCACCCCACGCGCCGACCGGGCCCGGCATCGCCAGGTCCTGGGAGTGCTTGGCGCTCTCCACGCTGCGTACGGCGGTCCAGTCGCTCACCACGACACCGTCGAAACCCCAGTCGGTGTTGAGCGGTGTTTCGAGCAACTCGTTCTCCGAGGCGGTGGCGCCGTTGATCGAGTTGTACGCGCTCATCACGAGCCACGCCTTGGACTCGGTGACCGCCTTCTCGAACGCGAGCAGGTACAGCTCGCGGAGAGCGCGCTCACTGACGATCACATCCGCGGTGAACCGCTCGGTCTCGAAGTCGTTGGCGACGTAGTGCTTCGGGGTCGCCCCGACACCGAGCTCCTGCACGCCGGCGACGTACGCGGCGGCGAGCTCGGCGGTCAGGACGGGGTCCTCGCTGAACGCCTCGAAGTGCCGGCCGCCGAGCGGCGAGCGATGCAGGTTGATCGTCGGACCGAGGACGACGTCCACGTTCTTGCGACGGGCCTCGAGGCCGGAGACAACGCCGTACCGATGGGCGATGTCGAGATCCCAGGACGACGAGAGGGCGGTTGCGGACGGGAGATTGAGCGACGGGTCGCGCTCGTCCCAGACCGCGCCGCGGACGCCGCTCGGGCCGTCGGACAGCACCATCGAGCGGAGGCCGATCGCGGGCAGCGGATGAGTGGACCAGAAGTCCTGTCCGGTCAGGATCCGGACCTTCTCCTCGAGCGTGAGCTGCCCGAGCAGGTCGCCGAAGTCGGCAGGGCTGGGGTTCATGCGACGACTGTACGCGCGAAAACCGAAGAGCGCTAGGTTTTCGGGCGGATGGTCGGTAGCATCCTCGTCATGCCGTCCCGAGGTCCGTATGCGAAGGGTGTCGCCAAGCGCGAGGAGATCCTGAAAGCCGCGCTCGAGGTGATCGCCCGGCACGGTTACCGGAACACCTCGACCCGTGAGCTCGCGGCCGCGGTCGGGCTGAGCGAGGCCGGGCTGCTGCACTACTTCGGGTCGAAGGAGAAGCTGTTCGAGGCGGTGCTCCGGGCGCGGGACGAGGCCGATCTGGAGCGCTTCGAGCAGTCGGATCTGATCGACAAGCTGATCGCGATCATCCGGCACAACGGCGACGTACCAGGTCTGGTCCAGCTCTACTCCACCTTCTCCGCTGAGGCCGGTGACCCGCAGCACACCGCCCACGACTACTTCGTCGACCGCTACACCGGCCTCCGCGAGGCTCTCGCCGAATCCGTCCGTGCCCGCCAGTCCGCCGGCACTCTCACCCCGTCAGCCGACCCCGCGACCATCGCGGCCCTGCTGATCGCGCTCTCCGACGGCCTTCAGATCCAGTCCCAGTTCAACCTGGCCGCCGAACCCGCCGACCTCCTGGACCACCTGATCCACCTCCTCAAGACCTGAGCCGGCGCCGCGGGCGGGTTTCAGGCGGGTGCGGGGAGCCCGGCGAGGCGACGTACGGCGGCCAGACCGTCGGGTGTGCCGGGCCAGTGGCGATCCAAGGCAGCAGGCCCGGCGCGGCGGGTCACCGACCGGAGCGCGAACGCGACGATCACCGCGTCATCGGCGTACCCGATCACCGGGATGAAGTCGGGCACCAGGTCGAACGGCACGGCCAGGTAGACCAGCAGGATCCACAACCGCACCCGCACCCCGCGAGGCAGTGTCCGATCAGCGGCCAGGCGTCGCAGCAGCCGCACCAGATCCGGCAGCAGCCGCAACGCGTCACGGATCCGCAGCTCATCGGGCCGCGCGAACCACAGCGCCACGATCAGCGCGACCCACAACAGCACAATGCCGCCGCCAACCGCCGCCACCACCGACCACCAAGCCCCACTCACCCGGCCATTCTCGCCCTCACCCGTCCTGCTCTCCCTGGACCCCCAGGCAATACTGGTCCCGTGACGAGTCCCGCCGATCCCCCCAACCCGGCCGAACTCGACCCACCCACCGCCCACCCCACCGCGCCCGCGCCCTCACCGGCCAAGGGCGTCCTGCCGTCCGGGGTTGGGCGGCGGGTGGTGACTCGGGAGGTTTGGTTGGTGCTTGCGCTGTCCTTGGGGGCTTCTGGGGTGGCGGCGATCATCTCGTTCGCGGGGGTGTTGACCTCGGCCAAGCCGATCAGCGGGCAGACGGCGGTGATCGTGGGGTCGCGGGCGCCGGGGCGGCCGTGGCTGGATCTGACCTGGCAGGTGTTCGCGGTGGTGAACGCGCTCGTACCGGTCGCCCTGGTCGGTCACTTCCTGGCGCGGGGTGGTGAATCCTTCCGGGCGATCGGCTTCGACCTGCGTGATCGGATGCGGGACCTCGGCCGCGGTACGGCGGTCGCCGCCTGTATCGGGGGAGCGGGACTGGTCTTCTACATCGGTGCACACGCAACCGGCGTGAACCTGACCGTCGACCCGTCCCAGCTGCCCGATTACTGGTGGCGCATCCCGATCCTGATCGCCGTTTCCGCGCAGAACGCCGTCCTCGAAGAAGTCATCGTCCTCGGCTACTTGAACCACCGCCTGGACCAACTCGGCTGGTCCGTACGCAGCGCGACCGCCACCAGCGCGCTGGTCCGTGGCTCGTACCACCTCTACCAGGGGCTCGGCGGATTCGCGGGGAACGTGATCATGGGCGTGATCTTCACCTACCTGTACCGCCGCTGGGGCCGGATCATGCCGCTGGTCGTGGCGCACACCCTGATCGACACGACCGCCCTGATCGGGGCGACGTACCTCCTCGGCAAGGTCTCCTGGCTGCCGAGCTGAGGCGTCTTCGAGGTCAGTGGAACGACTGACACGTAACCGATCGGCCCGCTGACGGGTTGATGGTGACGTGACAGTCAACGGGGAAATCACTGGTCCGCCTGAAATCGACGCAGGACTGGCGGCCGCGGCGCTCGCCGTGTTCGCCCACCGGCACGAGGTCGTCCACCTCCTGTACGCCGCAACCGACGAACCGGACGCACTAGCCCGAATCGGCGCCCTCCTCCGCGTCGACGAACCAACCATCGCCCGCGTCCTCGACCAGCCCTTCCGCTGGATGCTCCCCCAATTCCGCACCGAACTGGAGTCGATCGCCACCGCGCCGGCCCCACTCGCCGCGTCCTCTGCACCCGCGGAGCCCACGCCGACTCCAGCCACGAGCGGACCACCGAGGAGTTGACCGGGGGCCGCCGCCGGTCCGCTTGGTGCGCCCTGGCTGCGGATACGTTGAGGCGGTGCAGACCTATGGGGTGGATGTGCTCGGGATCGCGGATGAACTGACGGAGGCGTACGTCGAGGTGTTCACGGCGCCACCGTTCGCGCGCCGCGATCCCGGGGAGACCCGGATCGCGTTCCGGAAGCGGTTGGACAGCGATGCGCTCCGGGACGGGTTCCGCGCCTGGATCGAGCGGTCGGAGGACGGCCGGATCGCCGGTTTCCTGACCGGCTGGCGGACCCAGGCGCCGTTCCGGACGGACCGCTCGTACGGGAGTGTCCTCGACCGCCTGGGCCGGGAGCAGGTCGAGGCCCTGCTGATCGACGCCTTCGAGATCGATGAACTCGGGGTACTCCGCAGTGCCCGGGGGACTGGGCTCGGCCGCCGCTTGCTAGACCTGGCGACGGAACAGGAGCCACGCGCCTGGCTCCTTGCCTGGAACCAGAACCACGCCACCTTGGCCTTCTACCGCCACGCCGGCTGGACCGAACCAAAGCCCCGCGGCCCCGAACACGACATCGTCGTCTTCCTGGCCCCCACCCATCCGAGGGGTTAACCGGCTATCCCCTCACATGGGGAAGCAGGTGAGGTGGTGCGGGGCGTGCGTGGGGTGGGTTAGAGGGCGAAGAGGTCCGTGGCGTTTTGGTGCATGATGGCGGCTTCTTCGGTGGGGGTCAGGTTGGCGGCTTCGAAGGCGCCTATTGCTACGGACGGGTCGATCAGGGTGGCGTCGGTGCCGAACATCAGGCGGGTGGGGCCGATCTGGTCGAGGATCCAGCGGATTCGGTGGGCTTCGGGGGCTGACCAGCAGGGTTCGAACCAGATGCGGTCGGAGCGGGAGGCGGCTTCGGGGACGAGAGGCCAGCCCGGGGCGCCCATGTGGCCGGCGATGACTCGGGCGCCGGGGACTCGGGCGGCTGCGTCGGCGAGGTCGACGACGTTGCCGGCCCAGGTGTGGACGAGGGTGGGGAGGCCGTACTCGGTGGTGAGTTCGATGGCCGCCTGCATGGCGGGGGAGTCGATCGGCGTGCGGCTGTACTCGGTGTGGATCTTCGCGCCGACCCAGTGATCCCGGCCGTCGCCGGCGAGGAGTTCGTTCAGGTCGGTTCGGGCCTCGTCGAGGCGGCGGGGGTCGACGACGAGCATGCCGCGGAGCCGGGGGTCGGCGGGGAGTTGTGCGGCGAGCGAGCGGTTGCCGACGGGAGCGTCGTACACGATGGCTTCGATGGCCGAGACCAGTTGGATGTCGATGCCGAAGCGGTCCATCAGGTCGATGTTGACGTCGATGCTGGCCGTGTCCATCGAGAAGAACCACGGTCCCCAGTGGGCGTGCACGTCGATCAGCATGGCGCCTCCAGGAGGGTGGTCAGGTTGTGGCTGCCGGTTTGGGCGATCTCGGCGGGCGTGAGCTTGGAGGTGAGCAGCCGGCGTACGACGGAATGCGTTTCGTGGAACGGGGTCCGGCAACCGAGGACCAAGCGGTTTGCGCCGACCTCCGCGGCGACGATCTCGAGGGAGTCGGGGCCGGTGAGCATCCGGGTCGAGGTGTGGAAGCCGGGCTCCGTCCGCGCCATGACGACGAAATCGCCGAGGTAGTAGAAGTGCGTGTCCAGGAAGACAACCCGCGCGCCGAGGCCACGCAGGGCCGGGCCCACCTTCCGTACGTCGCCCTCCACGAAGATCGTCAGCCCAGCCTCGACCAACAGCCGCACCACATGCTCGAACGACGGATACCCAGGCTCCACGCTCTGCGCGGTCGGCGCCAGCCGGATCGCCCGCGGCGGCTCACTCAGCGATAGCATCCGCTCCAGCTCGCGCTCCGCGCCCAGCGGATCGCGCAAGTCCAGCACCGAGCACCACGACCAACCGTTGCTCTCGGCAACCTGCTGCGCCCCGGCGTTCCCGGACGGTACGTCGAAGTGCACCGCACGCAACGCGGACACGACCCCACCCGAGATGCCCGTGGCCTTGAACACCTCCTGCACCCGCTCGGCCCGGCCCCATCGCCCGGTCGTCACGTCATGCCCGACCAGTACGTCGCAGTCGAGCAGCAGGGGAGCGTCGAGCAGCAAGGGAGCGTCGGTCATCAGGCCTCCTGGGCCAGTGCGCTGTGGACCTTGCCGATCGCCGTGACGATGTCGTCGACGTCGGCCTCGGTGTAGTTCTCGTTCCAGGGCAGGACCAGCAGCCGGTGGTTGATCAGGTCCTCGGCATTCGGACACAGACCGACCGGATACGACACGTCCTGCAGCGGGAATCCGGACTCCCCGTACGTACGACGCTCCCGTACGGCGGGTGCGGCGTACAGCGGGCCGGTCAGATACCCACCGTTCGCCGGAACACCCTCAGCGGAGAGCGCTCCCGCCCACTCGTGCAGATCGCCAGCCGAAGGCGACAGGATCAACGGATACTGCCAGTAGACGTGGTCGCCGCCGTCCGGTGGAGCGGTGATCCCCGCCAGGTCAGCGATCCCGGCCGATGCCCGGGCAGCCGACGTACGACGATCTGCCACGACGCCGCGCAGTCGGGTCAGCTGCGCCCGGGTCACCGACGCGACCAGCTCGGTCATCCGGTAGTTCAGCGACAGGAACAGGTACGTCCGCTCGTCGGTGTCGCGCGGCCAGCCCTTGTCGGCGAAGAGCCGCATCCGCCGGGCCCGCGCGGCGTCGTCGGTGACCGTCAGGCCGCCATCACCGGCGCTGATGTGCTTGGTCTGCTGCAGGCTGAAGCACCCGATGTGCCCGATCCGCCCGACGAACGTGTCTCCGACGGGCGCGAGATACGCCTGGGCGCAGTCCTCGACCAGCAGGATTCCGTGCTGGTCGCAGAGCTCCCGGAGCTCCCGCACGGGCGCGGGTTTGCCGAACAGGTGCACCACGATCACGGCCTTGGTGCGCGGCGTGATGGCGGCGGCGACCGAGGCGGGGTCGAGGTTGCCGGTGATCGGGTCGACGTCGGCGAACACGGGTACGGCGTTCTGCATCATGATCGGGAACACCGTGCCCATGTCGCTGATCGGCGTGGTGATGATCTCGTCACCCGGCTCCGGGTCGACCGCGGCCACGGCCAGGTGCAGAGCCGCCGTACCCGAGCTGCAGGCGACCGCGTACCCGCCGCCGAGCAGGCCGGCGAACTCCAGCTCGAGCGCCGGCACCTCGGTACCCCAGGTCGCGGACAGCATGCCGCTGCGGAGCACCCGCTCCACGGCCTTGACCTCGTCGTCGCCGAACCGCCGGCCGGTGGCGTTCATCACCGACGGCAGCGGGACCGAGCGCACCGGGGTCCCGCCGTCGCGGGCGAGCAGACTCTTGTCCATCGCAACAATCCTCACATCGTCTGATGTTGCTTACGGCAACGGTAGTTGGACGAGGTCGCGGTCGGCCAGGCCCCACACGCGGTGCCGCGCCCCACGGACCGGCGTCAGCTGGGGAACCGTGAACCACCCGTCGCCGAGCTTGTTCACCAGCAGCTTCGCCTCGGTGAGCCCAGGCCCGAGCTGGTACAGGTTCCCGCCGAAGTTCGTCTCACAGTAGACCCCGGTCCGGTCGGTGTGGAGCTGGCCGTAACCGGAGAGCTTGTTCGTGCCGCGGACCACGGCCTTCGTCCTGAGGTCGTACGTGAACCAGCCGCCGCTGGTCCGCTTGAGGACGCCGTACAGGACGCCGTCGTGCACCGCGACACTCTGGATAGAGCGCTCTCCGGCGAGCGGCTCGACCGTCCACAACAGCTTCCGCTCGCACAGATCGAAGGCGGCGATCGCGGCCGCGGTCCGGGTCGGCGTGCTGCCGCCACCGCCGACCACGTCGCCGCCGATGTACGCGATACCGTCCACGATCGAGACCGTCAGCACGCTCTGATCGGGCAGGATGCCGTAGTGAACGTCGAGCTTGCCGGTCTCGATGTCGAGCAGCGTCAGTGCGCCGGTGAGCTTGCCAGTGCCGGGTGCCGAGGCGATCGCGAGCAGTTTCGACTTCGCGTCGTACGCCGCCTGCCACGGCCGGAGCTGGTCGTGGCCGATCGTGCCGAAACTGTGGACCTCCTTGGTGCGTGGGTGCACTCGGACCACCTCGGTGCTCGGATAGAGCGCGGAGTACAGCTCCCCGCGCAGCCAAGTGAGCGTTTTCGCCTCTCCCGCGACCCGGATCCGGCTGGTGGTGCGTTCGCTGAGCCGGTGCTCGGTGATGACCCAATGCCCACCGACGTACAGATTGGGGTCGCCGAGGACGATCGACTGTGGTTGGTCGGGCTCGGGAACGAAGCCCGCGTCCACGAGATCGAGCAGTTCGACGGAGCCGGTCGTCAGGTCGAGCCACCACAGCACGCCGGAGCCGGTCGAGCCGAGCAGCGTGTTCGCGTCGAGCAGCAGCAGGCGCCGGTGCTCGTCCGCGGGCGCCGGCGTCGCCACCGCGGTGAGGGTCGTGTCGTTCGGGCCGCAGGACCAGACTGTGCCGGACGTCCTGGTCGTGACGTACGCCGTGCCGTCCGGGGTGACCGTGATCGCATCGATGCTGGTCTCGCCGGCGGGCAGCGGAACGCTGCGGACGTCGGTGCCGTCGAGCGTCATGCTGAGCAGCGATCCGCTGCTGCCCGCGTAGATCCGGTCGGTGGTAGCGGCGAAAGGCCCGAAGTTCTGGCCGCGGGAGGCTTCGGGCGTCAGGTCGCGGAAGGTCTGGGTGGTTCGGTCGTAGCCGACCAGTTGGGACGGTGTGTAGATCCCGGCGTAGACGAGATTGCCTGCGGCACCGACGTACCGGCCGTACTGGGCTCCGGTGACCGGTGTGCCGAGCCGGGTGACGGCGTTGGTGCTCGGGTCGATCTGCCAGACCGTGCCGTTGGGGTAGCTGACCGCGAAGACCTGGCCGTCCGGTGCCGTGGCCAGGTCCCAGACGAAGCCCCCCGCTCCGGCGAGGCTGCCGACCCGGGTCAGCGAACCGTCGGCGGGGTCGAAGCAGTAGACGTCGGCGACCGGGTAGAGCCCCACGTAGATCTTGCCGGCGGCAACGGTGATGCCCCAGCCGCCCTCGCCGACCGGAAGCTCGACCGTTCGGGTCACGCGCCGGGTGGTGAGGTCGAGCTCGGTCAGTCGCGGCGGCACGACGCCCCGGCTGATCAGGTACGCGCGCCCGTCGTGGACGGCCATCGCGACCACGGCCGCGGTCAGGCAGGCAGGCCCGAAGCTGGGCAGCGTCATCGGAGGTTGCCAATCCGGACCAGGTCACGGCCCTTGATCGTGTAGAGGGCATCGCCGTTGACAAGAGTAGTGATCAATCCCCGTGCGAATCGCTTGTCCACAAGGCCTCCGGGACAGAACGCAGCGAATTACGGTCATGGCTGAAATTAGCCGGACGTGCGTTGGTGCGTCAACACGTGAGGCGGTGTCATGAGGGAGGGATCAGAGATGAACGCGGTAGACGACCAGCGGCCGGCCGCTGCCGTTGCCGAGCTGGGTGCCGGTGGCGTCGGCGAGACCGGCGCGCTCCAGCCGGTTCAGGACCCGGCGGGCGGTGCGAGGCTGGATGCCGAGGTGATCGGCGACGGACCGGGTCGTCAGCCCGTCCTCGGGCGTGGTGTGCACGAGCTCCTGCAGTCGCTCCAGGGTGGCCTTGGACAGCCCGGCGCGCTGGGCGAGCAGTTGCAGCTTCGACCGCTGTTGCGCCCGCGGCGCCGCGCCGCCGACCAGGACGAGGTCGATGTCGTTGCGCAGCGAGACCACGGCCGCGGTCCGGCCGGACGACTTCGCGCGGCCGAGCGCTCGCCGGGCCAAGGCCTCGGTCTCGGTCCCGGAGCCGCCGATGCCGAAACCGATCCGGACCGGTCCGAACTGCTCCTTGAGCCGGTTCAGCATGGCCAGCTCGGTGAACGCTGCGGTCGCCTGCTCGAGCGGTCCGCGCGTGGTGACGAGCAGATACCGCTTGTCGTCGTACCGGATGACGCTGCCGCCGAGCGAGCCGGCCTCCCGCCGGAGCGCGCTCTCTCCGGCCTCGGCGATCTCGACCAGGCCGAGCGCGATCTGCGCATCGTCACTGCGCAAAGCGTCGTGAACGAGCAGCAGACTGTTCACGGCGGCCCGCACCGAGTGCACCGACGGCGCCAGCCGCAGCGTGGTCTGCTCGGTCCGGAGCTTCTCGTACGCCGACCGCAGGCAGGTGATCGCCACATCGGCGCCGACCCTGCGGTGGAAGTCGATCACGTCGTCCGAGCTGAGCCCGGGGCGATACGGCAACACCCGGATCCTGCGGGTCGGCAGGCCGACCTCGTCGAAGGTCTCGCGGACCTGAGCCTCGTCCAGTACGTCGATGCTCATGGACGTGACGTCGCGGCCTTCGCGGAGCAACTGGACCAGCGCCCGCATCAACGTGGCGCCGGTGTACTCGACGTGAGCGGCCGGGCGGTCGAGCAGGTCGTTCGCGGCAGCCAGCTGGTAGGGGACCACACCGGTGAACAGCCAGGCGTCGACGCTCGGCGGTGCCTCGGCCATCACCTTCGGCGTGTCCGTCTCGCGCCGGTACGGCAGTGGGACGACCTCGACTCCGCGCAGCGCCCCGATGATCCGGCTGCTGGAGTTGACCAGGTCCGATGGTCCGACAACACCGATCGTCGTCACCATGTTTGGGCCCCCTCCTTCATCGGCTCAGTTTCACCAGATCACCACATCGCTGCAAGAACCCGCGCCGTACGGCGGGGGTGATCAGTCGATCAGGTGCGCTTCGGCTGACGGAGCGTGGCGGAAGCGGTGCTCTTCGACCCCATCGGCTTGGTCCGCTAGGTTTCGGTCATGAGTCGGCTGATGCGGACGCACGAGTGGATTGCCGAGGGTACGGCGCTGTGCCGGACGGCGCTGGTGGACCTGGACGGGCCGTCGCTGCTGCCCGGGTGGAGCCGGAAGCATGTCGCCGCTCACCTCTCGCTGAACGCGGAGGCGATCGGCAACCTCGTCTACTGGGCCAAGACCGGCGACGAGCGGCCGATGTACGCCTCGCCCGAGCAGCGGAGCGCGGACATCGAGGCGGGCGCACTGCGGCCGGTCGATGAGCTGCTCGCGTGGTTCGAGGAGTCGGCGCAGGTCCTCGCGGACGCGATGGCCGAGCTGTCCGACGAGCAGTGGCAGGCGACGGTGCGCTCGGCCCAGGGGGTGGAGATCCCCGCGACCGTGACGCCATGGATGCGAAGCCGGGAGGTGATGATCCACGCCGTCGATCTCGGCACGGGCGTGACCTTCGCCGATCTCCCGCCGGACTTCCTCGAGGCTCTGGCTGCGGACATCCGGACCAAGCGGGGCGACGTACCCGAGGTGACGGGTCCGCCGGCGGAGGTCGCGGCGTACCTCGCCGGGCGTTCGTACGACGGTGTGCTCAGCGCCGACGGGACTCCGGCCGAGCCACTGCCTCCCTGGCTCTAGCGCACGACCCGGTAGTGCAAGTGGGTGACGTCGCGGTCGACGAGTTGGCGGACCTGCTCCAGTTCGATGTACTCCGCCGGCAGGTTGTCGAAGAGCCGGCGGCCCTGGCCCAGCAGCACGTTGACGACGTGGAGTTCCAGCTCGTCGAGTAGGCCGGCGCGCAAGAGAGCCTGGGCGGCGCCGGCGCCGTGGACCATGACGTTGCGGTCGCCCGCGGCTGCCTTCGCCCGGGCCGCTGCCTCGGTGACATCGGTGACGAAGTGAGCGCTCCCCGGCGGTACGTCGTCCTCGTCCACCTTGTGGGTCAGGATGAACATCGGTACGCCGTCGTGGTGGTCACCCTGCCACCGGCCCGCGTGCTCGAACGTACGCCGGCCCGCGATGAGCGCACCGGTGGACATGGCCTCGCGGTACACCTGTCCGCTCGGACCGTCCGACGCGCGGTCGTCGAGCCAGTTGAACAGCCGGAAGCCGCCGCGTCCCATCGGTTCTTCGCGACTGTCGTCCGGGCCGACGACGAATCCGTCGAGTGACATGGTCATGTAGAGCACGATCATCGGCTAGCTCCTGTGGTCAGAGAGACTGCGGGAAGTGAAACACCCGGTCGGGGTCGTAGTGATGCTTGATGGCGGCCAGACGTGCGTGGTTGGGACCGTGGTAGGCCTCGGCCCAGTCGGCGAGGTCGGGATCGGGGAAGTTCGGGTACACGCGACCTGAGGCCTGTGGGTGCGCGATGGCCCACGAACGGCGTACCTGCTCGCCGTCGGTGCCGACGTGCTCGAGGAGGAAGCGCTCGCCCCGGTGGACGAACGCGGTCGCATCGGAGGGCACGCGGTTGTAGGCGCCGCCCATCGGGGTGAAGTTCAGCTCGCAACCGTGGGCGAGGAGCTCGTCGACGGCGTCGTCAGGGAGCGCGCTCCGGAAGAACTCGGACTTGCTGGTGAGGACGCGATCGTCCGGGTCTCCCTCCGAGAGGCTGCGCTTGAGCTCCGGCCAGCTGAGACCGTCGCGGAGCTCGACGACCGGCTTCGGAACGGCCAGATCGTCAAGCAGTTGTGGCCGAAGGGCGGCGCCGAACATCTGCACCTCTGACAGCGTGACCGACAGGCTGGCGGTGATCTCATCCGCCGTGTCGGGAGCCCAGTCCTGCCAGGCGGCGATCACCGCGGCCGCTTGCTCACGAGGCCAGCTGAGCACAAAGCGAGTAGCGGCCGGCGAAGGCACAGCAGCGAACACCAGAGACGTGACCACGCCGAACTGGCCGCCGCCCGACCCGCGCAACGCCCAGAACAGGTCAGCCTCATGCTGCTCGTCGCAGGTCACCACGCTGCCGTCCGCGAGCACGACCGTGGCAACAACGAGCCGGTCGCAGGTCAGCCCGTAGCGGCGGCCGAGGAGCCCGAGCCCGCCGCCGAGCGCGAGCCCGGCGATCCCGACGGTCGGACCGCAACCGGCCGGAATGGTCAGCCGGTGCCGGTGCAGTTCTTCGTAGACCTGCGCCAGCCGCGCCCCGGCACCGATGGTTGCCAGATCGCCCGCGCCGACCGAGATGGCGTTGAGTGGCGACAGATCCAGGACCAGACCGTCGGTCGACGATCGCCCGGCGAAGCAATGCCCGCCACCCCGCGGTACGACGTGCAGCCCGGAGTTCCGCGCGTACGCGAGAGCCTGGACGACGTCCTCGACCGACGCACACCGGGCGATCGCCTTCGGCCGGACATCGCGATATTGGTACGCCGGGGAACGGCGTACCCGCGCCCGGCATGAAGCGCACGCCGACGATCGTCGTGTTCGGCGGCAGGAGCTGCACCTTCGCCCGGGTCAGCGGCCCGACCAGCCTCGGTACGGCGCCGATCGGGCAATGCAGCTCGACACCGCCGGTGGGCAGATCGCGCTGTGGGTAGGGCCGCGATCCCGTGTGCTGGATCCAGACGGTCCGGACGAGGCCGGCCAGTGCGGGCACCGGCGGGCTCTCGTCGTACGTCTGGTCCATCGTCTACACCTCGATATGGGATCCGATGATGACGGTGCGGTCGCGGGGCAGGTTGAAGAACTCGGCCGCGTCGGCGGTGATGTGGGAGGTGGCGATGAACAGGTGCTTGCGCCAGCCGGCCATCGTGTTCTCCGGGCCGCGCCGGAGCTCGATCTTGGACAGGAAGTAGGAAGCCTTCTCGAGGTCGAGGAGGCCTTCGGTGTCGGCCGGGTCGAGGGTGGCCAGGGCGGCCGGTATGTCGGGGGTCTCCATGTAGCCGAACTTCGCGGTGACGTGGGAGATCCCGTCGTCGCCGTACCCGAGGTCGTCGACGACCGCCCGCCGGTCGCCCGCGACCCGGGGGACGGGCTCGGTCTCGATCGAGACGATCACGACGTGCTCGTGCCGGACCTGGTTGTGCTCGACGTTGGCCCGCAACGCCAGCGGAGCGGTGAGGTTGCCCCGGTTGAGGAAGATCGCCGTACCGGGGACGGTGGTGGCACGCAGCGCACCGGAGCGCAGCTGATCGACGAACTCCTGTAGCGGCCCTTCGGTCCGTTCGCGCTCGGTGGTGACGACGGCGCGGCCACGCTGCCAGGTGGTCATGATCGTGAACGCGGTGACGGCGATCAGCAGCGGCAGCCACGCGCCGTGCACGAGCTTGGTGAGGTTGGCCGCGACGAAGAGCATGTCGACCGACAGCAGCAGCGTCGCGCCGATGCCGATCAGCCACCTCGGGATGTTCCACCGGTGCCGCGCGACGTAGAAGAACAGCAGCGTCATGATCGTGATCGTGCCGGTGACCGCCATCCCGAAGGCGTAGGCGAGGGCGGCCGAGCTGCGGAACGCGAAGATCAGCGTCAGCACCGAGACGAGCAGCAGCCAGTTGATCCACGGGACGTAGATCTGGCCGATCGTGGTCGCCGACGTGTGCTGGACCCGCAGCCGGGGCAGGTAGCCGAGCTGCGCGGCCTGCGAGGCGACCGAGTACGCGCCGGTGATCACCGCCTGGGAGGCGATCACGGTCGCGGCGGTCGCGAGCAGCACGAGCGGCAGCCGGCCCCAGTCCGGCACCAGCAGGAAGAACGGGCTGCTGATGTTCGCCTCGTCCTTGAGGATCAGCGCGCCCTGGCCGAAGTAGCTCAGTGTGCAGGCCGGGAGGACGAGGAGCAGCCAGCCGCGGGTGATCGCGCGGCGGCCGAAGTGGCCCATGTCGGCGTACAGCGCCTCGGCGCCGGTGACCGACAGCACGATCGCCGCGAGGGCGAAGAACGCGATGTGGAAATGCCCGGCCAGGAAGCCGAGCGCGTACGTCGGTGACAGCGCCTTGAGGATCCCGGGGTGCTCGACGATGCCGGTGACTCCGCACACGCCGATGACCGTGAACCAGGCGATCATGACCGGCCCGAAGACCCGGCCGACCGCCTCGGTGCCGCGGCGCTGGACCAGGAACAAGGCGATGATGATCACTGCGGTGATCGGTACGACGTACTGGCCCAGTGACGGCTCGACCACCTTGAGCCCCTCGACCGCGGACAGCACCGAGATGGCCGGCGTGATCATGCTGTCGCCGAAGAACAGGGACGCACCGAAGATGCCGACCGCGGCCAGCACGACCGCGGCCCGGGCGCCGGTCTGCGAGCCCCAGCGGCGCAACTGCGTGATGAGAGCCATGATGCCGCCCTCGCCGTCGTTGTCGGCGCGCATCGCCAGCAGCACGTAGGTGACGGTGACGATGATCATCACCGACCAGAAGATCAGTGACACCACCCCGAACACGTTGTCGTTGCTCACCGGCACCGGGTGCGGGTCCTCGGGGTTGAAGACCGTCTGCAGGGTGTAGATCGGGCTGGTCCCGATGTCGCCGAACACCACGCCGAGCGCGCCGACCACCACCGCGAGCTTGACCGTGTCGTGCAGGTTCGGACTCGGGTGGGCGGTACCGGCCCCGACGTCGGGGTCACTGGCACCGGCTCCGGCGGTACCCGGAGTGTCCTCGGTGCCCGGCTGCTGGGGTTCCGTCACGGCACCGGACGATACAGCGCCGCGGATCCAGGCGGCGGGATGTCGAGATCCGGCGGCTGACTCCGACGTAGCGGGTGACACGGAGGAGGTGATCCGATGACACCGGAGCGGGTACTGCGGACCTACATCACGCTGGCCGTGGTGTCGACGGGTGCGTCGTCGATGATCTGGGGCATCAACACGCTGTTCCTGCTGGACGCGGGTCTGAGCATCGGTCAGGCGTTCGCCGCGAACGCGTTCTTCACCGTGGGAATGGTGCTGTTCGAGGTCCCGACCGGCGTCGTCGCGGACACGGTCGGGCGGCGTACGTCGTACCTGCTCGGGACGGTCACGTTGTTCGGGTCGACGCTGCTCTACCTGGTGTTGTGGCAGACGCACGCGTCGTTCGTGCCGTGGGCGGTGGTGTCGATGCTGCTCGGCCTCGGATTCACGTTCTTCAGCGGTGCGACCGAGGCGTGGCTGGTGGACGGGCTGCACGCGACCGGTTACCGCGGGTCTCTCGACGACGCGTTCGCCAAGGGGCAGATGGCGAGCGGGATCGCGATGATGGCCGGCTCGGTCGGCGGCGGGCTGCTCGCGCAGGTGAGCAACCTCGGTGTTCCGTACGTCGCTCGCGCAGTCCTGCTCGCGGTCACCTTCGCGGTGGCGTGGCGGGCGATGCGGGACATCGGCTTCACGCCGAAGCCGCGGGTCTCGGTGCGGTCCGAGATGGGCGGGATCCTGCGGGCCTCGTTGCGGCACGGGCTGCTGAATCCGCCGGTCCGCTGGCTGATGATCGCTGGTCCGTTCACAGCCGGGGCCAGCGTGTACGGCTTCTACGCCGCACAGCCGTATCTGCTCGAGCTCTACGGACACGCCGACTCCTACGCCATCGCCGGTCTGTCCGCAGGGATCGTCGCCGGTGCTCAGATCGCGGGTGGCGCCTCAGCGTCGTACGTGGCCCGTATCTTCCGGGACCGGATCCTGATCCTGGTCGTGGCGATCGGTACCTCCGGTGCCGTGATCGCGCTGATCGGTCTGGTGACGTCGTTCTGGGTCGCCCTTGGTCTGCTGATGGTCTGGGGCACGATGTTCGCCGCGATGACCCCGGTGCGCCAGGCGTACCTCAACAGCCACATCCCGTCCGCTCAGAGAGCAACGGTCCTGTCGTCCGACAACCTGCTCGCCTCCGCCGGCGGCGTCGTCATCCAGCCGACCCTCGGCCGCTCGGCCGACCTCTGGGGCTACGGCCCGGCGTACCTGCTGACAGCCGTCATCCAGTTGCTCGCACTGCCGTTCCTCGGGCTGGCGCGCCGCCAGAACAAACCCGTCGAGGAGACCACGGACGAACAACTAGCCTTGCAGCCGTGACGGCTCGACTGATCATCATCAACGGTGGTTCCAGCTCCGGGAAGACGGGGATCGTGCGCTGCCTGCAGGCGGTGCTGGCCGAGCCGTGGCTGGCGTTCAGCGTGGACGACTTCGTCGACGCGATGCCGGCGGCGATGGACGGATCGGCGGGCGGGCTCGAGATCGGGCCGGACGGCGAGGTGTCGGTCGGGCCTGCCTTCATGGAGTTGGAAGCCGCCTGGAGGACCGGGATCATCGCGATGTGCCGGGCCGGTGGACGGGTGATCATCGACGACGTCTTCCTCGGCGGCGGCGGTTCGCAGCAACGGTGGCGCGATGCGATCGGTGACGTCGAGACGCTGTGGGTGGGCGTTCGCTGCGCACCCGAGGTCGTGGCGGGCCGCGAGCTCGCCCGGGGCGACCGCGCTGTCGGCATGGCCGAGAAGCAGGCGCTGATCGTCCACGAGGGCGTGACGTACGACGTCGAGGTCGACAGCGCCCACGCCGAGTCCATCGATTGCGCCCGTACGATCGCCCGCTATCTGGCGTAGTCCACCCGGGCGAGTGCGCTGCTGATCCGCCGGCGGTGATCGGCGGCGACCTTGTCGGCGTCGTCGCCCGCGAGGATGCGCCGTACCGACTCCAGATGGACGGTTCGGTAGGCCGCGACGGTGAGGGCCGCGGTGAGCGGTGCGTCGGGGACGTCGGTGCGATCCATGGCGGCGGCGATTGCCTGCTCGAGGTGGTCGAGGAGTTCGCGGGCTCGGGACTGCAGGGCGCGGGACTCGGCGACCACCCCCCAGAAACGGGTGAACTGGGCGCGCATCGCGGACAACGGATGGCCTTGGTCGGCCAGGTCGGTCAGGAGCGTGGACAGGGCGGCGACCGCGGACGTGCCGGCCGGGCGGTCGTTGATTGCGGCAACGACCAGGGCTTCCGCCTCCGGGTAGCGATCGAAGAGGAGGTCTTCCTTGCGTGCGAAGTGCGCGAACACGGTCGGCCGGGCCACGTCGGCGGCCTCGGCGATCTCCGAGACCGAGACGTCGTCGAACCCGCGCTCCAGGAAGAGCGCGGTGGCGACTTCGGAGATCCGGGTCCTGAGCTCGGCCTTCTTCCGTTCCCGGCGGCCGTGCGCGGCGTGCTGGTCCACCGGTTAACCATACTGGATAAAAAGATGTACTGAGTATGAGTTCGCTTGCTAGGCTGCGGGTCATGCGTTCCATCGGGGTGAACTACGACACCGGCCTGCGGTACGACGGTCGCACCACGCGCGACCGCTTCGACCCGGGTGCGGTGCGCGACGAGATGACACTGATCGCGGGCACGCTGCACGCTCCCGCGGTCCGGGTCGTGGGGACCGAGGCCGATCGGCTGGAGATGGCGGGGGAGGCGGCCTTGGGAGCCGGGCTCGACCTGTGGTTCTCCCCGATGCCGATGGACCTCGAGCCCGACGAGTTCATCGCCTTCCTGGCCGACTGCGGCGCGCGGGCGGAGAAGCTGCGGCAGTCCGGCCGGGGCGACGTCGTACTCGTGCTCGGCTGCGAGCTCTCGGTGTTCTGCAAGGGCTTCGTGCCGGGCGAGACGTCGGGGGAGCGGCTCGCGACGATGGCCGATCCGGCCACCTGGACCGACCAGGCGAAGATGGCCGAGTTGTACGCCGGACTCTCGCGCTGGGGTGAGGTCCAGCAGCAACTGGTCACGGCCGCCCGTGAAGTGTTCGCCGGCCGGATCACCTACGCCGCCGGGATGTGGGAGGACGTGAACTGGGAGCTGTTCGACATCGTCAGCGTCGACGCCTATCGCGACGCCGCCAACGCGGCGACCTTCCGCGACGAGCTGCGGGACCGGCTGAAGTGGGGCAAGCCGGTGGCGGTCACCGAGTTCGGCTGCTGTGCCTACAAAGGCGCGGCCGATCGCGGCGGATCGGGCTGGATGATCGTCGACCGCTCCGTCGATCCGCCGGCGATCAACGGATCCTACGAGCGCGACGAGGAGGAACAAGTGGAGTACCTGCTGGAACTCGTCGAGGAGTTCGAGCGGATCGAGCTGGCGGCGGCGTTCTGGTTCAGCTTCGCCGGCTACGAGCTGCGGCACCGCCCGGACGATCCACGGCACGATCTCGACCTGTCGTCGTACGGGCTGGTCGCGGTCGGCGACGACGGCCGGCTGACGCCGAAGCGGGTCTTCGGCAAGCTCGCCGAGGTGAACGAGGGGCGGCGCTGAGCGATGGAGCAGGTGCGGCTCGGGGCGACCGGTCTGCGGATCTCGCGGATCTGCCTGGGGATGATGACGTTCGGCACGGGTGGAGCGGGAGTGGCATCTGGGCGCCACCGCCCTCACCCTGACCCCTGAAGAACGCTCCGAACTGGAGGCGCCATACCGTCCGCATCCAGTCACTGATTGAACCGGTGGGTACAGTTGTGGGGTGCTGACAGCGAAGGGTGAGGCGACGCGGGGGCGGATCATCGATGCGGCGGCGGCCGAGATTCGGGAGCGCGGGATCAGCTTGGTGACGTTGGACGACGTCGGGCGGCGGAGCCGGACCGGGAAGAGTCAGTTGTTCCATTACTTCCCCGACGGTAAAGAGCAGTTGCTGTTGGCGGTGGCCGAGCGTGAGGCCGACCGGGTCCTCGAGGATCAACAGCCGCAGCTCGGGCAGTTGACGACGTGGGACGCGTGGCGGGAGTGGCGTGACGTCGTCGTCGAGAAGTACCGGCGCCAGGGCGTGAACTGCCCGCTCGGCGTGCTGATCACCGAGATCGGCCGGCACACCCCGGCGGCGCAGGCGGTCACCGCCAAGCTGCTGGCCCAGTGGCAGCACCGGATCCAGGCCGGCATCGAGGAGATGAAGGCCGCGGGCGAGATCCGTTCCGACGTGGATCCCGCCCGCGCGTCCGCGGCGCTGATTGCCGCGATCCAGGGTGGCGTCGCCATCCTGATGTCCAGCGGCTCGGCACAGCATCTCGAGTACGCCCTGGATCTGTGCCTGGACTACCTGCGCGCTAGCTCCAATTGAGCACGGGCGGCCGATGGCCGGCGGGCTTGTCGGCGACCTTCGCACCCGCGTTGACCAGCCAGCCCTGGTACTCCGGCGTGAACATGCGATACACCGACTCCGGCGGTACGGCGCTGGCCTCGTCGACTGCAGTCCGCAGCTCGATCGGCAGCTCGAAGTCGAGAGCCTTGATGCTGGACTGCAGTTGCTCAGGCCGGCTCGCGCCAACGATGGCCGACGCGATACCAGGCTGAGTCGCAACCCAGTTGATGGCGACCTGGGCCATCGTCACGCCGAGCTTGTCCGCAACGGACTCCACGGTCTTCAGCAGGTCCCAGTGCCGATCGCTCCAGCTCCGCACGGGTGCGCCATCGCCGGTGAGACGCCCGTCGCCCGTCACACCCTGTGCGTCGTCCCGCCGGTACTTCCCGGTCAGGAAGCCACTGCCGAGCGGACTCCAGGCCGTGATGCCGAGCCCCAGTTCCTGTCCGACCGGGACGTGCTCGGTCTCGATCGTCCGCTCGACCAGTGAGTACGGCAGTTGCAGGTTGACCATCGGCGTCAGCGACTGCGTGTCCGCGAGGGTCTGGGCGCGAGCGGCGTACCAGGCGGGGACGTCGGACAGTCCGGCGTACCGGATCTTGCCGGCTCGAGTGAGGTCGTCGAGCGTGTGCAGGACCTCCTCGACCGGAGTGATCCGGTCCCAGGTGTGCAGGAGGAAGATGTCGACGTAGTCCGTGCCGAGCCGGCGCAGTGAGGCGTCGAGCGCGCGGATCAGGTGCTTGCGGCCGTTGCCACCCGCGTTCGGGTCGCCGGGGTCGACGCTGTTGGTCGCCTTGGTCGTGAGCACCATCCGCTCGCGGATCCCGGCCTCCGCGATCAGCTTGCCGAGGATCGTCTCGCTCTCGCCGGCGGTGTAGAAGTCGGCCGTGTCGAGGAAGTTGCCTCCGGCATCGACGTACGCACGGAAGATCGCCCGCGCCTCGTCCTCGGTCTTCCCGTACGGCGCGTGGAAGCCGGACGTCCCGAAATTCATCGTGCCCAGCGCCAGCCGGCTGACGCGCAGCCCCGATCGCCCGAGCAGGTAATAGTCATCAAGTGCCATGCGCCGAGCATTGCTCGGAGAAAATGGACCGGCAAGTACAAATGTCAGGTCGCGGTGCAGCCGCCGTGGAGGACGGTCGCTCACGGGCCAACGGTAGCTTTCTGGTTGGCTTGGGGCGTGATCTTGTCTGAACAGCAGCGGATGGTGCTCGGGCGGCTGGCGGAGGTCGCCGTACCGGCGGATGATTTTCCTTCGGCGGCCGAGGTCGGAGCGGTGGCGTTCGTCGAGCGGGTACTGACGCTCGACCGGCCGGACTGGTTGGAGCGCGTGGAGCGGGCGCTGGAAGTCGCCGGACCAGAGCCGGACCTCGACGCGGTGCTGGCGGACGCCGATGGCGCATGGTTCGTTCGGCTCGTGCTGCAGGGGTACTACGCGGATCCGCAGGCTTGGGCGGTGATCGGCTGGCAGACCGGTGACTTCGAGACGGTTCAGACCGAGCTGACCATCACTCCGCGCTCGGCGTTGGCGGATCGGTACGACTGTGTCGTCATCGGCTCCGGTGCGGGCGGGGGAGCAGCCGCGCAGGTGCTGGCCGAGTCCGGGCGGTCGGTGCTGGTCGTGGAGCTGGGTCGCTATCCGACCACAGCGTCGCTCACACACGACCACCTTCGGAACCCGCGGTCCGTGGCCGGGCTGCCGGCCGTGACCGACCCCGATCCGCAGGGACGTCCACGGGTCGCTGTGGTTGACGGCGTACCGGCTCGGGTTCTGCCGCCGGATGGTGGCTGGGGCAACAACGCCTTCACGGTCGGCGGCGGCACGCGGGTGTACGGCGCTCAGGCGTGGCGGTTCGTTCCCCGTGACTTCACGATGGCCACGACGTACGGCGTACCCGAGGGGAGCGCCTTGTCCGACTGGCCGATCACGTACGACGACTTGGAGCCGTACTACTCGTTGGCCGAACAGCGCTTCGGGGTCAGCGGTGGCGGAGTGGACCCCTGGCACGAGCCACGGTCGATCCCGCTGCCGATGCCGCCCATGCCGCGGACCGGTCCGGCTGATCGGCTCGCTGCCGCCGCGGACCGGCTGGGGTGGGGGACGCTCGCCGTACCCCTGCTGATCAACTCGGTCGACTACCGCGGTCGGGCCAGTTGTGTCCGGTGCGGCCAGTGTGTCGGCTTTGCCTGCCCGGTTGAGGCGAAGTCGGGCACCCACAACACCGCACTGCCGGCCGCACTCGCCACTGGCCGCTGCACGCTGGTCACCGAGACGACGGCCGAGCGCCTGGTCACCGACCAGTCCGGCCGGGTCACTGGTGTCGCGCTAGTGGCCGACGACGGGTACGGCGGCGTCTGGAGACGGACCGTGGACTGCGCGGAGGTAGTGGTCGCCGCGGGTGCCTCCGAGACACCGCGGCTGCTGCTGAACAGTGCCCACGACGGCGAGCCGAACGGCCTCGGCAACAACCAGGACCAGGTGGGCCGGCACCTGCAGGCCCATGTGTACGCCGGGGCTGTCGGGCTGTTCGACGACGAAGTGATGGATCTGGTCGGGCCCGGGGTGTCGATCGCGACGTGCGACTTCCGGCACGGTAACGACGGAATCATCGGCGGCGGGATGCTGGCCAACGAGTTCGTGCCGACGCCGGCTGCGACGTACGACTATCTGGCCGGGGCGGGCCTGATCCCGCCGGCCGGTGCGGCCGGGAAGGCGGCGATGCGGCATGAGGCGCGGCGGATGCTGCGGGTGGTCGGGCCGATCCAGGAGGTGTCGTCGGCGGAGTCGCGCGTACGAGTCGATCCCAGGGTCGTCGACCGCTTCGGGAACCCGGTGGTCGTGATCAGCGGATCGATTCATCCCGAGGATGTGCGGGCGCACGGCTTCATGAGCGCGAAGGCCCGGCAGTGGCTCGAGGAGGCCGGTGCGGTGCGAACTGCCGTTGGTGCGGTCGGCACGCCAGGCCGGGCCAGTGCTGGTCAGCACCAGGCGGGGACGTGCCGGATGGGTGATGACCCGGCGCGATCCGTCACCGACCCGTACGGGCGCGTGTGGGGACACGACAACGTGTGGATCGCCGATGCCTCGGTGCACGTGACGAACGGCGGAGTGAACCCAGTACTGACTGTTCTGGCGGGCTCACTCCGGATCGCAGAGCATCTGACCCGTTGAAGGCTGGTTCAGCCGAGTGAGGGCTGGTTTCAGCCGAGGATGCGGGAGATGCCGACGCCGCTGCGGGCGTCGCGGCCGTACTTGGCGACCTCCGCGGCCAGGTCCAGCCGGCTGACGCCGGCCTTCTGCCGGTCGTCGTCGGTGAGCAGGTCGGCCGGGATGATCCAGACGATCTCGAACTCGAGTCCGTTCGGGTCCTTGCCGTACAGCGACTTCGTCGTCCCGTGGTCCGACGCCCCGACCAGCGCGCCGTGCTCGCTCAGCGTCGTCGCGAGATCCTCGAGGTCGCCGAGCGTGTCCACCTCCCACGCCAGGTGGTAGAGCCCGACCGTCGACCGGCCGGCGCCGGACGGCCCGGCCTGCGACCCGATCTGGAACAGCCCGAGGTCATGGTCGTTGGTCGACCCCGGAGCCCGGAGGAACGCGGCGCCTTGCAGCGCATCGCCGCCCTCGGTGTAACCGAAGCCGAGCACGTCACGGTAGAACGCCACGCTCTCGGCCACGTCGCGCACGTACAGCACCGCGTGATTCAACCGGAAGATCGCCATGCCGCCATAATAGTTGAAGACTCAACCGAATGCTAGCGCCGGCGCGAAGGCTTCCGCCGCCCGCCGCCCGGAGCCTGCTTCCCCGACTTCGGCTGACTCTTGTCCGGGGTCTTCCTGGTCGCCTTCTTGGGGGTCGTCGTGGCCGGCTTCTCAGCCGGTCCGCGAGTGCTGTTCACCGTCCGTCCGCGGACGATGCCGATGAACTGCTCCATCAGCTCCGACGGCTCGCCCTCCGGCCAGGTCAGCGCGACCTGCGACTCCGGGGCGTCGGTGAGCGGCCGGTAGGTGAGGTCCTTGCGGTGGTGCAGCCGCGCCAGCGACTGCGGTACGACGAGCAACCCGGTGCCCATGGCAACCAAAGCGACCGCATCGGCGGTGCTGCCCGGTCGCTCGTCGATCACCCGTCCCGGTGGGCGATCCCAATCGAGTACGTCGTCCTGTGGGTACAGCATGAGCTCGTCGGCGAGATCCTCGGTGGTGACCTCGTCGGCCGCCGTGACCAAATGATCCTTCGGGATCACGACGACCGTCTGCTCGACGTACAGCGGAATGGCGTGGAGGCCGTCGCGGTCGATCGGCAGGCGGAGCAGGGCGGCGTCGGCCTGGCCGGCACGGATCAAGGCGGGTGCGTCGGCGGCGGTGACCTGGATCAGCTCCAGTGGGACCCGGGGCAACCGCTCGGTCCAGATCCGCACCCACTTGGCGGGTGTCACGCCGGGCACGTAGCCCAGCCGGAAGGAGCGTTGTCCGGTCACCCAGTCAGGTTACCGGGCGTTACGCTGCTCCCATGACGGCGCGCAAGACTCCCCAGACCATGAAGCCCGCGACGGCGGCGAAGAAGCTGGACGTGTACCTCCAGGCGACTCCGGAGGAGTTCCAGGCGGGCATGGTGTCGCGCGACGAACTGAACGCGCTGCAGTCCGACCCGCCCGAGTGGCTGCGCGAGCTCCGGCGGACCGGTCCGCACCCGCGGTCGGTCGTGGCGGCGCGGCTGGGCGTGTCGATCAGCGGCCTGGCCCGGGCGGGCATCACCGAGGCACTGACCACGGACGAGATCGAGGAGATCCGATCGGAGAACCCCGACTGGCTGGAGCGTGAGCGCGCCACCCAGGCCGAGGTCCGCCGTCAGGAGGCCGAGCTCAAGAACAAGTCACGCTCCTGAGCTGACCTTCAGCTGAGGCGGACCCGGAGGCGGCGGAAGCCCCGGCCCTTGCTCTCCATCTTGACCACGTCCATCCGGCCGATCAGGGCCGTCGAGGCGACGTGCGTACCGCCGTCGGCCTGGGTGTCCAGGCCGGCGATGTCGACGATCCGGACCACCTCGATATCGGGTGGGAGCAGGTTCGTGGCGGTGCGGATGATGTCCGGGATCGCGAACGCCTCGTCCCGCGGCAGATTGCTCACGGTGATCCGGCGATCGGTCCGGATCTCCGCGTTCACCGCCTCGGCCACCCGATCCTTGAAGTCGGGCGGCACCTCGGCGAGATCGAAGTCCATCCGGGCGGTGAGCGGCTCCATGTTGCCGCCCGTCACCAGCGCGCCGAAGTCGCGGAACACCACCCCGGTCAGCACGTGCAGTCCGGAGTGCGTCCGCATCAACGCCGTACGGCGTTCGTCGTCCAACGCACCGCGGACGGCGGTGCCGGCCGGCGGCACCGGATCACCTTCCTCCGGCACCAGGTAGAGATCGTCACCCTTGACCGTCCCGGCGATCCGGGTCCGCACCCCGCCCCACAACAACACGCCCTGATCCGGCGGCTGCCCGCCACCGCCTGGATAGAAGGCCGACCGATCGAGCACGATCCCGCGCTCCGGATCGACGCCGACCACCGTCGCTTCCCACTCCCGCACCGACGCATCCTCGAGGTCCAGCCGATGCGTGTGCCCGTGCCGATTCATCTCGCCGCCCATGATCATCCGAATCTAGCAACCGGCCCTTACGTTTGTTAAGCCATCGAACGTGGCGTCGCGCCATGGTTGACCAGGTCAGGTCAGGCGGTCCAGTGCCCGGGTGATGGCGAGGTGAACGGCCCCGAGGACGGTGGCGTGCTCGCCCAGCGCGCCGACGGTGATCTCGGTGTCCCAGGCGAGCGCGGTCGTCGCCCGGCGGACGCCGGGAAGGAGCAGTTGGTTCTGGCCGACTCCACCGCCGAGCACGACCAGTCCGGGGTCGAGCACGCTCATCACCCCCACCGCCAGGCGGCCGATGTCGGTGGCGTGCTGATCGACGATCCGGCGCGCGGTGGACTGGCCTCGGGCCGCGGCCTGGAACAGTGCCTCCGCGTCCTTCGGCATCGGGCCGCTGCTCGCGTTCCAGCTCGCCGCGCAGCGGGCCATCAAGGCCTCGGAACCGAGGTACTCCTCGAGGCCGGCGCGGGCCGGTTGTTCACCCGGCGACCACGGGAACGGCATCATCGCCACCTCGCCGGACGCACCGTGCGCGCCGTGCATCAGCTTGCCGTCGATCACGATGCCGAGGCCGATCTTCACACCCACTTGGAGATACACGAAGGTGTCCTGGTTCTGCGCCGCGCCGAGACGGTGCTCGGCGATCGCGGCGCAGTTGACATTGTTCTCCACGATGACCGGTACGCCGTCCCGCACCGGCAGGGCGGCCGCGAGTTGCTCGACGCCATCGGGTTGCAGCCCGTCGGCGTTGTCGCTCGCCGGCGTGGTGGTCGGCTTGGTCGGTGCGGCCACGACGACGTCGCGCAGCGGGCCGTGATCGTCACCCACCTCGGCGAGTACCTTCTCGCACAGCTCCGTCGTGGCGGACACCGCCGCGTCGGTGGCGTTGCGCCGGCGGGCCGAGACACGCTCCTCGCGGGCCGCGATCTGCTCGCCGTCCAGCGAATGAACCACGACCCGCGCCCGGGTCGCACCGATCTCGACCCCGAGGACGTGACCGGCGCCGGCCGCGAGGGAGTACAGCACGGCGGCGCGACCGGTCGCGCCGCGCGAGGAACCGCTGTTGCTGACGAGATCGAGGTTCATCAAGTCGGGCATCACCGCCGACATCGTCGGCCGCGACAAGCCCAGCGCCTGAGCCAGTTGGGGGCGGGTCGCCGGTCCGTGCGTCGCCAGCCGTCGCAGCACACCGCGGGAGCTGTCCGGCAGGTCCAGTCGGCTCGGAGGCGTCGGCGCTGGGCTCACAACAGGCTCCTGACATCGAAACGTCCTCGCGCAATGCTGGTCCATATTAACGCAACCGTCGGCGATTGCTGGGCCTACGGGAGTTCGTTAAGCTACCGAACATTGCCCAGCTCTGTCGATCTTCACGTTGGCGCGGGAGGACTTCCCGGGTGTGCTGCGGCAGATCGGCGAAAGGGGGTACGCCGGCGTCGAGACGTTCGGCCTGCACTATCTCATGGCGCTCTCGAGTTGACTCCGGTATTTTCGGTCATGGCCGTAAAGGCTCAGCCCGAGGAGATCCGATGAAGGTCAGCCGGTTGGCAGGAGCACTTGCGGTGCTGGCGGTGGCGGCGGTGAGTGCTTGTGGGGGTTCGGGGGAGTCGTCGGCCAAGGCGGTCGTGACGGTGTGGATGTACCCGGTGATCTCCCAGGAGCAGGCGGCGACGGCGTACTGGACGCAGATCGAGAAGGACTTCGAGGCGGCCAAGGCCGGCATCGACAAGGTGCTGGAGGCTGACAAGGGCAAGTTCCTGCCCGGTGCGCTGGACGCGCTGACGGTCGACGGCAAGCTCTACGCGGCGCCGATCTATCACACCGTCACGACGACGATCTACAACAAGTCGCTGCTCGACAAGGCCGGGATCACCAAGCCGCCGGAGACCTGGGACGAGATGAAGGCGGCCGCGCCGAAGCTCAAGCGGGCCGGCGTCGCGACCCTGGACTACTCGGCCTCGCCGGAGACCTCGCTGAACCTCAGCTTCTACCCGCTGCTCTGGCAGGCCGGCGGCACGGTGTTCGCCGAGGACGGCAAGAAGGTCGCGTTCAACCAGGCGCCGGGTGTCGAGGCCCTCACCTTCCTCAAGACCCTGTACGACGCCGGCGCGATTCCGAAGAGTGCCTTGAGCAACGCGAACGTGGTCGCCGACCAGGCGCTCGGCAAACAGCAGGTGGCGATGGGCTTCACCAACACGCTGATCGACGCCAAGACGGTGACCGCCGGCTGGGGTGCCGCGAACGTGATCGTCGGCGTACCGTTGGAGAACAAGAAGCGTGTCGGATTCGGCCTGCCCGGTGGACTCGCGGTGAACGCCGGGTCGAAGGACGTCGGGGCCGCGGGGAAGTTCCTCACCTTCATGACGCAACCGAAGCAGGTCATCAGCCTCGGCACGGCGGCCAACTTCCTGTCGCCGCGGACCGACGCGCCGGTGCCGGCCACCGGCGAGCAGTCGAAGAAGTTCGAGGAGGCCTTGCAGTATGCGTACTCCGGTGAGGTCAACCCGGCGGCCCGGCAGGTGATGGCGCTGGTCGCGGTCGAGATCCAGGCGGTGCTGACCGGTAAGAAGACACCGCAGCACGCCCTCGACGACGCGGCCAAGCAGTCCGACGACCTGCTGTCCAGACAGCGCTGACCGCATGCGAGTGATCGACGTCAACCGCATCGTCGGTCCGGTGCCGACGGGCGACGTACCGAGTGCGGACGCGGCGGGGCTACTGGCCGAGCTCGACCGGTTGGCCATCGACACGGCCTGTGTCGTGCATTCGCACGACCTGTACTACGACCCGCTGGCACTCGCCGAACTCCCGGACGATCCACGGTTGGTCCGCGTGCCGGTCGTCGTGCCCGGGCCGTTGGGTACGGCGGTGCCGACGACGGCGAAGCTGGTCCGGTTGTGTCCGGCTGAGCACCGGTTCGTGTTCGCCGGGCCGCACGGGGTCGTCATGGCCCGGGAGTTGTCGGAGCGTGGCATCACAGCCCTGGTGGCATTGGAGGATCCGGGCGCGATCCGCCGGCTCGCGACCGAGGTGCCGGCGTTGCGGATCGTGCTGATCAACACCGGCTACCGCGCGCTGCGGGAGCTGGCTGAGCTGATGGACGTCCATTCCGGGATCAGAGTGGACACCGCGACGCTGTGCGGCCATCTGCAGGTCGAGTGGGTAGCCCAGCGGTACGGCGCTCACCGGGTGCTCTTCGGCACCGGGGCGCCGCTGACCGACGATGCCGGACCGCGGTTCCAGCTCGATCATCTGGAGCTCCCCGCGGCCGACGTCGAGTTGATTGCCGGTGGCAACGTGATGGAGTTGCTCGGATGATCATCGACGCCCACGGGCACCTCGGGGCGTGGTTCGCGTTCGCGATCCCGGACAGCTCGACGGCGAGCCTGGTCCGGGTGATGGACCGATGCGGCGTGGCAACGATGTGTGTATCGCACCTGCTCGCGATCGGCCCCGACTCACGGGCCGGGAATGCTTTGCTGCTTGACGAACTGGAGCAGTATCCCGGCCGCTTCCTCGGGTACGCCGTCTATGACCCGCACGACCCGGAGGCGTCAGTACGGGCGGCCGACCTGCTGGCGACACCGGGGATCGTCGGGCTCAAGCTGCACCCGGACACCCATGAGCATCCGTTGGACGGGCCGGGATACGAAGCGGCGTTCACAGTGGCGGCCGAGCACGACTGCCTTGTGCTCGCGCACGGGATGTTCTCGTCGCCGTGGTGCGGTCCGGATCGGTTCGCGACCGTCGCCGCACGGTATCCGTCGGTCGAGCTGCTGATGGGACATGCCGGGCTCTACCCGGCCGGCTTTCCCGCGGCGGCCGAGGTGGCGCTGAAGTACCCGAACGTGACGCTGGAGATCTGCGGCTCGCGGACGACCGCACGTCACGTCGCCTGGCTGGTCGAAGAGGTCGGTGCGGACCGGATGGCATTCGGCTCCGACGCACTCTTCCTCGATCTCCGCGTCGGCCTCGGCCGGGTGCAGCTCGCACCGATCTCCGCGGACGACCGCGATCAGTTGCTGTCCGGCACGATGACCCGGCTCCTGGAGGGACGCAGATGAGGCTCGCGATCGATGGCGGTACGCCGGTACGCACGGCCGGCTGGCCATCGTGGCCACCGCCCGCGACCGCCGAGCAGCGTGAACTCCTGCTCGAGGTGCTCGACAGCGGCGCGTGGGGATCGACCGCCGGGACCAAGGTCGGTGAGTTCACCCAGGCCTTCGCCGCGTCGATCGGAGCGCCGTACGGCGTGTCGGTCGTGAACGGCACGGTCGCGCTCTTCCTCGCTCTCCGGGCCCTCGGGGTCGGCCGGGACGACGAAGTGATCGTGCCCGCGTACACGTTCGTGGCGAGTGCGACCGCGGTGGTGCTGGCCGGCGCGCGACCGGTGATCGCGGACGTCACGCCGGAGACGTTGCATCTCGATCCGGTGGCGGTGGAACGGCTGATCGGTCCGCGGACGAAGGCGATCATGCCGGTGCATCTGGCCGGCGGCCCAGCGGACGTCGATGCGTTGCAGGAGTACGGCGTACCGATCGTCGAGGATGCGGCGCAAGCGCATGGGGCAATGTGGCGGGATCGGCCGGTCGGGACGCTCGGGGATGCAGCGTGCTTCAGCTTCCAGTCCAGCAAGGCGATGACGGCCGGCGAGGGCGGGCTGATCGTGACGTCCGACCAAGCGGTGTATCGCAAGCTGTGGGCACTGCACAACGTCGGCCGGCGCATTGAGGGTGGATGGTACGAGCATCCGGATGTCGGCTGGAACCTGCGGATGACCGAGTTCCAGGCCGCCGTCCTGCTGCCCCAACTCGCCCTGCTCGACGAGCAACTCAAGACCAGGGAGCGTGCGGTCGACTACCTGCGCCAGGAACTCGACATCCTTCCGGCGCCTGCGGGTACGACGAGGAGTAGTCACCATCTCGCGTTGGTGCGCTACGACCCGCATGCCTTCGGTGGACGCAGTAAGGCCGAGTTCATCGCCGCGATGGTCGCCGAGGGTGTCCCTCTCGACGCCGGCTATCGCTCGCTTTCCCACGAGACGGCACTGAGCGCCTACTCCGATCTCCAGCCCTGCCCGGTGGCCGAAGCTGCCGAGGACTCGGTGGTCTGGATCCGCCAGAGCCTCCTGATGGCCGACGACGAAGCGCTGGCCGATATCGGTCAAGCGGCCCGAAAGGTTCGGCAAGCGTTCTCCGGTGGCTGAGAATGCTTCCATGTCGTCCCGTCCGAACGTCGTCGTCTTCCTGACCGACCAGCAACGCTGGGACACCACCGGCCTGCACGGCTGCCCGCTGGAGCTGACCCCGAACCTGGATCGCGTCGGCCGAACTGGCACCCACTTCGCCAGTTCCTTCACCTGCCAACCGCTGTGCACTCCGGCGCGGGCGACCCTGCAGACCGGGCTCTACCCGACGACGGCGGGGCCGTGGCGCAACGGGATCCCGCTGCCTGACGACTCGAAGACGCTCGCCCACCACTTCGGTGCAGCCGGCTACGAAACGGCGTACATCGGCAAGTGGCACCTCGGCGACCCAGCCGTGCGCGGACCGGTCGAACCGCGCTACCGCGGTGGTTACGACTATTGGCTCGCCGCCAACGCACTCGAGCACACGTCGGACGCGTACGACACGATCGTGTACGACGGGACCGGCGCGCAGGTGAGGTTGCCCGGCTACCGGGTGGACGCGCTCACGGACGCCGCCATCCGCTACCTCGCCGTACCGAGGGAGCAGCCCTTCTACCTGTTCGTGTCGTTGCTCGAACCGCATCACCAGAACCGGCGCGACGACTATCCCGCGCCCGAGGGGTACGCCGAGCGCTACCGCGCTGCGTGGACACCGCCGGACCTGGCGACGCTCGGTGGTACGGCGTACCGGCAGTTGCCCGGGTACTACGGGATGATCAAGCGGATCGACGAGGCGTACGGACGGCTGCTGGAGGCATTGACCAGTCTCGGACTGCGCGACGACACGATCGTGGTGTTCACGTCCGACCACGGGAACCACTTCACGACGCGCAACGACGAGTACAAGCGGTCGGTGCACGACGCGTCGATCCGGGTGCCGACGGTTGCAACCGGCGGTGTCTTCACCGGCGGCGGGCAGGTGAATCAGTTGATCAGCCACGTCGATCTCCCGCCGACCCTGCTCGACGCCGCAGGCCTGCCGGTGCCGGGGGAGATGCAGGGGAGCTCGGTGGTGCCGTTGCTGCACGATCGCGATGCGGACTGGCCGGACGATGTGTTCGTGCAGGTCAGTGAGTCGGAGACGGCCCGCGCGGTGCGGACTCAGCGGTGGAAGTACGGCGTGACCGCGCTGGATGACGCGCCCGCGGCCGAACGGTACGACGAGGCGTATCTCTACGACCTGATGGCCGATCCGGACGAGCTCGACAACTTGATCGGCTACCAGTCACACGCGCACGTCGCCGACCGGCTCCGCGAGCGACTCGTCCGCCGGATGACCGCCGCGGGGGAGAAAGAACCTGCGATCACGCTGAGCCCCGAGCGGCCGTCGGGTCAAAGGCTGATCCATCCGGAGGAAGCGCTCAGCTGAAGAGATGAAATGCGTGGGGGTGGGGTGGAGGAAGCGCTCAGCTGACGAGGGCTGTGAAGGCGTCCAGGGCGCGGCGGATGTTGTCGACCGAGTTCGCGTACGAGAAGCGGAGGTGGTTCTCGCCGTACGCGCCGAAGGAGGTGCCGGGGAGGACCGCGACGCCGGCTTCCTCGAGGAGGCGGTCGGCCAGCGTCGCCGCGGACTGGCCGAGCTCGCTGACGTTCGGGAACGCGTAGAACGCGCCCTCCGGTTCGACGCAGGACACACCCGGTACGGCGTTCAGCCCCGAGACGATCACCTCGCGGCGTTCGCGGAAGGCCTCGAGCATCCGTTCGACGTCGTCCCACGGACCTTCGAGGGCCGCGATGGCGGCGTACTGGCTGAAGGCCGACGTACAGGAGACGGAGTTGATCAGCAGACGCGTCACTGGCTCGACCAGAGGCTGCGGGAAGACACCGAAGCCCAGCCGCCACCCGGTCATCGCGAACGTCTTCGACCAGCCGTCGAGGAGGATCGTCCGCTCGGCCATGCCGTCGAGATCGAGGACGCTGTGGTGGTCGCCGTCGTACCGCAGTGCCCAGTAGACCTCGTCGCTGAGGACGACCAGGTCGTGCTCGATCGCGATGTCGGCGATCGCCCGCAGTTGCTCGGGGGTGGAGGCGCTGCCGCACGGGTTGTGCGGCGAGTTGAGGATCAGCAGCTTGGTCCGGTCGGTGATCAGCGACCGTAGTTCGTCGGGGTCGATGACGAACCCGTTCTCCTCACGCAGCGGCACCGGCACCGGCTTCGCGCCGGCGAACGCGGCGATCGACGCGTACATCGGGAAGCCGGGGTCGGGGTAGAGGACCTCGTCGCCTTCCTCGCACAACGCCATGATCGTGAAGAACATGATCGGCTTCGCGCCCGGTGTGATCACGACCCGGTCCGGCGAGGTGGTCAGCCGGCCGGTGCGCTCGAGCGACTCCGTCACCGCGGTCCGCAGCTCCGGGATCCCGGGCGCCGGCACGTAGTGCGTGAACCCCTTGTCCAGGGCCTGCTGCGCGGCGGTGATCACATGCGCCGGAGTGTCGAAGTCCGGCTCACCGATCTCCAGGTGCACGATCTCGCGGCCGCTCGCCTCCAGCGCCTTCGCCTTGGCCAGCACCTCGAACGCAGACTCGGTCCCCAGTCGTTCCATCCGCCCGGCAAGCTTCACGACGTCCACCCTAGTCTGAGCGCATGACACGTGTAGCGGTGACCGGGAGCAGCGGCAAACTTGGCCGGGCAGTAGTCGATCACTTGGCGGACCACGGGTGGGACGTGGTCGCGCTCGATCAGGCGGCACCGGCGCGGGGCGATGTCGTGTCGACGCGACTCGACCTGACCGATTTCGGCCAGACCTACGAGGCGATCGCCGGGATCGACGATCGGCACGACGGCGTCGACGCGGTGGTGCACCTGGCCGCGATCCCGGCCCCTGGACTGCGGCCGAACGCGGCGACGTTCGAGAACAACATGACCGCCACGTACAACGTGTTCTCGGCGGCGCTGCGGGCCGGCGTCCGGAACATCGTGTGGGCGTCGAGCGAGACCGTGCTCGGACTGCCGTTCGACGAGTTCCCGCCGTACGTGCCGGTGGACGAGGACTACCCGCCGCGGCCGAACAGCACCTACTCGCTGGTGAAGACGCTCGAGGAGGAGCTGGCCCGGCAGCTGTGCCGGTGGCATCCGGACCTCAAGCTGATCGGGCTGCGGTTCTCGAACGTGATGTACCCCGAGGACTACGCGCGCTTCCCGTCGTTCGACGCCGACGCGCAGGCGCGCAAGTGGAACCTCTGGGGGTACATCGACGCTCGCGACGGCGCGCAGGCGGTGCGGAAGGCGCTCGAGTACGGCGTGACCGGGACGGACGTGTTCATCGTCGCGAACGCGGACACGGTGATGTCCCGGCCCAACGAGGAACTGCTCGCCGAGGTGTTCCCCGGCGTACCGGTGAAGAAGCCGTTCGGCCCGAACGAGACGCTGCTGTCCATCGACAAGGCCCGCCGACTCCTCGGCTACGAGCCCGAGCACACCTGGCGGACTAGCTAGGCCCGTACGGGAAGACCTTCTCCGGGTCGTACGTCGCGCGGACCTCGGCGAGGCGGGTGAACGTGTCGGCCGGCCAGGATGCCTGGTAGGACCCGGGCAGCGTGAAGGCGCCGGCGAAGTTCACCGTCATCTCAGGGGAGATCCACGGCGCGAGCCTGGTCAGGATGCCGTCGATCGTTGCCGGCAGCACCTGTTCGAACAGGCTGGGGTCCGGTGCGCCGATCATCACCAGCGTGCCGGCTCCACCACGACCGCCGACGGCACTGCCTTCGGGTACGTCGCGCTGGGTCGCTCCACCGAGATGACGCAGCTCGACCGCGACCAGTGGCAACTGCTGGTCCGGGCCGGCAGCGTCGAGGAACGCCTCGATGAAGTCGGCGTCGAGTGCGGTCAGCATCAGGCCACGGTCGAACACCGCGGTCGGGTCCTTCGGGTCGTTGTGGATCAGGGCGATGTCGGACGCCGGCATCTCGCCGACCGCGTCGATGAGCGTCGTCCCCGCGTCCCGGATCGGCTGGAACAGCTGCCTGCCCTCGGCCGCGTCGCCGACGAACGCGAAGCGGACGTTGAGGACCGTCTTGCCGCGCAGTGGTTCGGGGATGAACTCGAGCGGCGGCAGCCGGAGGATCACGGCGGAGGAGTTGGCGGTCTCGGGCAGCGTGCCGGTCCAGCCGGCCCACGCGGTCAGCACAGGAGCGATGTGCTCGGCCTCGAAGAACACGGAACCGCCGTACAGCGTGGTCAGCTCGACCAGGGCGAAGTCCATCGACGTGACGAGGCCGAGGCCGCCCTTGCCGCCGCGCAAGGCCCAGAAGAGATCGGGGTGCGCGGTCGCTGTTGCGGTGACGACCTCGCCGGATCCGGTCACGACGCGGAAGCCACGCGCCCAGTCGGACGAGAAGCCGTACGTCCGGGCCAGAGGGCCCAGTCCACCGCCGAGGGTGTAGCCGATGCAGCCGACCACGTCGGACGCACCGGTGACCGGGGCGAGCCCGTGCTCCGCGGCGGCCGTGACCACCTCGGCCCAGACAGCGCCCGCGTTGATGTGGGCCACCTGCTCGTCCGCGTCGACGCTGACGCCGGTCAGCCGGGACGTGGTGACCACGATCCCGCCGGTGATCGCCGTCGCCGACCCGTGTCCGGTCGCCAGCACGCGGACCGGCGTACCGGTCTCGGCCGCGGCCCGTACGACGGCGACACCGTCGGCCTCGCTGGTGATCCCGACCACGACGTCCGGACTGTGCACGACCGCGGTGTTGAAGCCGGCCAGCTCCGCCGCGAATTCCGCGTCCTCCGGTGCCAGCACCGGCCCGGCCACCTCGGCCCGCAACCGCTCGATCAACCCACCCATCGGTACCCCTCCCCAAAGTTCCCGACAGTCTTGCGGCCGAAAGGGTCACGAAACCGGTCACCGCGAGTGACGACGCACCGGAAAGAGGGACCCGACTCGACGGTAGGGGTCCAGGGCTGAAAACCTGTGCCAGCGGTTGGCGATCCTGGCCGCAGACGGCAGGGTGAGACACGGAGGCGGTCGATGTTCAAGCGTATCGCAGTGGTGAACAGAGGCGAGGCCGCGATGCGGCTGATCAACGCTGTTCGCGAGGTCAACGCCGAGGGCGGTGACCCGATCGAGACGGTCGCCCTGTTCACGGATGGTGAGCGGACTGCGACCTTCGCCCGCGAAGCGGACATCGCGTACCCCCTCGGCCCGGCGTCGGCGCGGCCGTACCTGGACCTGGCCCTGCTGGAGCGCGCCCTGCGCGAGACTAAGGCCGACGCGGCCTGGGTCGGCTGGGGATTCGTCGCCGAGGACCCGGCGTTCGCCGAACTGTGCGAGCGGATCGGCGTGACGTTCATCGGACCGTCGCCGGAGGCGATGCGCAGACTCGGCGACAAGATCGGGTCCAAGCTGATCGCCGAGGAGGTCGGCGTACCGGTCGCGCCGTGGAGCCGCGGACCGGTCGAGTCGCTGGAGGCGGCGCTGCGGGCGGCCGAGACGATCGGCTACCCATTGATGCTCAAGGCAACGGCCGGCGGCGGTGGCCGCGGCATCCGGGTGGTCCGCTCCGCCGACGAGCTGACCGACGCGTACGCGCGGACCAGCGAGGAAGCCGCCCGTGCGTTCGGCAGCGGCGTCGTGTTCCTCGAGCGGCTCGTCACCGGAGCCCGGCACGTCGAGGTGCAGGTGATCGCGGACGGTCAAGGCACCGCCTGGGCGCTCGGTGTCCGGGACTGCTCGGTGCAGCGCCGGAACCAGAAGGTCATCGAGGAGTCCGCCTCCCCGCTGCTGGCCGCCTCCCAGGTCGACGACCTGAAGGCATCGGCCGAGCGCCTGGCGCTCGCGGTCGGCTACCGCGGCGCGGCGACGGTCGAGTTCCTGTACCACCCGGGTGAGAAGAGCTTCGCCTTCCTCGAGGTGAACACCCGGCTCCAGGTGGAGCACCCGATCACCGAGATGACGACCGGGGTCGACCTGGTCAAGGCCCAGTTGCACGTCGCGAACGGCGGCCGCCTGGAGGGCCCGAGGCCCGTCGAGAGCGGCCACGCCGTCGAGGCCCGGCTGAACGCCGAGGATCCGGACCGCGACTTCGCGCCGTCGCCGGGGCGGATCGCCGTCCTCGATCTGCCGGCCGGCCCGGGTGTCCGGGTGGACACCGGAGTGAGCGCGGGGGACAGCATCCCGGCGGACTTCGACTCGATGATCGCGAAGATCATCGGTTACGGCCGGACCCGCGACGAGGCACTCGCCCGGCTGCGCCGAGCTGTCGGTGCGACCACCGTGCTGATCGAGGGCGGTGCGACCAACAAGAGCTTCATCCTCGACCTGCTCGCCCAGCCCGAGGTGATCGACGGCAGCGCCGACACCGGCTGGATCGACCGGGTCCGCGGCGAAGGCCGGTTGGTGTCGCACCGGCACTCCGGTGTCGCGCTGGTCGCAGCCGCGATCGAGGGCTACGAGGACGCCGAGCAGGTCGAGCTGACGCGGTTGCTCGAGACCGCGCACGGCGGCCGTCCACAGGTGCAGCACGAGGTCGGCCGCGCGATCGACCTGAAGCTGCGCGGCGCGAGCTACCGGGTAACGGTGGCGCGGATCGGCCCGTCCCGGTTCCGGGTCGGTGTCGGCTCCGGCAACGACCAGTTCAAGGTGGTGGACGCCGATCTGGAGCGGCTGGACAGCTACACCGGTCGCCTGACCGTCGGTGGTCAGCGGTTCCGGCTCGTCACCGCGACGCATGGGCCGGTCCACCTGGTCGAGGTGGACGGCGTGACCCACCGGGTCAGCCGCGACGAAGGCGGCGTACTGCGGTCACCCGCGCCCGCGCTGGTGGTCGCGACGCCGGTGCAGACCGGCACCGAGGTCGAGGCCGGTGCGCCGGTGCTCGTGCTGGAGAGCATGAAGATGGAGACGGTGCTGTACGCGCCGTTCAAGGCCACCGTGAAGGAGCTGCTGGTCGCCACCGGCAGCCAGGTCGAGACCGGGGCGCCGCTGCTCCGGCTGGAGCCGGTCGCGGACGAGGGCGCGGAGGAGGTCGCCGCGCCGGTCGGGAACGGCGTACGGCTGGACCTGCCGAACGGGTCGGGGGAGAAGTCCGCCGCGGAGCGGGTCGAGCGCGGTCTGGACGACCTGCGCAGCATGCTGCTCGGGTTCGACATCGATCCGCGTGACGAAGGCGGCATGCTGGCCGGGTACCTGATCGCGCGGGCCGAGCTCCCGGAGCCGCCGGTCGTCGCCGAGATCGAGCTGCTGAAGGTCTTCGCCGACTTCGCCGAGCTGAGCCGCAACCGGCCGGCCGGTGAGGAGATCAACACCGAGCACCGGGTGCACAGCCCGCGCGAGCACTTCCACACCTACCTGCAGAGCCTCGACCCCGAGCGCGGCGGCCTGCCGAGCGAGTTCCGGGCCCGGCTGGCCCGGGTGCTCGGCCACTACGGCGTCACGGATCTCGAGCGCAGCACCGAGGTCGAGGAGGCCGTGTTCCGGATCTTCCTCGCCCAGCAGCGCTCGACGCCGGACGTGCTGCTGGTGACGTCGCTGCTGCAGCGCTGGATCGACGAGCCGCGCCCGGAGGCGCCGCTGGACGAGTCCGCGCACGACCTGCTGGACCGGCTCGTGCTGGCCACCCAGCTGCGCTTCCCGGTGGTCGGCGACCTGGCCCGGAGCGTCCGGTTCCGCTGGTTCGACCAGCCGCTGGTGGACGCGGAGCGGGCCTCGATCATCGCCGGTGTCGGCGACGAGGTCGCGGACCTGGCGGCGCACCCGGAGGCACCGGACCGGCAGGAGCGGATCGACGCGCTGGCCGCGATCCCGGAGCCGATCGTCCGGTTCCTGGCACAGCGGCTGGAGCGCGGCTGGGGTGAGCCTGAGCCGATGCTCGAGGTGCTGATCCGCCGGCACTACCGCGAGTACGAGCTGCACGACCTGCGCGCGTTCGCCGTCGACGGGCGGCCGTTCGCGACCGCCGACTACACGATCGACGACCGGCCGAGCCACCTGGTCACCACGGTCGGCACGGTGGCCGAGATCGCCGACCCGGACAGCGGGCTTTCCCAGGCGCTGACAACCCGGATCGACGCCCGCCCGGCCGGCCACGAGGCCGTGGTCGAGCTCTACCTCTACGGCTCGGATCTGCCGGAGTCGCAGCAGGAGGCGTCCGACCGCTTCCGCCGGATGGTCGCCGAGCTGCCGATCGCCCAGCGCGTACGCCGGTTCTCGGTGGCGATCGCGCCCGGTGCGGACCGGCCGGTCCTGTACTTCACCTACCGCCCGGCCGGCGGCTCGGTGGCCGAGGACGACAACGTCCGCGGTGTGCACCCGATGGTCGGCCGCCGGTTGAACCTGTGGCGCCTGCGCGACTTCCGGATCACCCGGCTGGAGAGCCCGGAAGACGTCCTGCTCTACTACTGCGTCGCGCGCGACAACGAGGCCGACCAGCGGCTCGTCGCGCTGGCCCAGGTGCGCCAGTTCGCGGTGGTCCGCGACGATGACGGGCAGGTGACCTCGCTGCCGCACGCGGAGCGGGCGATCGCGAACTGCCTGGAGGCGATCCGCCGGGCCCGCACCGAGCGGGGAGCGGCCGGGGCGAAGCTCGACATGAACCACGTCTGGGTCCAGATCTGGCCGGTCGTCGACGTACAGGTCGACGAGGTCAGCGCCCTGCAGCGCAACATCGCGCCGCTGACCGCCGGAGCCGGCATCGAGGAGGTCCTCGTGCAGGGCCGGGTCGCGGCGCCGGACGGCACTATCAACCCGGTAGCAGCGCGGTTCTACTACCAGCACGGCGCGGGCGTCGTCACGTCGATCGAGCTGCCGCCGACCGGCCGGCTGCTGCCGCTCGACGACTACGCCCAGAAGGTGCAGCGATCCCGCCGGCGCAACACGATCTACCCCTACGAGGTCAGCGACATGGTGGCCGGCGTGGGCGGCTCGTTCGTCGAGCACGACCTCGACGACGCCGGCGCTCTGGTCCCGGTCGAGCGCCCCCGCGGGCTGAACAAGGCCGGCATCATCCTCGGAATCGTCCGTACGCCGACCGCACGGCACCCGGAGGGTGTCACGCGCGTGGCGCTCAGCGGTGACCCGACGAAGGCGCTCGGCGCGGTGGCGGAGCGGGAGTGCGCGCGGATCATCGCGGCCCTCGACCTGGCCGAGCGGATGCAGGTCCCGGTCGAGTGGTACTCGCTGTCGGCCGGAGCCCGGATCTCGATGGACTCCGGCACCGAGAACATGGACTGGGTCGCCAAGGCGCTGAAGCGGATCGTCGAGTTCACCCAGGCCGGCGGCGAGATCAACATCGTGGTCGCCGGGATCAACGTCGGCGCGCAGCCGTACTGGAACGCCGAAGCGACGATGCTGATGCACACCAAGGGCATCCTGGTGATGACGCCGGACAGTGCGATGGTGCTGACCGGTAAGCAAACGCTGGACTTCTCCGGCAGCGTGTCCGCGGAGGACAACTTCGGCATCGGCGGCTACGACCGGGTGATGGGCCCGAACGGCCAGGCGCAGTACTGGGCGCCGGACCTGAAGGGCGCGCGGGACGTGCTGATGGCGCACTACGACCACTCGTACGTCGTTCGCGGCGAGGCGGGTCCACGGCGGGCCGACACGTCGGACCTGGTCGATCGCGACGTCACGACGTACCCGCACGACGTGCCGGACAGCGACTTCAAGACGGTGGGTGAGATCTTCTCGGCGGCGACGAACCCCGACCGGAAGAAGGCGTTCGACATCCGCACGCTGATGCGGTCCGTCACCGACCAGGACCACCCGGTGCTGGAGCGCTGGGCCGGCATGGCCGACGCCGACACCGCGGTCGTGCAGGACGCCCGGCTCGGTGGGTATCCGGTCTGCCTGGTCGGGATCGAGTCCAAGTCCGTGCCGCGGCGGGGCTTCCCGCCCGCCGACGGGCCGGACACCTACACCGCGGGCACGCTGTTCCCGCGGTCGTCGAAGAAGGTGGCCCGGGCGATCAACGCGGCCAGCGGCAACCGCCCGCTGGTGGTACTGGCGAACCTGTCCGGCTTTGACGGATCACCCGACTCGATGCGGAACCTGCAGTTGGAGTACGGCGCCGAGATCGGCCGCGCGATCGTGAACTTCGAGGGCCCGATCGTGTTCTGCGTGGTGTCGCGCTACCACGGCGGCGCGTTCGTGGTCTTCTCGAAGGCGCTCAACCCGAGGATGACGGTGCTCGCGGTCGAGGGCTCGTTCGCCTCGGTCCTCGGTGGTGCGCCGGCGGCCGCGGTCGTGTTCGCCGGTGAGGTGGACGCACGGACGGCCTCCGACCCACGGGTGGCGTCGCTGGCCGAGCAGGTCCGGGAGGCGATCGGCGCGGAGCGGGCCGCCCTCGCGACCGAGCTGGCCGAGGTGCGAACCGCTGTCCGGGCCGAGAAGCTCGGCGAGGTCGGCACCGAGTTCGACCGGGTGCACAGCATCCGGCGCGCACTCGAGGTCGGATCGGTCGACGCGGTCATCACGGCGGCGGAACTGCGCCCAAAGTTGATCGAGGCAATCATTTCCGGCCTAGCCGGGAACGCCCCGCTGGCTTAGCCTTGAGGGTATGCGTGCCGAGAGGGGCGGTCGCAGTCGGGCTCGGTCGTTGATCACGTTCATCGGCGTGAGTGTGCTGTCGGGCGCCCTGGCGGCGGGGCTCGCGGTGCCGTTCGCCGGGTTCGCCGGGCGCGGTTCGGAGCACGTGGCCGAGACCGTGCAGAACCTGCCGCGCGAGCTCGACGTCGATCCGGTCGCGGTCCGGAGCCGGATCCTGGCCGCGGACGGCACGCTGATCGCCACCCTGTACGAGCAGAACCGGGTCCCGGTGCCGCTGGCCGCGATGAGCCCGATCATGCTCAAGGCGATCGTCGCGATCGAGGACTCCCGGTTCTACGACCACGGCGCGCTCGACCTGAAGGGCACGCTGCGCGCGATGATCCGCAACCAGACCGAGGGCGAGGTGCAGCAGGGCGGCTCGAGCATCACCCAGCAGTACGTGAAGCTCAGCCTGGTCGAGAAGGCGAAGAGCGCCGCGGCCCGCCGGCGGGCCACCGAGGTGTCGTACCAGCGCAAGCTGACCGAGCTGCGCTACGCGATCGCGGTCGAGAGCGAGCTGAGCAAGGACGAGATCCTCGAGCGTTACCTGAACCTGGTCAACTTCGGTGACGGCGCGTACGGCGTCCAGGCGGCCTCCCAGCACTACTTCCGGACTACGGCCGACAAACTCACGCTGCCGCAGGCCGCGCTGCTGGCCGGCCTGGTGAAGAATCCGACCGGCTACGACCCGACCAACGACCTGACCCGCGCCAAGGCCCGCCGGGACCTGGTGCTGCGGCGGATGCTCGAGCTCGGCGTAATCTCGCTGCACCAGGCCAAGCAGGCGCTGAAGGCCCCGGTGATCAACCTGTCCAGGGTCGAGCCGGTGCCGAACGGCTGCGCCAACTCCCGGTACCCCTTCTACTGCGACTACGTCGTCTCCAAGCTGCTGGAGAACCCGGCCCTCGGCGCGACCATCAGGGACCGCGACCACTACCTGAAGACCGGCGGGCTGACCATCCGGACCACGATCGACCCGCGGATCCAGGCGGCCGCGCAGGCGTCGATCGAGGCGCACAGCAAGCCCACCGACACCGCGATCGCGGCGATCACCATGGTTCAGCCGGGCACCGGCGTGGTGAAGGCGATGGTGCAGAGCAAGCCGTACGGCAACGGCCGGAACCACACGAACTACAACTACAACGTCGAGAAGTCCTACGCCGGCGGGTACGGCGGGTTCCAGAACGGCTCGACGATGAAGGCGTTCACGATCGCGGCGGCCCTGCAGAAGGGCATCCCGATGGACTACCGGATCAATTCGCCGCAGCAGATCAACCTGAGTGGGAAGAAGTTCACGACCTGCACCGGCTTTACCCGGGACCCGGACTACACCCCGCAGAACTCGACCCACAGCGGTGACCTGACCATGGTCGAGGCGGCCCGGTTCTCGACCAACACCTACTTCCTGCAGCTGTCCCAGCGGGTCGGCCTGTGCCCGATCGCCGGGGTCGCGGCCCGGCTCGGGATGTACAACGCGCAGACCGGCCAGCCGCTCGACCAGGTCGTGTCGATGACGCTCGGCGTCGGCTACGTGACTCCGCTGATGCTGTCGAACGCGTACGCGACGTTCGCGGCCCGCGGCAGGTACTGCAAGCCGCTGGTCGTCGCCACGGTGCGGGACAAGTCGGGCAAGTACATCGACACCCCGCAGATCGAGTGCAAGCAGGCCATCCCCCGGCAGGTCGCCGACGGCGTCAACCGGGTGCTCAGCGCGGTGATGATGCCCGGCGGGACCGGTGGCCGGCTGCGCTTCGGCACCCGGGACATGGCCGGCAAGACCGGCACGATCCAGCAGAACCTGGCCGTCTGGTTCGCCGGCTACACCCCGAACCTGGCGGCCGCCGCGGTCGTCGCCGACGCGAATCTCCCGTACACGAACCTGATGTACCGGCACACCCTGGACGGGCGCGACATCGCCGACCCGACCGGCTCCGGCACCGCCGGACCGCTCTGGCAGACCGCGATGCAGGGCGCGCTGCGCGGCATGCCGGTGAAGCGGTTCGTCTCCCCGCCCTCCAGGCTGGTCAGAGACCCTGACTCCGCCGCCAAGCCGGGCGAGAACAAGCCCAAGCCCAACGAGAACCGGCCGGGCTGACGCTACCCCTCGTGCGCGGAGTGGTCGCAGACCTCGCCGTCGGCCTTCAGCGTCGGCGGCACGTCGATGGACGGGTTCTGGTCGAAGAACCCGAACGGCTTGAGCCAGAACGCGATCGTGTCGGCCGGCATCACCGGCCAGTCCTCGATCCGGGTGACGTGGTGGATGCCGAACACGTACCAGAGCACGACGTCGGTGTTCTCCAGCGCCTCGTCGTCCGCGATCCACCGGGTCATCCCGTCGTCGACCGTCGACTGCGTCGGGTAGTCCCCGCACGGCCAGCGTTCCTCGTCGTGGTGCTTGGTCACCCAGACGGTGTGCCCGATCACCGGTGCGCGCAGGTATTGCGGCGTATCGGGGTCCATCAGGGGCGGAATCGAGGCACTCGGGACGAGCTTGTACGCCGGGTTCGTGCCGACGGTGTTCACCCGGTTCGGGTTGACCACCTTCCAGGACCGTTGGGTCGACCAGTTGAAGTCACGGGCTGACTCGGACTCGGAACGGATCGGAGTCGCCTCGGTGACGACCGCGAGTCCGTACGGGTTGTCCGGCGAGACCGGCAGCGCCCGGGAGTCGACCTCCTGGACGGTGTTCCCGTCGCCGTCCACGTCGAGGTCGAGCCGCGCGACCAGGAAGTGCTGGTGGAACGGCGCATACGTTTGTTTGTCGACCACGGTCCCGGTCGGTGGTGGCTCACCGTCGGCGGCGAACGGCGTGGTCACCATCAGGCCGGTCGCCCGGACCTCGCACTCGATGTTGCCGTCCTGGTAGAAACGCCAGTAGATCAGGTACTCGTAGTTCGCCACGGTCGCGTGACAGGACACGACCATGCGGCGCATCCGGCGGACCTCGGCGCCCGTGGTGTGGTCGACGTGCTTCCAGAGGACGGCGTTGTCCTCCTCGTGCAGGCAGATCGCGTTCTTGATCGTGAACGGCTCGCCGTGCGTATCGTGCAGTACGGCGTCCAGGTAGACGATCTCGCCGAGACAGTCGCAGCCGAGCTCGAGCGACGTGGTCATGAACCCGAGACCCCACTCACCGATGTCGAACGCCGTACGCCGGTAGTGGTCGAACGACGTGTCCCGGTAGGGGACCACCATCTCGGTGAACGACATCCGGTAGGCGATCTCGCGATCGTCGTACGTGACCTGGTAGATGACCGGGCCTTCACGGTGGTTGAAGCCGAGTCGCATCGACCATTTCTGCCACGTGAGCTCGGTGCCGTCGACGGTGAACGAGACACCTTCGGGCTGCGTGACGTGCAGCGGCTTGAGGTCCGTGCGCAACGAGCCGCTCCACACACCGGGTGCGTACTCCGCGTCGACGTCCGGCTGCCCGTGGTCGTGATCGTTCTCGAGCTCGAGCAGTTCCAGGGTGTTCAGGTCGACGACGACCTTGAGGCCGGACACCGGATGCGCGTACGGATTGCCGTCGGGCGTCTCGCGGTACCAGATGTCGCACCAGCCGAGCCGCCGGTCGCGGTACTTCTCCGGCATCAAGGCCTTGCCGTACGTCCACACCTCGATCAGGACCAGCGACAGATCGGTGATGCCACGCTCGGCCAGGGCGGCGATCACGTCGGGATGAGCCTTCATCGCCTCGTCGACCTCGTGGTACTCGTCGACGGTGAAGTTCGGCGTCACCCCGGGGACCTGGGTCCACGACACCACGCGGTCCTCGGTCAGGTCGACCACGGCTTCCCAGGTCTGGTTGTCGGCCCGGTTCCACAGGACGGCGAACGCCGTCCGAGGAATGTCGTCACCGGGCCGCCACGCCTTGACGGCGTCCTTGGCCGGCTCGAGCAGCTCGATCGCGGCGAATCGCCATGACCCGCCGAGCTCCTCGTCCCGGCGCAGGATCGCGGCCGTCTGCCGGAACTCGTGCTCGTCCAGCGGCTCGAGTGGATGCGTCGCCATGGGCTTCTCCTCGTCAGTGGGTGAGCCTAGATTGAGGGCACGGGGGACGATTCGTTGGCCGTGCGAGGGGGTTGTCATGCCGGAGAAGAAGGTCTTCCACAACGTCATCGACGGAAAGGTCCAGGCCGCCGCGTCCGGGGCGATGATGGACATCGTCAACCCGTCCACCGGCGAGGTGTACGCGTCCGCGCCGAACTCGGACGAGAACGACGTCGATCAGGCCTTCCAGGCCGCGGCGACCGCGTTCGAGAGCTGGCGCTGGTCGACACCGAGCGAGCGGCAGCACGCGCTGCTGAAGCTCGCCGACCTGATCGAGGCCGGCGCCGAGGAACTGATCGCGATCGAGAGCGAGAACACCGGCAAACCGGTGGTCCTGACCCGGTCGGAGGAGATCCCGCCGATGGTCGACCAGATCCGCTTCTTCGCCGGCGCCGCACGGGTGCTGGAGGGCAAGTCGGCCGGCGAGTACATGCGCGGGTTCACCTCGTCGATCCGGCGCGAACCGATCGGCCCGGTCGCTCAGGTGGCGCCCTGGAACTACCCGATGATGATGTCGGTCTGGAAGTTCGCGCCGGCGCTGGCCGCCGGGAACACAGTGGTCCTGAAGCCGTCCGACACCACCCCGGCGTCGTCGTACTGGATGGTCGAGAGGATGCAGGAGATCTTCCCGCCCGGCGTCTGCAACCTGGTGTGCGGCGACCGTGACACCGGGGCCGCGCTGACCAGGCACAAGGTCCCGCAGCTCGTCTCGATCACCGGTTCGACGCGGGCCGGGATGGCCGTCGCGATGGCGGCTGCGGCCGACGTGAAACGGGCCCACCTCGAGCTCGGCGGCAAGGCGCCGGTGGTGGTCTTCGACGACGCCGATATCACGGCCGCGATCGAGGGCATCTCGGTGGCCGGCCTGTTCAACGGCGGCCAGGACTGTACGGCGGCCACCCGGGTGCTCGTGCAGGAAGGTATCTACGACGAGTTCGTGCAGGAGCTCACCGACGCCGCCCAGGAGACCAAGACGGGGTACGACCCGGCCGACGAGGACATCCTCTACGGGCCGATCAACAACGCCAACCAGCTCGGGCACGTGGCCGGCCTGGTCGACCGTGCGCCCGAGCACGCCCGGGTAACCACCGGCGGTCACCGGATCGGCGAGCGTGGCTACTTCTACGAGCCGACGATCGTCGCCGACCTGAAACAGGACGACGAGCTGATCCGGACCGAGATCTTCGGCCCGGTCCTGACCGTGCAGAAGTTCACCGAGGAGGACGAGGCATTGCGGCTGGCGAACGGCAGCGAGTACGGCCTGGCGTCCTCGGTCTGGACGACCAACGTGAACACCGCGGCCCGGATGTCCGCCCGGCTCGACTTCGGTTGTGTCTGGGTGAACACCCACATCCCGCTGATCGCGGAGATGCCGCACGGCGGTTTCAAGCACTCCGGCTACGGCAAGGACCTGTCGATGTACGGGCTCGAGGACTACACGCGGATCAAGCACGTCATGCTCCATCACGGCTTCGAGGGTTGATCACTCAGTCCACGTCGCGGGCCATCAGGTCGTCCCACGTCTCGCGCCGGACGACGAGACGTGGGACCCCGTCGTTCGCGAAGACCACCGGGATCCGGCGGTTGCCGTTGTAGTTGTTCGCCATCGTGTAGCAGTAGGCACCCGTGGCGGGGACGGCCAGCAGGTCACCGACGCGCGGATCGGCGAGCGGTACGCCGTCCACCAGGACGTCGCCGCTCTCGCAGTGCCGGCCGACCACGGTCACGGTCTCCGACGGCCCGTCGAAGCGACCCACGATGCCCGCCTCGAACCGCTGCTCGAACAACGCGACCTCCAGGTTGTCGCCCATGCCGCCGTCCACCGCGACGAAGGTGATCATGCCTCGCTTCACCGTCGTGACCCGGTAGATCGTGGTCGCCGTCGTACAGACCATGCTGCGTCCAGGCTCGATGATGAGCTGCGCCGCCGCGGGGAGGTGCTGCTTCGCCGCGCCGATCAGGGCGTCGAGGTACGCCGCCACCGTGGGCGGCTCGTCGGCCCAGGTGTACCGGGCGCCTAGCCCACCGCCCAGGTCGTACACCTCGAACTCGCCGAGGCGCGCGACCGGTGCGACCGACTCCGCGAACGGCTCGACGTCGAGGATCTGCGATCCGATATGGACGTGCAGCCCGCGCATCCGCAGCCGCGGGCTGTGCTCGATCCGCTGGATCAAAGCGGCCGCGTCAGGTGGTGCGAGACCGAACTTCGAGCCCTCGTGGCCGGTCAGCACGTGCGCGTGAGTGTCCGCGGTGACGCCCGGGATGATGCGCACCAGCACGTCCTGCGGACGGCCTGTCGCTTCCAGCCGGTCCACGTCGTCGGCGTTGTCCACCACGACCAGGCCGATGCCGTGCTCGACCGCGAGAGCGATCTCCTCGTCGCTCTTCGCGTTACCGTGCAGGACGATCAGGCTCGGGTCGGCACCGGCCTTCAGCGCGGTCAGGATCTCACCGCCGCCCGCGACGTCCAGGCCGAGGCCTTCCTCGACCATCACCCGCTGGATCGCCGTACACGGGAAGGCCTTGGACGCGAAGACGGCGCGGGCGTTCGGCCAGCGGGCCGTGAGCTCGTCGCGGTACTCGCGGGCGCGGGCCCGGAGTGCCTGCTCGGCCACGACGAGGACCGGCGTACCGAACTCGGTGGCGAGGTCGTCCGCGCGGCAGCCGCCGACGACCACGGTGCCGTCGGCATCGAGCCGGCTGCCGGCCGGGAACAGCGAGAGCAGGTCGTTCATGGCGCGGTCCGGGCCAGCACCTCACGGACCACGTCCAGGCTGGTGCCGGGATGGAGGAAGGCGAACCGGCCGATCGTTTCGCCCTCCCACTTGCTCGGTGGGATGAAGGCGACCTCGTCCTCGTGCAACCGCTGCGCCCACTTGTCGTAGTCCTTGCCGGACCAGCCCAGCCGACGGAACAGGACGACGCCGAGGTCGGGCTCGCGGATCAGCTCGAGGTGTGGTTCGGCCTTGATCAGCTCGGCGGTCTCCCGAGCCAACCGGGCCGCGGCCTCGATCGCTTCCCGGTAGGCGTCCACGCCGTACACCGCGAGCGAGAACCAGAGCGGCAGGCCACGAGCCCGACGGGTCAGGTGGTAGGCGTAGTCGGTCGGGTTCCACTCGCCGTCGGAGACGTGGATGACGTCCAGGTACGACGCATCCTGGATGTGGGTGGCTCGTGCGAGCTCGGGCTCCCGGTAGAGCAGGGAACAGCAGTCGAACGGCGTGAACAGCCACTTGTGCGGGTCGAGGATGAACGAGTCGGCCTGCTCGATCCCGTCGTACTTCGGCCGGAGTGAGCGCGCGAAGATGCCGGAGCCGCCGTACGCGCCGTCGACGTGGAACCACCAGCCGTGCTCGTGGGCGATCGCGCCGCAGCCGGCCAGGTCGTCGATGATGCCGGCGTTGGTGGTGCCCGACGTACAGACGAGGGCGGCGATGTTCGACGGGTCGGGATCCGCGGCGACCGCGGCCCGGACGGTGCCGGCGGTGAGCCGGTGGTCGGGCGTGTCGACGACGAGGGCGTCGAGCTCGAGCAGGCGCAGCGTGTTGACGATCGACGAGTGCGCGTCGGTGCCGACGACGACCCGCAGTCTCCGGTCGGCGCCGAGCCGTTTCTTCGCGGTCTCCCGGGCGACCGCGAGCGCGGACAGGTTGCCGGCCGAACCGCCCGACACGAAGCAGCCGCCGGCGCTCGCGGGCAGGCCGGCCTCGTCGGCGATCAACCGCAGCACGGTGTTCTCGGCCGCGATCGCGCCGGAGGCCTCCAGCCAGGAGATGCCCTGGATCGACGCGCAGGACACCAGCATGTCGAAGAGCAGGCTCGCCTTGGTCGGCGCGGCCGGGATGAACCCGAGGAACCGCGGGCTGTCCGCCGAGATCACGCTGGGCGCGATGACGGAGGCGTAGACACCGAGCACCTCGTCCGGCTGCCGGGGCGCGTCCCGGATCAGACCGTCGAGCCGCTCGTAGATCTCGTGTGCGGGCAGGGTGTTGCGGTCCAGTGGCACCGGGTTCATCCGCAGCCGGTTCTCGGCGTACGCGAGGACACTGCGCACCATCTGCTCAGTCGTCTGGTCGACCTCGTGCATGGTCAGTCCTCAGTAGCTCGTTCGGCGAGTTCCTCGGCCCGGCGGCGTGGCACGACCACGACCGGGACGGGGGAGTGCCGCAGGATCTTCGTCGCGCGGGAGCCGAGGAACACCCGGGCGACCGGGCCGAGCTCACTCGACCCGAGCACCATGACGTCTCCCGGCTGCCAGCCGACTTCCTCGATCGCCTCCACCCAGCTGGAACCGGAACCGATCACCGTGTCGACCTGTCCCGGTCCGCCCGGCAGATGCTTCACCTGGGCGAGCGTGCCGGCCACGGTCTTGTCCAGCTCCGTGCGCCACTCCTGCATGACCAGGTCCTCGGAGTCCGTGCCCAGTTGCGTCGTGTACGCCGGGCGGGACCACACCGCGAACGTTGCGATCCGCAACGATGCGCCCACGTCCGCCGCGACGGTCGCCGCCGCCAGCACCAGATCCTCGGCGCTGTGGGACCCGCCGAACGCCGCGGTCACCCGAACCGCCTTGGCGTCCGGAGGACACCGGAATCCACGGGTGGCCAGGGCGAGCGACACATGTGAGCTGTGCACCAGCCGGTCCGTGACGCTGCCGAGCGCGATGTGCCCGAACACCCCGGCGGAGGAGGATCCGAGGACGATCAGCCGGGCGTCGTGCAGCTCGGCCATCTCGAGCAGGCCGGCCGGCGCCGAGCGCGCGCTGTGCCGGACGAAGGCCGTGGGCACGTCGGTGGGGAGGAAGGACTTGGCCCGCTGGAGTGCCTGATCGGCTTCCTGGGCAAGGAATTCGCGGTACTCCGCATCCACCTTGGCCATGCCGGGGATCCACGGCGCCGGGACGACCGTGCAGACGATCAGGTCGTCGCCCGCGGACCGGGCCAGCATGCCCGCCAGGTGCAGGGCCGCCTTCCCCCGCTCGTCGGAGGCGTAGCCGACGATCATCGTCATGGCTGCTGCCCGTCGTCCTCGTCGTGGATCAGCCCGACGTGCTCGTGCCGGCCGAGGTGCGAGTGCTTGAAGCCGTAGAAGAAGTACCAGGCCAGGGCCACCGCGAGCCAGATCAGGAACACGTAGATCGTCACCGCGCGCAGGTCCTTGATGATCCAGAGACAGCCCAGGATCGACAGGATCGGCGTGACGGGATAGCCCGGCACCTTGAACCCGCGCGGCAGCTCCGGATGGGTACGGCGCAACACGATCACGCCGATCGACACCACCAGGAACGCGACCAGCGTGCCGATACTCGTCATCTCGGCCAGGAAGTTGATCGGGATCAACCCGGCCAGCAAGGCGATCAGCACGGCGACGATGATGGTGTTCGGCACCGGTGTGTGGGTGCGTGGATTCACCTTGTGGAACAGCTCCGGGATCATCCCGTCGCGAGCCATCGCGAACAGGATCCGGGTCTGGCCGTAGATGACGATCAGCGTGACGCTGAAGATCGAGATCACCGCGCCGGCGGCCAGCACGGTGGCCGGCCAGGTCGACCCGGTCACGTTCTCCAGGATCGCCGACAGACCGGCGTCCTGATTCTCGAACTCTCCGGACGGCTGCGCGGCGACCGCGACGATCGTGACCATCATGTACAGCCCGGTGACCGTGACGAGCGCGATCAGGATCGCCAGCGGCATCGTCCGCCGTGGATTCTTCACTTCCTCACCGGCGGTGGAGACCGCGTCCAGGCCGATGTAGGAGAAGAAGATGATGCCGGCCGCGGAGGTGATCCCGCTGAGGCCGAACGGCGCGAAGTTCGACAGGTTGTCCGAGTCCCAGCCCTGCAGCCCGAGGATGATGAACAGCAGCAGGATGCCGATCTTGATGCACACCATCACCGCATTGGTTTTGGCGGACTCGCTCGCGCCGCGGATCAGCAGCAGCGTGCAGAGTGTGACCAGGATGACCGCGGGCAGGTTGAACACGCCACCCTGCTCGGGCGCCTGCGAGAGGCTGTCGGGAATGGTGAAGCCGAAGAGGTTGTCGAGTAGTTCGTTCAGGTACTGCGACCAGCCGACCGCGACGGCGGCCGCCGACACGCCGTACTCCAGCAGCAGGCAGGCGGCCACGCCGACGGCCGGCAGCTCACCGAGGGTCGCGTAGGCGTACGAGTACGACGAACCCGACACGGGGACCGCACTCGCCAGCTCGGCGTAGCAGATCGCGGTCAGTCCGGCCACCGTACCGGCGAGCACGAACGACCAGATCACCGCGGGTCCCGCGACCGGCACGGCCTGCGCGAGAACGAAGAAGATACCGGTGCCGATGGTGGCGCCGATACCGAACATGGAGAGCTGGAACAGTCCGATCGAGCGGACCAGTTCGCTCTGCCCGCTGTCGGTCCCGGTCTCCTGCGCCATCTCCGGAACCGGCTTGCGGCGGAACAACTGCCGTGCCGTCATCGCCATGGTGCCTCCCCTCGACGGAGGTGCCCGACCGTCCCCGCCACTCCACCCTTCTCTCGGAGTGTGGCACTCGTCTCTCGGAGTGTGGCACTCGGCAACCGCGCTGGGAACAGGTCAGTTCGGCTTTGGTCGGTCACTTAACAAAGGCTGCGTGGGATCCCACCGGGTCCCGTCCCGTGCGTCCTGGCGTTTCCGCGCGATCGCGGACACCGCCTCCAGTACCACGCGGTTGGCCAGCGCCGCGGTGATGTCGGCGTGGTCGTACGGCGGGCTCACCTCGACGACATCCATCCCGGCCACGGGCAGCTCGAGGCAGATCCGGCGTACGGCGTCCAGCAGTTGACGGGCTGTCAGACCGCCGGGCTCAGGGGTCCCGGTGCCGGGTGCGTGGCCGGGATCGCAGACGTCGATGTCGACGGACAGGAAGACGGCGTCGCACTCGTCGGTGGCGATCGCGAACGCCTCGGTCATGCACTCGTCCAGGCCGCGGTGGCCGAGCTCGGTCATCTCGTAGGACCGCATGTTCTGTTGGGCCATCCAGTCCAGCGTGTCCGGCGGCGGCCAGTACCCGCGCAAACCGATCTGCAGGAAGCGGTCGCCGCGCAGCGCGCCGGACTCGATCAGCCGGCGCATCGGTTGCCCGTGGCCCCAGAGCGAGCCGAACTCGATGTTGCCGGTGTCCGCGTGCGCGTCGAAGTGGATCATCGACACGCGGCCGTGGCCGAGCACGTTCGCGACCCCCTTCGCGTCCGGGAACGCGATCGAGTGGTCGCCGCCGAGCACGATCGGGATGGCGCCCGTACGGGTCACCTTCTCGACCGCCGCCTCGAGCGCGGGCAGGGCGACCTCGATGTCGCCGGAGTACATCTCCACGTCACCGGCGTCGACCACGTTCAGGTCGACCAGGCCGTCGGTGCGTAACGCCAGGCTCGGCCGCGAGCCGTCGTGGCCGAGGTAGTCCCGCATCCGGATCGCCATCGGCCCGAACCGGGCTCCCGGGCGGTGCGAGGTCCCGCCGTCGAAGGGCGCGCCCAGGATGACCACCTGCGCGTCGGCGTACGACGCCGGATCGTCCAGATCACAGACCGGGACTCCGAGGAACGTGAAGTCCGGGCCGAACTGCTGGCCGTAGCGGCTCATCTTCGGAGTTTCGCACCCCGGCCCTCAAGCGTCCAGACGCGCGCCGATCGCCGCGAAGGTCCGCAGGGTGTCGATCAGGTACGTCGCGTTCTGCGGGTCCGGCCAGCTCGACAACTTCACGCCGACGGTCCGGGTCTCGCGGTGGACGTAGACCATCTGGCCGTGAATCCCCAAGCAGACAAGGGCTGTCCCGCGATGGTTCGGCACGAACCAGAACTGGTTGCGGTACCACCCGCCCGGAAGGACGGGCTCGTTGTCCGTGCCCGCGAAGGCCTCTCGTACGTCGGCGGGTGGCTGCCAGGAATCCGCGAGCCACTTGGCCGGCACGACCTTGCCACCGTCGTCGAGCAGCAGTTGCCCGAACCTCGCCAGGTCACGAGCGATCGCGGAGATGCCACCGTCGTGGACCGCGGAGCCGACCGGATCACAGGTGATGTCGGCATCCTGCTCGGCGCCCATCGGGATCCACACCAGGCTCGACACGAGGTCCGCCATCCGGGTCCCGGCCCCGCGCTCGCACACCCAGCCGAGCATGTCGGTGTCGGCCGATCGGTACGTGAAGGATCCGCCGTGGTCGGTCGCCGTACCCAGTGTGGTCAGGTAGCGGTACATGCCGACCGGATCACTGTCCAGGCTCGGCCGCCAGCCCATCGACCGCTCCATCACCCGTACTTCCGAGTCGGCGGCCTGGTAGGTCTCGCTGAACGCCACACCGGTCCGCATGTCGAGCAGTTGGCGCACGGTGGCGTCGCCATAGCCGCTTGTCGCCACCTCCGGGACGTAGTGCGTGAGCTGCGCTTCGACGTCGAGCACGCCGCGGTCGGCCAGGATCCCCGCGACACAGCCGACGATCGACTTGGATACGGACATCACGAGATGCGGGGTGTGTGGAGTCATGCCGGCCAGGTATTGCTCCTCCACGACGACGCCGTCGTGCATGACGATCAGGGCGTCGGTCCAGGTGTCGGCGAACACGCCGCCCGCGCGCGTGGTCGATCCGTCGAGGCGGCTGACCGGGGTTGCCTCCACAGTTGGATCGAGTGCTGTGGTCAGCGTACGGACGTGGGCAGGGTCGGCCGGGATGGCGTGTGTCGGCATCAGTTCGCGCATGTGCCGGAAGGCCCAGCGGACGTTCGGCGGGTCCTGCCAGCCGGACAGGTCGACGAGGGTCTCGTCCGACGGCGGAAAGCCGGTCATCCGGTCGTCGGTGGCGCCCATGCGTCTACCATCGCATCATGCTCTGGCCGGGCACACTGCCGACCCAGCGTGTTTCCCGCGGGAACGGCCCGGTCCGGGAGCTTCCGTCGCGTCCTTCCGACGTGCTCTCGGTTCCCGTGCGGAGGTATGACGGCACGCGCGCGACCGTGGCCGACGTACTGGCCGGCACGCACACCGACGCGTTCGTGATCGCGCGGAACGGTGCGGTGATCGCCGCGGGTGGCGTGCTGGATCAGCCACAGGCGGTGTTCTCGATCACCAAGTCGGTCGTCGGCTGCGTCGCCGGGATCCTGGCCGATCGCGGCGTACTGGATTTTGATCGGCCGGTCACTCACTACGTGGGGGAGTTGGCAGGAAGCGGTTACAACGATGTGACCGTGCGGGACGTGCTCGACATGCGTAGTGGGGTGCACTTCGAGGAGGACTACACCAACCCGCAATCCGATGTCCGGCGGTTGGACCAGTGGCTGGCGGACAAACATCGCCTGTACGACTTCCTCACGACATTGCGAGCGGAAGCACCCCATGGCAGCCGCTTCCTCTACCGGTCGGCGGAGACCGACGTACTCGGCTGGGTGTGCGAGCGTGCGGGTCGCGCACCGATGGCCGAACTGGTGTCGTCGCTGGTGTGGGCGCCACTGGGCGCGGAGCACGATGCCGAGTTCCTGACCGATGTGTCCGGGACCGCTGTGCATGACGGTGGTCTCGCGGTGACAGCCTCCGACCTGTTGCGCTTCGGGCTGATGCTGGCGGCTCAGCCGAAGTGGTTGCGCCGAGCATGGGCAGTCGACGCGCAGGCTCGGCGCGACTTCCTGGCATCCCCGGCCGAGGCGTCCTTCCCCGGTGGCTGGTACCGCAACCAGTTCTGGTTCCGTCCCGCCGCACCCGGCAATGTCCTGCTCTGCTTGGGAATCCACGGCCAGATGCTGTACGTCTGCCGCCGTACCCGCACCGTCTGCGTCAAACTCTCCAACTGGCCCGACCCCCAGCACCCAGCCCACCTGCAGGACACCTTGCGCGCCTTCGACGCCCTGACCCCGTTGCCCCGCAACTCGATCATCTGACCCGCCTGTGCGGTCACCCCAGCCGGTCGAGGATGAACTCGTGAATCGCGTCGAGTAGCTCCGCCTCCACTTCCGAGTGCGCGGTGACCGTGACGGCGGTCCGTGTCCCGGGGCTGATGAGCGCGTATTGGCCGTAGCGGCCGTCCATCCGGTAGACACCGGCTCGATCGATCCAGACGCCCAGGCCATATCCGAGGGTGAACCGCTCGCCCCAGTCGAGAGTGCTGGTGTCGACGCGCTCGGCGGGCATCCGCTGGACGTAGGTCGCCGGCAGGAGCTGTGCGCCCTCCCATTCGCCTTCCTGCAGCAGCAACCGGGCGAAGCGGGCGAGCTCCTCGGTGCGAAGGAAGAGGTCGCTCTCGGCGAACGGGTAACCGCGGGGACAGGTGTGCCACGGCGGGTTGTGCAGGTCCAGTGGTGCGAACAGGCGCGGCAGGAGATACGCGCGTACGTCGGCTCCGGTCACGCGCTCGACGAGTCGGCCGACGGCGTACACACCCGAACCGGTATAGGCGAACCGGCTCCCGGGCGCGGCGTCGAGCGGCGCGGCAACGATCTCGTGGAGCAGGTCCGGCGCGTCGATACGCTCGTCGGCGAACCACTCATGACTCGTGCCGCTGGTCATCGTCATCAACTGGCGCACCGTGAGGTTCTCGACCCCGTCCGCGGCCACGGCCCGGAGCTCGGGGAAGTGGTCGAGGAGGCGGTCGTCGAGTGTGAGACGTCCTTCGGCCTCCGCGAGCCCGACCGCGACCGAGGTGAACGTCTTCGCGATGGAGTAGAGGTTCACCCGGTCGTCGGATCGAACCCGGCGCTCGATCGGCGGCTCGCCCGCGCGGTACAGGTGGACCCCGTAGACGCCCAGGCCCCGCTCGCGATCGGCGCGGAGGAAGTCGTCGAGAACGTCGTCGCGCACCGTCGCACCGTACCTCCGCGAAGCCTCCAGGACCATGACAGAACGCCCTTGCGGTCCTACTGTGAATGGACCAGGGGAGGGTGGGGGATGAACCAGAAGCTGAACGGGATCGCCGAGATCCGCACGTTCTTCCGGACCAACACCCAGCCGATCTACTTCTTCGGGCCGACCGCGTTCAACCTGCTCGGCATCGACCGCTGGGTGCGCAACTTCCAGTACGTCGTCTACTACGACTCCTGGGACGGGACCCACCCGCGGGTGTTCGCGCCGAAGGACCAGCCGTACGTCGAGTTCGAGTCGAGCGAGCAGATCAACAACTACCTGCTCCGCGATCCCGAGGTGCAGGCACACCTGCGCAAGCGCGGCGGTACGCCGATGGTCGTGATGGTGTTCTTCGACGAGGAGACCGAGGAGATCTGCCGGGAGCTCGGCTACCAGCTGATCATGCCCTCGGACGAGCTGCGCCGCCGGCTCGACTCCAAGATCGTCACGACCCAGCTCGGCAACGAGGCCGGCGCCCCGTCGGTGCCCAACGTGATCGGTACCGCGTCGTCGTGGAAATCGTTGAAGGAGCTTGCCGCTTCGGCCGGACTCGGTCGTGACCTGGTCGTGCAGACGCCGTACGGCGACTCCGGCAAGACCACGTTCTTCATCACCGGGAAGAAGGACTGGGAGAAGTACGCCGAGGACATCATCGGCGAGCAGCTCAAGGTGATGAAGCGGATCGACAACAAGGCGGCCGCGGTCGAGGCCTGTATCACTCGGCACGGCACGATCGTCGGGCCGTTCATGACCGACCTCACCGGCTATCCCGAGCTCACGCCGTACAAGGGTGGTTGGTGCGGGAACGACCTCTTCCCGGAGGCGCTGACGCCGGTGCAGCGGGCGCTCGCGATCGACCACGTGCAGCGGCTCGGCGACCGGCTCGCTCGCGAGGGGTACCGGGGCTTTCTCGAGATCGACGTACTGGTCGACCTGGCGACCGACGAGGTGTATCTCGGGGAGCTCAACCCGCGGATCTCCGGTGCCTCGTCGATGACGAATGTGACCGCCGGCGCGTATGCCGACGTACCGCTGTTCCTGTTCCACCTGCTCGAGTTCATGGACGCCGACTACGTCGTCGACGTGGCCGAGATCAACGAGCGCTGGCGTGACCTGGCCGCGGTGGACGTGTGGGCGCAGCTGATCATGAAGGAGCCGGCCGACCAGGTCGAGCGGATCCTGGAGGCACCACGGACCGGGACCTGGCACCTCGGCGAGGACGGTACGCTCGAGTTCGTTGGGGCCGCCAACGACTGGCACGACGTGACGCATGAGGACGAGGCCTTCTTCCTCCGCGTCTACGGTCCGGGTGACTACCGCTTCAAAGGCGCGGACCTCGGCATCCTGGTCACCAAGGGCCGCATGCAGACCCCCGAAGGCCTGACGCCTCGCAGTCGCCGCTACATCAGCGGCATCCGCGCCCAGTACGCCTCCGAACCCCTCGCCGAGCCGCCCGTGCTGGTCCCGATCGGCTACGTCAAGTAGTTCAGAGTGGTCTGAGGTCCGATCCGGGGATCCAGGAGACCTGGCCGTCCTTGTCGCAGAAACGGCCGAGCCACTCACCGTTGTCGCGGATCCAGACGTCGAGCTCGCCGGTGGTCCACTCGGCCCGCTGGACCGGCTGGGCCGGGTCGATCTTGCGAACGGCGTCGGCCGGTCGCGGACCGTGAGCGTCGTACTGAACGTCGAGATCGCTGGCTACCCTACGGGCCTCCGTTTCGTCGTCGATACCGATCGCACGCCACCCGTTGACCGCTCCGTCCCAGACGCCGAATCTGTTCGATCCGTCGTCGGACGGGCGCACCGTGAACCGACCAAGCATGTTTTCAGATTACCCCGTCTTCGAACACATGTTCTAGTCTTGATGTCCACGGGAGGTGTGTGCGATGGAGATCAGCGGTAGCCGCCGGCGAGGCTGCTCAGTGTGGTCGGCTGAGGCTCCGCCAGGAACGGCCGATCCGGGTTCGGCGGAACGCGGACCAGAGTGGATGCCTGGCCGCACGGCGGATCAGTCGGCGCTGGGCGATTCGCCGTACGCCGCGGGTCGTCGGGCGCCGGCAGGGTTGGGGTGGGTTCGCCGGACCTGGCGCCGCGGCCATGGAGAGGTCGCGTTCTGCTGCGCGGACGGCGGGCGGGAGGTGGCTGTCGATTTCGGCCAGGTGTTGCTCGAAGGATGCCCTCCACAGCGCTTGCCGGAGTGCTGCCTCATCCACGGCGGAACTGGTGCCGGCTGCCGAGGCCGCCCACAGCGTTTGGATGGTCTGTGGTTCGAATCCCTCCAGCTCCGAGCCGGTGATGAGCGCTCCGATGAGGTCGCGATCCGGCGCGTCGGCGAGGCGTCGGAGCAGAGCCTTGGCCCTGGCCCGATTGCCCGGTTCCGGTTTGAAGAACGGAACGTCCGCCCACTCGGGGATCAGCCGACGGACCAGGTCACGGTGCAGGGCGTTCTCGAGCCGCTGGGTGGGATCGAGCGCGAAGGCGCCGCGGACGAAGGACGGGATGAGCAACGGCGAGACCACGCCGCTACGCTCACCTGTTGTTCCCCAGCGGCGGAGCCGTTCGACCAGGTAGAAGTAGTCGAGCATGGTCGCGTTCTCGATGCCGCCGTGAACCGCTTCGCGCAGTACGAGCTCGATCTGTGCGGAGACGGCGGCGCGCGCCTCGTCGGACGGGCCGGTCGCGGTCACCAGCCGACTCTGCAGACGGCTGACGAACGCCGCGAGCTTCGGCTCGAGCGGCAGGGCGTCGAGCTGGAGGACATCGGCCGGGTAGAAGTGCCCGTGCGCGAGCTCGCCACCCGCGCCCCCGATCGCGAGGTGCGCGACGCTCGACAGGCTGCTGGGTGGAGTGTGAAAGAGGTAGCTGGCCGGTCTGAGGCCATCGGCGTACCGGTGCCACCGGAGGGCGCGGCTGACGAGGGCAGGAGTGGCCGGCCGAGCCTGTGGAGATTGGGCTGGTGCGGTGCGAGGGGTCACGGCGTGCTCTACCTGGAAGGGGAGCAGACCGACGAGGTCCTCGGCGACCTGGAGCTCGCCCGGCACCGCGTCGTAGCTGTTGAGGCGCAAGTCCACACCGGCGGACAGAAAGGCCGCAGCGACCACACGGGAGTCGCGGCCGCCGCTGAGATCCACGGTCGGCCTTCCCGGCCAGAGGTGATCGACCGACCTCGCCACAGCGCACAGCGCCTCAGCGGTTTCGTCGGCGGCGTCCAGACTGTCGCCGGACCAGACACTGCTGATCTCGACGCGGCTGACGGTGCGGCGGCGCTGCCTGCCCTCGGCCACGATCCGGGTCGCACCCGGCACGGCCAGCACACCCTCGTACGGCGTGGTGTCGTCCATGAACCAGCCGCAAGCTGCCGCATAGCGCCAACCCCGCTGAGCCGCCCTGGCCATGACGCCGGCGAACAAGAGCGCCGCGACCGGCCGATTGCTCCAGACCCAGCCGTCAGGCAGCCGAAGCTGGAACAGGCGTCCCACTCCGATGGAATCGGTGAACAGCTCGAGTCGTTCGTCCGCCGGGTCCAGGACGGCCATCGTGAACGGCGGTGCCAGATCCAGGAATCGGCCGGGCGCCTGAAGAACTGCTCGCGCCAATTGTCCAGGAGCGTTGTGCAGTGGGACGTCTCCGACGATCCGTTCATACCCGAGGGGCGCATGCAGACTCGCGACCCGGAGATCGCCGCCGTCCTGCCAGGACGGCCACAGGCAGTCGCGTTCGCTGCGATCCCAGACGTGCAGCCCGACTGTCCGCGCATCATGTCCCTGGTGGGTGACTGCCTCATGCCAGAGGCTGCCGTAGTAGGCCTCGACCCGCTGTCGGCCCGCAGCGGCCCGTTGATTGTCGTCGCCGGGTCGGTCGAAGAAATAGGCGATCACAGTCTCCACAATGCGCAGGATGCTAACGCCGCAACAGCCATCGGCAACACCCTCCGTGAATTGTTGAATTCTGTCCCTTGCACCGAGTTGAGCACGAAGAAAAGAAACGTTTGACTAAATCGTCGCGGATTTCGCCATATCTGCAAAGCACCGTGGCCGGGCGATCGGCAGTCGCGGGAGGCTCTCGGCTCCATCATCCTTAAGGGAACACATGTTCTAGTATGAGGGGGAGGAGGTGCTGCGATGGGCTACAACAATCCGCCGATCAAGTGGTCGGAGCTGGAGCGGAAGCTGTCGGACCGGTCCCGGCCGGGCAGTCACGGTGACCGGCCGGTGACGGCTGACGGCGGGGACAGCCCGGCATGGTCGCAGCACCGTGGTCCGTATGTGCCCTCGAAGGCCGTCGCTGTCCGCCCGGAGCACGTGGTGCCCTACGCGGAGCTGCACGTGCATTCGAACTTCTCCTTCCTGGACGGCGCCTCCCAGCCGGAGGACCTGGTCGAGACCGCGGTCCGGCAGGGTCTGCACGCGCTGGCGCTGACCGATCACGACGGGTTCTACGGCGCGGCCCGGTTCGCCGAGGCCGCGGCGGCGTACTCGTTGCCCACCGTGTTCGGGGCGGAGCTGTCGCTCGGGCTGACCGGCCCGCAGAACGGAGTGGCCGACCCCGAGGGGAGCCACCTGCTGGTGCTGGCGGAGGGGCAGGAGGGGTATCACAAACTGGCCGGCGCGATCACCGAGGCGCAGTTGGCCGGCGGGGAGAAGGGCAAACCGGTCTACGACCTGGAGGAGCTGGCGGCGTCCGGCCGGGATCACTGGCTGATCCTGACCGGCTGCCGGAAGGGGCTGGTCCGGCAGGCGTTGGAGCTCGGTGGACACGCCGACGGGCCGGCCGCGGCGGGGCGTGAGCTGGACCGGCTGACCGGGTTGTTCGGCCAGGACCGCGTGGTGGTCGAGCTGATCGACCATCACCTCCCCGCGGACACCAGCCGGAACCGGATCCTGGCCGGCCTGGCCGCCGACCGCAGCCTCCCGGTGGTTGCCACGAACAACGTTCACTACGCCACCCCGGCGCAGCACAAGCTGGCCGCCGCGCTGGCAGCCGTCCGGGCCCGGCGGGACCTGGACACGATGGACGGCTGGCTGCCGCCGAGCGGGATGGCGTTCCTGCGCTCGGGCGAGGAGATGGCGGCCCGCTTCCATCGGTACGACGGGGCCGTGGCGCGATCGGTGACATTGGCCGACCAGGTCGCCTTCGACCTGGCCCGGGCGAAGCCGAAGCTCCCACTGCGCGACGTGCCGAAGGGGGAGACGCCGATGTCGTGGCTGCGGCATCTGACCTTCGAGGGCGCCGCCAAGCGGTACGGGACCCGGAAGCAGCGCCCGGACGCGTACGAGCGGCTGGAGCGCGAGCTGGCCGTCATCGAGGAGAAGGAGTTCCCGGGGTACTTCCTGATCGTCGAGGACATCGTCCGGTTCGCGCACGACCACGGGATCCTCTGCCAGGGCCGGGGCTCGGCGGCGAACTCGGCGGTCTGTTACGCGCTCGGGATCACCGCGGTGGACAGCATCCTCTACGACCTGCCGTTCGAGCGGTTCCTCGCCACGACCCGGGCCGAGGAGCCGGATATCGACGTCGACTTCGACTCGGATCGCCGTGAGGAGGTGATCCAGCACGTCTATCAGAAGTACGGCCGTCGCAATGCCGCCCAGGTGGCGAACGTGATCTCTTATCGTCCGAAGTCCGCCGTACGCGATATGGCGAAGGCCATGGGGTATTCGGTCGGTCAGCAGGACGCGTGGTCGAAACAGGTGGACGGGTGGAGTCCGGAGATCACCTCGACCGAGCACGACATCCCACCGCGGGTGGTGACGATGGCGACCGAGCTGCTGAAGTTCCCACGGCACTTGGGGATCCACTCCGGCGGGATGGTGCTGACCGAGCGCCCGGTGGGGGAGGTGGTGCCGATCGAGCACGCGCGGATGGAGGACCGCACGGTTCTCCAGTGGGACAAGGACGATTGTGCCTGGATGGGGCTGGTGAAGTTCGACCTGCTCGGGCTCGGGATGCTGGCCGCGTTGCAGTACTGCATGGAGATGGTCCGCGAGCAACTGGGGGAGTCGTGGCTGTTGCACACGATCCCGAAGGAGGAAGCCGGGGTCTACGACCAGCTGTGCCGGGCGGACTCGGTGGGCGTGTTCCAGGTCGAGTCCCGGGCCCAGATGGCGACGCTGCCCCGGCTGAAACCGCGGCGGTTCTACGACCTGGTCACCGAGATCGCGCTGATCCGGCCCGGTCCGATCCAGGGTGGCGCGGTCCATCCGTACATCCGCCGCCGGACCGGTGAGGAGCCGGTCACCTACCTGCACCCGAAGCTGCGGCCGGTGCTGGAGCGGACCATGGGCGTGCCGCTGTTCCAGGAGCAGTTGATGCAGATGGCGATGGCAGTCGGCGAGATCGACGGCGACGAGGCCGATCTGCTCCGCCGGGCGATGGGATCCAAACGCGGGATCGAGAAGATCTCGTCCCTCAAGGAGAAGCTGTACGCCGGGATGGCGGGCAACGGGATCACCGGGGACCTGGCCGACGAGATCTACGCCAAGATCGAAGCTTTCGCGAACTTCGGTTTCGCCGAGTCGCACTCGATCAGCTTCGCCCTGCTGGTCTACTCCAGCACCTGGCTGCGGCTGCACTACCCGGCCGCGTTCCTGGCCGCGTTGCTGCGGGCGCAGCCGATGGGGTTCTACTCACCCCAGTCCCTGGTCGCCGACGCCCGCCGGCACGGCGTGGAGGTGCGGCGACCACATCTGCACCTGTCCGGAGTCGACGCCGGGCTCGAGGTGCTGGTGGACGGGCAGGAGCTCACCGCGCCGACCGGGTCGCCTTCGTGTTTGGTGGATCCGCAGCCGGTGGTCGGTCCGTTCGATCCGAAGGCGCCGGCCGATACCACCTTCCATCGCCGTGACGGCGCGTTCGCGGTCCGGCTCGGGTTGTCCGAGGTGCGCACGATCGGCGAGAAGGGCGCGAAGCTGATCGTCGAGGAGCGCGAGCGCGGTGGGCCGTTCACCGAGATGGCCGACCTCGTCCGGCGTACCGGGATCACCGCCGCGCAGGTCGAGGCGCTCGCGACCGCGGGAGCCTTCGACTGTTTCGGCCTCGATCGCCGGCAGGCATTGTGGGAAGCCGGTCGCGCCGCCGAGGAGCGGCCCGGTCAGCTCGCCGGGATCACCGCCGCCGGTCCGCCGCCGACCCTGCCCGGGATGAGCGACATCGAAGCCGACATGGCCGACCTGTGGTCCACCTCGATCACCACCACCAGCCACCCGATGCAGCGCGTCCGCGACCAGCTCCGCGCCGAAGGCATCCTGTCCGCGGCCCAGCTCCGCCAGGCCCCGAACGGAGCCCGCGTCCGCGTCGCCGGCGTCGTCACCCACCGCCAGCGCCCCGCCACCGCCTCCGGCGTCACCTTCATGAACCTCGAAGACGAAACCGGTATGGCCAACATCGTCATCACCGTAGGCTGCTGGCACCGCCACGCCGCCGTAGCCCGCAACGCCGGCGCCCTCATCATCCGCGGCCGCGTGGAACGAGCCGGCGAAGTCACCAACCTCTCCGCCGACCACCTCCAACGCCTCCCCCTAGCCTCCCAAACCAAATCCCGAGACTTCCGCTAACCCCGCTCCACCCGACCGTCCTGTCAGCCACCTCCGCCCAACGGACACCGCTTCGCGCCGGCTGACTTTTCGGCCGCCTCCGGCGGCGCGCGAGCCGGAGACACGGTGCAACGCCCCAGCGGACAGACGGCCTGGGCCGGTGGAGCTCCAAGGAGGCTGTGCTGAGCTCATCCGCACCGGGGGAAGAGCGCGTCCCGGCGTGTGCCATACGGTCGGCGCGTGGGGGTGGTGTGCACGTGATAGGTCACGCGCTGGTATCCGTTCCGAGGCCGGCCACCCGGATAGGTTGGGACCGCTCGATCGCCGTGGGGTTCGCGGTCGGGTCGGCCTGTTTCTTCATCGGGCCGTTCCCCGGGTTCGTCCAGCTGGTGGGTACGGCGGCCGACGGCGTGGTCTTCTTCGTCGGCTCCATCTTCTTCACCCTCGCCGCTGCCATGGAATTGCGGGAGGGAACCGTCCGCCGCGGGCATCGCTGGGGCCGTGACCCGTCCTGGTGGAGTGCCGCGATTCAGTTTGTCGGCACTCTTCTGTTCAACCTCAGCACGTTCTCCGCCATGCAAGAAAGCTTGTCGACGCAGCAGGAGAACCGGCTGGTCTGGACGCCCGATGTGTTCGGCTCAGCATGCTTTCTGGTGTCCGGCGCGCTGGCCTACCGAGTCACGGCCGGACCGGGCCTCCTCCCGAGGCGGATGGACCGGGCGTATACGACGGTCGCCGTGAATCTGCTCGGATGCGTGCTGTTCGGGATCTCGGCTCTCGCCTCGTTCGTCGTACCATCCACCGGTTCGATACTCGACCTGGCCGCCGCAAACTGGTGCACCGCGCTCGGCGCCCTCTGCTTCTTCATCGGTGCCCTCCTGAGCTGGCCCACTTCGCCCGACGCGAGCTAGGTCTGCCGCACCACACTGGACTCACAGACTGTGAAGCGGCGGCGTCGCAGGCTGCGTCATGATCAGCCCTGCGCGCGTGGCAGCTCGCCGATTCAGTTGCCTCGTCGCGGCATCCAGGGCACCGTGTAGCTGCTGATCCGTCGGTCGCGAGGCGCCGGATGATCACAGCTGGACGCGGGCCCTCGAGGTCCTCGCCGGCATGCAATTGGTCGGGATCCACCGTGATTCCGGTGAACCCCTGACATCTGCACTCAAGTCCTGGTGCCGCCTGCTCGTTCCGAGCGGTTCCTGATTAGGTGTCGGTGTGCAGGCGGCCGTGGACGTGCCAGTTGTGCCAGCCGTCGGCGTGTTTGATCGCCTGCCGTAGCGTGCCCTCGAGCCTGTAGCCGGTACGGTCGGCGACCCGGCAGGAAGCCGTGTTGGCGGTGGAGTGCTGGATGTTCAGCCGGTTGAACCCGATCAGCCCGAAAGCCCAAGCGGACAAGGCATCCACTGATCTCGCGGCGATGGCATGGCCCCGGGCCGCCGGGGTCACCCAGTAGGACAGGCCGGCTGAGCCCTCGGCCAGAGAGATGTTGCGCAGTCCGACCTGGCCGAGCGGCTGGTCGTCGCCATCGACGACCGCCCAGCTCGCCGCTGTCTCGGTGTCCCAGCGGTCAGCCCACTGCCCGGCCCACTCACTTGCCTCCTCGAGAGTGTCGAGTCGCCGGACATGCCAGCGCTGAATGTCAGGACAGGCGAACGCGGTCCGCACCATGGCGGCGTCGCTCCCCTTCCACGGCCGAAGTACCAGTCCGTCGTTGGTCGCCAGACGCGGCTGTGCGGCGTCCCGCAAAGTTCCCTGAGGCAAGGCCGGATCCACGAGCAGAGGCATGCCGCGATGTTAGTGCGGACAGACAGAACCCTGGGTGTCCCGGTCAGTCCCCAGACAGCTCATGCGAGGTCGGGTGGGGGTCCGACGCCGGCAGCAATCCGCGGCAGGTGTCGTGTCGTGCAGCCCACCAAGCCTGGAGGTACGACGATGCACGACACCTTCCTCAGAGATTGGTTGGGGGGCCGGCGGCGAGGCGGGCGCGGACCTCGTGCATGCGTTCGGGGGAGTGGTGAGGCATTTGCCAGCGGGTTTCCAGCCACCAGGTGGCGCCTGCTTCTGACCAGGGTTTGATGAGAGTGGAGGCCGCGGTTGGGTTGTCGGCGGGGGTTTCGCCTTCGGCGATGATGTCGAGGGTGGGGGAGGCGCCGTAGTCGGTGAGCCAGGTGCGGAGGTTGCGGAGTTCGGTGGGGGAGTCTTGGTCTGGTGGGTATTGGGGGAGTACGCCGTCGACGCGCAGTACTCGGCGCATTGACTTGGGTCTTGGCCAGGCGGCTACTACCCAGATCGGGATGTGCTCTTGGACCGGGCGTCCTACCTGGGCTAGGTCGTCGCGGGCGCACGTGTAGTTGTAGTGCTCGCCGTGATAGGTGGAGCGGCCGGCCCAGAGTTCGCGGATGAGATCGATGCCCTCGTCCATCATGGCTGCTCGGGTGCGGAGGTCGAGCTCCTCGCCGGTGAGTGGGAGGTCGGTCTCGACGGCGCCGAGGCCGATCGCCAGGGTCGCGCGGCCGGAGGAAAGCTGGTCCAGGGTCGCGACCTGGCTCGCCACCTTCCACGGTCGGCGCCAGGGGAGCGGGGTCAGCATGGTGCCCAGGCGGATCCGGTCGGTCCGGGCGGCGATGGCGGACAGCAAGCTCCACGCGTCGACGCCGTACGCCGCCTCCCAGACGAACACGCCGTCCCAGCCGGCCTCCTCGGCGAGCACCGCCTGCTCGAGCTGCTCGACTGCCGTTCCGCCCGGAAGTATCACACCGAATCTCATGTCACCTTCCTACCCACTCCCACCGACAGAACGGCACCCACCTTGCGGTCGGACCGGTGGTTAGGGCGCGGTTCGCCTGATCTGGTTGGGGGAAGTTGCCGCGTGGGAGGAGCGGTGGCTGGGGTGGGGCTCGCCCGGGAAGTCGCGGCTTCGGGCGACGGCTCGGCGTACCTTCGAGTGGAGGAGGGGCGATGGGCGTTGACGTGTTGACGGAGGTTGTGATTGATCGGCCGGTGGTGGTTGTGGCCGAGTATGTGACGGATCCGTCTCATGCGCCGGAGTGGTACGCGAACATCGAGTCGGTTCGATGGCGGGGCGAGTTGCCGGTGGTGGTTGGGGCGCAGATGGAGTTTGTTGCGCGGTTTCTGGGGCGGCGGCTCGTCTATACCTATGAGGTCACCGAGTTGAATGCGCATCATCGGCTGGTGATGCGGACCGCGCAAGGGCCGTTCCCGATGGAGACCACCTACGAGTGGGCGCCGGTTGTCGGCGCGGCGACGCGGATGACTCTGCGCAATCGTGGCGAGCCGTCAGGTTTGGCCGGGATGGCCGCGCCGTTGGTGTCGGCCGCGGTGCGGCGCGCCAACGCCAAGGATCTGTCCACGCTCAAGACGTTGCTCGAATCCCGCTGAGCTCGCTAGGCGTGCAGGGCGATGAGGTCGAGGAGATGCTGGTGGGTTTCGGAGTCCGCGGCGGCGACGAGGCCGGGGGTGGTGTGGAGCGGGTTGCCGCGGAAGTCGCTGACGGTGGCACCGGCCGCTCGGCAGAGGATGATGCCGGCGGTGAAGTGGACGCTGTCGCGGAGGGTGCCGTCGGTGATGTACGCCGCTTGGCGCCCGACAGCGGCCCAGGCGAGCGCGAGGGTGGTGGACGAGACCCGGAGCGCGAAGGCCTCGCGGATCTTCTCGTCCGTTAGCAGTTGGGCGCCGAGGAACTCCGTCCCGGGCGGTCCGTCGATGTCGATGTTGACCATTCGCGAGGTCGCGGACGAGACGGCTGGGGTGTCGACACCGTCGCTGCGGATGGCGACCGTGGTTCCGTCGGTCCAGAAAATCTCGCCGGTGAGTGGCTGGGCGACCGCGGCGACGTCCCCGGTCGGGCTTTGCAGCGCGACATTCACGGAGAACAAGGGGTTCTGGGCCGCGAAGTTGAGGGTGCCGCAGAGCGGGTCCACCAACCAGGTGCGAGCCGCCTCACCACTGGCGCCGTACTCCTCGCCGATCACGGCGTCGTCGGGACGCTCGCCCTGGATGACGGCGAGGATCGCGCGTTCGGCCTCCAGGTCCGCCTCGGTGGCGAAATCGGTCGCCGACTTCGCGTACCGCTCCAGCACGCCACCGAAACGATCCCGGACCACAGCGGCGCCGGCCTCGGCTGCCGCGATCGCCACCTCGGCATCACGCAGTTCGCTCATACGGCCATCCAACCTCACGCAGTACGCCGAAGTCACCGGCGAGCCGGCCGCGATGGTGGACCTTGCCGTCGACAACGTCCTGGCTATCCTCGACGGGAATCCCGATCCCCGTGGCGGTGACTGTATGAAGGTCGACGGTCTCTTCGACATCTCTGGACGTACGGCGCTCGTCACCGGATCCAGCCGGGGTATCGGCCGGGCGCTGGCCGAGGGACTGCATGCCGCCGGGTGCACCGTCGTACTGAACGGGCGCGACGAGGTGGCGCTCGAGCGAGCGCGGACTGAGCTGGACGGATCGTTCACGAGGGCGTTCGATGTCACCGACTCCGCGGCTGTTGCGGCGAATGTGGCAGCGATTGAGGATGAGGTCGGGCCGATCGACATCCTGGTCAACAACGCCGGGATGCAGCGGCGGGCGCCGCTGACCGAGTTCACCGACGAGGACTGGCACCGACTGATCGAGACCAATCTCACCAGCGCGTTCCTGATGGGCCGCGAAGTAGCCCGCCGGATGGTTCCGCGCGGGCACGGGAAGATCATCAACATCTGCTCGGTGCAGAGTGAGACCGTGCGCCCGGGCATCGCGCCGTACGCCGCGACCAAGGGCGGACTGAAGATGCTCACCAAGGGAATGTGCGCGGACCTCGGCCCGGCCGGGATCCAGGTCAACGGTCTCGGGCCTGGGTACTTCGACACCGAGCTCAACAAGGCGCTGGTTGCGGACGAAGAGTTCAGCGCGTGGGTCCGCAAGCGCACGCCGGCCGGTCGGTGGGGTCAGCTGGAGGACCTGATCGGCGCGCTGATCTTTTTGTCCGCGCCGGCGTCCGACTTCGTCAACGGCCAGGTGCTGTACGTCGACGGCGGCATGCTCTCCGTGCTCTGACGAGAGAGCGGGCGGACGCTCGCGTGGTGGGCCGCCGGGGTGGGGGTGACTCGGGGCTAGCGGCGGTAGACGGCGGTTAGGTTGCCGTCGGGGTCTACGGACTTGAGGATGGCGCCGGTGATCTCGGCGAGTTGGGAGATCTGTTCGGGGGTGAGGACGTCGATGACGTGTTCGCGGACGGTGGCTACGTGGCCGGGGGCGGTGGCGCGGATCTTCTTCCAGCCGGTCGGGGTGAGGCGGGCGTTGGTGGCCCGGGCGTCCTCGGGGCAGGGGAAGCGTTCGATCAGGTCGCGGTCCTCCAGGCGCTTCACGACGTGGGACAGCCGGGGGAGGGTGGCGTTCGTCTGCTGGGCGAGCGCGGTCATCCGCAGGGTGCGCTTCGGCGCCTCGGAGAGCATCGCCATCACGTAGTACTCGTAGTGAGTGAGGCCCGCGTCCCGCCGCAACTGGGTGTCGAGGACCCCGGGCAGGAGCTCGAGTACGGCGGCCAGCCGCACCCAAGCAGTCATCTGGCCGTCGTCCAGCCATCGCGTCGTCATGCCGACCATTCTGCCAGCACCAGATGGTTGTAGCTACAACCATCTGGTGCTATTGTGATGGTTGAAGGTACAACTATTCCAGTTCAGGAGAGAGTCATGACGCACGTCAGCATCATCGGCAAGGGCAACATGGGCCAGGCGATCTCGGCCGTCGTGGAGCAGGGTGGCAGCACCGTCGAGCTGTTCGACTCCGGTGACTCCGCCCGGCCTGTCACCGGCGACCTGGTCGTACTCGCGGTGCCGTATCCGGCACTTGCTCAGGTGCTGGCCGAGCGCGCCGACCAGCTGGCCGGCAAGGTCGTGGTCGACATCACGAACCCGCTGAACTTCGAGACCTTCGACTCCCTGGTCGTCCCCGCGGACGGTTCGGCCGCCGCCGAGCTCGCCGAGAAGCTGCCGGAGTCCAAGGTGCTCAAGGCCTTCAACACCACCTTCGCCGTCACCGTCGCGACCGGACAGGCCGGCGAGGTGCCGACCACGGTCCTGATCGCCGGTGACGACGCCGAAGCCAAGGACCTGCTGGCCGCCGTCGTCAGCAAGGGCGGCCTGCGCGCCGTCGACGCCGGACCGCTGAAGCGCGCCCGTGAGCTCGAGGCCCTCGGCTTCCTGCAGCTCACCCTCGCCGTCGGCGAGAAGGTTGCCTGGACCGGCGGTTTCGGCCTGGTCTGAGCAGCACAACGTCTGAAGCAGGACAACGTCTGAAGCAGTACGACGTCAGAGCGGTACAACGTTGACCCGGGAACCCGTTGTATTAGGCGGGCCTCCCGGGTCTCCGTAGGTTATGGAGAATCTCTTTCGCTTGATGCTTCTGCGGCCCGCGGTCGGACAGGACCCGGAGCAGCCGTCGATCGAACTCGAGCAGGAGTCCGGCTATCAGGACGCTCTGCGGGCAGTCGTGGCATCCGGGGGTGGGCGCCAGGGAATCGAAGCGGTGTCGGCCGAGTTCGCCGGCTCCGACGACTTCGTACCAGGGATCGGCGACACGCCACTCGGCCGCCGGCTCGACGAGCTCGCGGACGGGATCGACGCACTCGAAGCCACCGGTGACGTGTCGTGGGAGGAGATCGCCAACGCGATCGAGGACGAGTTCGGCAGCTCCGCGGCTGACGTGGTGGACGGCGACGCGTACAAGGAGACGGTACGGCGCCTGCGGGACAGCCTGATCGCGATCAAGGTGCTGCAGCAGCTGCACAGCCGCCCGATCGAGCGGCTCACCCGGCAGCTGCGCACCGCCGAACTGATCGCGGATGTCGCGGCCGAGCACACCCCGGGTATGACCGCCCGCCGCCGGCGCCGTTCGCTGCGACTCCCGGTCGAGCTCGAGCTGAAGTCCCGGCTGTCGACCAGCGACGCGCAGAAGGAGCTGGAGGAACAGCGCCAGAAACTCCTCGACGACCGCCGCAAGCGCGTCGACGAGCTACTCACCGAACACGAGGCGCTGCGTGGCGCGGTCTCCGAACTGGCAGGGCTCGAATCCATTCACTTCCGCGCCACCGAGCTCGTCGCGAGCGAACACACCACCGCGCCGGACGTGACGGTCCTGACGAATGCGGTGAGCAGCGCGGCGACGTACACCCAAGTGCTCCGCGCGCAGCACCTGAAGGGCCAGGTGGGCCGCGAGTTGGAAAATGGAGGCGAGCCCGATGAGAGAGCTGGGGCGCTGCAGATCAGCACACCGTACGCCGAACTCGCGCAGACTCTCGTGGCAGCACCGGATGTGGTGCTGTCCGCTCGCGCGGGGTTCACGCCGGTCGCACTCGCCGAGCTTGGGTTCGTGCTCAAGCCCACTGCGGCCGACCGGTTGTCGAAGACGACGCAGGCCGTACTGAAGAAGCGCGGCGTCGACCTCGGTACGACGCCACTGGACAAGATCACCCAGCGGCTGCAGGCCGACCTGGCGACGACCGTGAGCGAGCTCGAGCTCGTCGCAGGGCATCCCGAGAAGCGCTCGTTCGTCCGGTTCGGCGACGCACTGATCTCGGTCACGACACCCGTCACCACCGGGTGGGGTGTGCTCGGAACCGGCGGGGTCCTCGGCTTCCCGCCGTTGCCGATGAGCGGAAGCGTGCCGCAGACCAAGGGTGCCGTGGCGCCGGCCGGGGTCGCGGATCTGTTGCTGGTCAAGCAGCAGCTGACCGGCTACGAGGCCGTCGACGTCGCGCATATCGAGAACGTGCTCAAGGGTGAGCTGAAGTCGCGTGAGCACACCCGCCGCGAGGAGAGCGAGACGATCACGGTCTTCGAGACCGAGACGAGCACGACCGACGAGCACGAGCTGGAGACGACCGACCGGTTCGAGATGACCCGGGAGGCGAGCGAGACGATCAAGGAAGACGTCGCGCTCAAGGCCGGCCTGAGCATCTCCGGCAGCTACGGCCCGACCGTCGAGTTCGCCGCCAGCGCGGAGGGTTCGTTCTCCCGCTCCAAGGAAGAGGCGACCAAGTCGGCGACGACGTTCTCCCAGGACGTGACCGAGCGGACCTCGCGCAAGATCGCCCAGCGCGTGCTGAACCGTACGACGATCCGCACCCTGACCGAGACCATCGAGAAGAACGTCCACACGCTCGACAACACGACCGGCACCGGGCACATCTCCGGCGTCTACCAGTGGGTGAACAAGGTCTACCAGGCCCAGATGTTCAACTACGGCTTGCGGATGATGTTCGACTTCATGGTCCCCGAGCCCGCGGCGTTCCTGATCGCGGCGATGGAGTCGGCGCAGAACAGCGCACTCACGCTGACCAAGCCGCCGGACTTCACGCTCACCCCGGCCCAGCTGACCGAGAGCAACTACGCGTACTGGGTCAAGGTCTGCGGAGCCACCGACGTCGCGCCGCCGCCGGAGCTCTTCCGCACCAAGTCCGCCGACTTCAAGGGCGGTGGCGGGGACAGCAAGACCAACTACAACCACTCCGCCCAGATCACCATCGACGACGGCTACCGCGCGGTGTTCGGCAGCGTCGGCATGGTCTGCAACATCTGGGAGGCCGACTTCAGCGTGGATGTCGTCCTCGGGCGCCGGACCCAGCGGATGGGCAACGGCCAGTGGCTGTTCACGACACCGCTGGACGACGAGCGCGACTCGATCCCGCTCGCGATCGACAGCTTCCACGTCTCGCAGGTCGCGGTCGCGATCGAGGTGAAGTGCCAGCGGACCGACCGGGCGCTGGACAAGTGGCGGCTGGAGACCTACGCGAAACTGCTTGCCGCGCACAACGCGCAGGTGTCGGACTACGAGGAGAAGCTCGCCCAGCTCAAGCTCCAGGCGGGCGTCGCGATCCGCGGCCGCAACCCGGGGACGAACCAGATCACGATCCGCCGGGAGCTGCAGAAGAACTGTCTCAGCATCCTCACCGACCAGCATTTCGACCTGTTCGACGCGGTCGTCGACTCACCGGTCAACGGTCTGCCGCAGATCGACGTACCCGAGGCGGCCGCCGAAGGCGCGTACGTGCGCTTCTTCGAGCAGGCCTTCGAGTGGGAGCACATCACCTGGGTCAGCTACCCGTACTTCTGGGGCAGCAAGAACCAGTGGGACGAACGGCTCGGGTACGACGATCCCGATCCGGCGTTCGTGGACTTCCTGCAGGCCGGCTTCTGCCGGGTGAGCGTGCCGGCCCGGCCCGGCTTCGAGGGGGCGATCGACCACTTCCTCACCTTCGGCGAGATCTGGAACGGCGGCCCGCTGCCGACGATCTCCAGCCCGCTGTACCTGCCGATCGCCGACGAGCTCGCCGAGCGGCTCGACCGGCCCGGTGACGAGGTACCGCAGGGTGAGTCGTGGATCGTCCGCGTGCCGACCAACCTGGTCAAGCTCCGCGCCGACGACGCGTTGCCGGTCTGGGAGCAGAACGAGGACGGCGACTGGGTCGAGGCCTGATGGGCGACATCTCCAGGCATCGGGACATCTTCCTGTTCACCAGGGAGACCGTCCCGGCTGCGGTCCTCGGCGGCGCCCGGCTGACCGCGGACGACCTGACCTATCTCGAGCTCGGCAACTATCTGACCGACGTCTCCCAGTTCCGCGACCCGGTCACGTACATCTTCGCCAAGCAACGGATCTGGCGGGACTTCGTCATCCCGCAGACGAAGGATCAGACCCAACTGCTGCGCGGCCTGGCGGCTCTGGGCGCCGGTGCCGCGCTCGCGGCGTCGCAGTACCTCAAGAGCTTGACGTCGGGTACGGCGGCCGACGTGATCGAGGGCGCCGGGATCGGAGTGGCCGCGATCGGCGGCATCCTCGCCCTGCTGCCCTCGGACACGTACGCCGACCTGGCCGGTGCCGACACCTGGATCGACACCCTGCTCGGTACGCCGATCGATCGGGCAGCCGCCAATGACGCGAAGCACTACGGCTATCTGGGCGAGTTCTTCCGGCTGTTCATCGAAGGGGCGACCCACTTCCTGTTTGCTCAGGACGTACAAAAGCGTTCGGACGGCACCTGGGGCACGATCAAGCCGATCCCCGCCAACCGGGTCGATGAGGTGTACGACGAGTTCTTCACGCAGTACTACCCGCATGAGCACACCGACCAGCCGCCGTACGTATGGGACGCGAGCAAGCGACCCTCGAAGCCGCTCTACCAGCCGAGCCGTCGGCAGGCGAACCTGAAGGACGGCGACGTCGGGGTGATGAACGCGGTGGATGCCCACTACGTCACCTACCTGGCCGAAGGGCTGGCCGGGCTCGAGGACGACTGGCGGGCCTTGAAACGCGAGGACTCCGCGGGTCGGCAGCGGCTGCTCGTCCGGCTCGGCAAACTGCTCCACGGCGTCGAGGACTGGTTCTTTCATTCCAACGTGGTCGAGCTGGTGGAGCTGCGTGGCTCCCGGCCCGCCCAGCTCGACGGTGAGAGCGACGAAGACTTCCTCAAGCGGTTCGTGGCCGACGTCGCCAAGCGCCGTCCCGAGTTCGTCGCCGCGGACGCGACCGAGCGGCTACGGTTGCAGCGCAAGCTCTACCGTCGCCTGCGCTTCCCGGCGTACGACGCGGGCACGAAGACGCAGAGCGCTGGTCGGCTGAGCACCAGCCGGATGTCGACCCCTGGTCTGCGGCACGCCTACCCGGCATTCCCGTCGGCGCAGGACACAGCGCACACCTTGCTGCACGCGCTGGAGAATCTCGAACACAAGACCACCGGTGAACCCGGTGAACTGCCGACTCCGATCAAGGACGCGCTCGCGCAGTTCAACCTGGAATCCCTTGGCACGTTGGCGAAACCTCTGGTCGTCGCCGGCGCCACCCACAAACTCCGGGAGTGGGTCCCGTTGATTCTGACCCTCCTCAGCGAGGACGAGCGTCGCAGGCTGGCCGCCAACGTGGCCCCCGAGCACTGGCCGCTCGTGGCGGGCGCGGCGAAGCCGGAGCGCAAGGGCGACAAGACCGAGGTGGATCTCCAACTCGAACGCCACGCTGCCGCCCTCGAACCGCGGAAGCGGGACGACGGCCGGACCGAGAGCAACTACGACCAGTTCGTGCGCTACCTCCACGAACGCGGTCATCTGAACGAGCGCGGCCGCCAAGCACTACTCGCCGCGTTCGCGATCGACCACAAGGCCGAGCAGCTACCGACCGCGGCGCCCGGCGCAGGCGGGTTCCTGATGCGCTTCGCCGTACAGGATCTCCAGGTTCTGCTGGACGAGGGCGACGCGGCGACCGCGGCGCTGAACAAGAAGGCCGACTCCGTGTTCGGGCAGGCCTCCGACAACGGCGCCTTCAACGAGATCGTCGGGTCGCACTCGCTGATGTCGAAGGACACGCTGACCTCGGTGCCGTTCTTCGAGGACGCGCGGGTGCTCGCGAGCGTCGCATCGTCCAGCGTGTGCACGATCCTCCTGCAGCAGGTCGCCCTACCGAAGGCCGATCGCAGGCTGGCGTGGGAGGAGGTGCTGCATCACCTCATCCGGTTCCCGCCCTCCAATGGTGGCTGGGAGCGTCGTGCCTTGGCGATGTACGCCGCCAAACAGCAGATCCCGCGGTACGCCGACCTGCCCGAGTTCGCGCGGCTCGTCGAGGGGTCGCTGCGGCCGGTCGGCGCCCAACCGGAACCGAAGCAGCCGAAACCGAAGCAGTCCAAGCGTGCGGACCTGGAAGAGCGTTACCGGCGGCTCGAAAGCGAGCTGTCGAACTATCGGTACCCGTGATGGAGGAGCCATGCCGTTGAAGTCGTACGGCGTACTGGTCGGCCGAGCGGTCGGCGCACGCCGGGAGAGTGGATCGGACACCCCGCACTACCAGATCCAGCTGGTGGAACCGGACGGGACGAACTACCGGATCGCGGTGAACGTGAAGTCGCAGGAGTACCCGTCGGAGCTGCTGTACCGGGTCGACGAGGACTTCCGGCATCCGGTCACCGCACAGCTGACCGGGCTCGCGCCGGGGTGGCATCGGCTCGACACCGGACCGGCCGGAGTGAACCTGGACTATGTGCGGCAGACGCTGTTCGATCGCACGTTGTTGCGGCCGCTGCCCGCCGATGTGCAGGGACCAGGCAACGATCTCGGCGACCTGCTCGACGACCAGGTGCAGCGGGCGATCCGGGAGCCGGCCGCGGTGGTGTACGCGTTCGGTGAGCGGTGGGGGCCGGAGGACGGCGTACCGGACAAGATCTTCGGGTTCCGGCCCGGCAACGGCGTGCACGACATCCACATGAACCAGGGGAACGTCGGCACGTTCCGCAAGGACGACGGGGTCTGGCAGGACGGCGCGCTGATCATCGGGTTGCCGGACCAGCAACGCTGGGTGGGGATCTTCCTGGCGTTCCAGAGTCAGTCGTGGCACACCGACGACAAGACCGGCCACACCATCGTCGACGCACCGGTCGAGGAGTTCGGTGCCGAGGCCGTACGGATCGTCGCCGCGTTGATCAACCCGGTCGGCCCCGCGCCGGAAGCCGAGACGATCACCGTGCTCAACGCGTCACCCGATCCGGTCGACCTGACCGGCTGGCACGTGGTCGATCGCGCGTTGCATGTCGGCCCGATCCCAGCAGGTGTCCTCGAGCCCGGTGCGACGCTGTTGATCCACCTCCCGCCGACCGTCCAGTTGGGCAACAAAGGTGGCGAGATCACTCTCCTCGACAACGCCGGGTTGAAGGTGCACGGCGTCGCCTACACCGCCGAGCAAGCCCAACGCTCCGGCTGGACCGTCGTGTTCTAGCGCAGCAGCGCCAGCCGGACGCCGAGGCCGATGAAGATGCCGCCCGTGGCGGTGTCGATGTTGCGTCGCGCCGTACGACGGGTGCGCAGCCAGCTACCGATCCGGCCGGAGAGCAGCCCGACCGTCCCGTCGACGAGGAACTCGAGCACGATCAGGATGGCGCCGAGGACAACGAACTGCAGCCAGACCTGACCGCGCTGGGGATCGACGAACTGCGGCAGGAACGCGATCGTGAAGGTCACCATCTTCGGGTTCAGCAGGTTCGTGGTCAGGCCGGCCAGATACGCCCTTCGCCCGGACATCGCGGCGCCGGCGGAGGGTGCGTCGTCGACGGCGTCGTTCCGGTGCCGGATCATCTGCACACCGAGGTAGATCAGGTACGCGGCGCCGACGATCCGGACGGCGGTGAAGGCCACCGGCACCGCCGCGAACAGCGCGACCAGCCCGGCCGCTGCGAGCGCCACATGCACAGCCTCACTGGTGGCAACGCCGGCTGTCGCGAGCAGACCGGCTCGCGGTCCGCTGCGCATCCCGCAGCCGAGGATGAACAGCATGTCCGGACCGGGCGTGATCATCGCGATCGTCGTCGTCAGCAGGAAGGCGAGCAGAAGGTGCTGGTCGATCAGCATGCCGCGAGTCTTTCACGCACCACCGACAGGATCTGACCACATGCTGGCAAGCGCTTGCCAGGCAGGTGTGGTTGTCTGACAAACTGTCGGCCCATGAGCCTGCCTCGGGTGATCAATGACAACGGTGCGTGGTGCTGGTTCCAGGACGAGCGGGCGGTGGTGGATCCGGTCGGCCAGTTGCTGGTGGTCGGGTCGATCGCGGCCCCGGAAGGTGCCGGGGGAGCCGAGCGGGCCGGCAATGTCGAGCTGACCGTCGTCGATCTGCGGTCCGGTTCGAGTGAGGTCGTCGTACTGCATGAGCGGTTCGAGGCGGACGACCACGATGTGCCCGCGTTGTGGCGTCGTCGGGATGGCCGCTGGCTGGCGGTGTACACGAAGCACAAGACCGACGACCTGACGCGGTGGCGGGTGAGCGAGCCTGGTGATCCGCGGACGTGGGGGCCGGAGCAGACGTTCGACTGGAGCGAGTTCACCGGCGGTCGCGGAGTCACATACTCGAACCTGCATGAGCTGGACGGACGGCTGTACTGCTTCGCGCGTGCACTCAACGACGACCCGTGCGCGCTGGTCTCCGACGACGAGGGCGACACCTGGACCTATGCGGGCAAGCTGTTCACCCGGCCGAAGGTCGGCTACGTCAACGGCTACACGCGGTACGTCTCGACGCCGACTCGCGTCGACCTGGTGACGACGGATCACCATCCGCGCGACTACGACAACTCGATCTACCACGGCTACCTCGAGGCCGGCGCGCTGCACCGAACAGACGGAACCGTGGTCGACCCGGTCGCGCTCGACGGCGAAGCGCCGTCGCAGGTGGAGCTGACCACTGTGCTCGCGGCCGGGTCGAAGTGGGACGGCGAGCCGATGACGCACTGCTGGACGATCGACATCCGGCGCGGAGCGGACGGGTCGCTGGCGGCTGTCCTGCTGGCTCGCCATGACACTCCGGAGAATCCCGCGGATGCGTTCGCGCGGCAGCATCCGGTGCTGGATCACCGCTTCTTCTACGGTCGCCTCGCTCCCGGCGGCAAGTGGCAGGTCCATCAACTGGCCAAGGCCGGAGCGGGTCTGCTGATCCACGAGAACGACTACACCGGGCTCGTCGCGATCGATCCGTACGACCTGGACTCGCTCTACGTCTCCACGCCGGTCGACCCCCGCGACGGGACCGCGCTGGCGCACCACGAGATCTTCCACGCCCGTACGGCGGACGCGGGTGCAACCTGGACGTGGACACCGGTGACGGAGGACTCCGAGACCGACAACCTGCGCCCGATCGTCGCGCCCGGTGATCCCGCGCGCGTCCCGCTGCTCTGGTTCCGCGGCGATATGACCGCGTCCCAGCACTACGACTGCGAGATCGTGCTGCGGGACACTCCGAGACAGGGATAGTACCAAGCGGTACCATCTCGTCCATGGATGTTCCGGTACGGCGGTTGTGGGTCGCGGTGCTGTGCGGATACCTCGCGTTCGGGGCGACGTTGCAGGCCTTGCCGACGTACGTGCCGGAGAAGTTCGGCGGGGGTGCGCTGGAGAGTGGGACCGCGGTGGGGATCGCCTTCCTGGCGACTGCGTGTGCGCGTCCGTTCGCGGGGTGGCTGGCGGATGCGGGGTGGTCGCGTCCCGTCGTACTGGCCGGGGGAGTTCTGGCGGCTGTTGGTGGCCTTGGGCAAATGGTGGCGCCGGACCTGGTGGTGTTGCTGGCGGCCCGGCTGGTGATGGGAGCGGGGGAGGCGGCGTTGTTCTCGGGCGCGCTGCCGTGGGTGCTGGCCGGGACCCGGATGTCGCAACGCGGACGGCTGGCGGGGTGGTTCGGGCTGTCGATGTGGGGCGGACTGGCAGCTGGGCCGGTGATCGCGTCGCTGGTGGGGGACCACCGGGTCTGGTGGGTCGTGGTGGGGCTCGCCGTCGCGTCGGCGATCCTGGTGTCGACAACGCGCGCCGATGCGAGCCGGGTCGAGCCGCTGGTCCGGATCCGCCGGGTCCGCGATCTGGTGCCGGCCGGCGTACCGTTGCCAGGAGCAACCATCGGGCTGGCGGCGTACTGCTACGGCACGGTCGCGGCGTTGCTGGTCCTGCGCCTGCGGGCCGACGACATCGCGGTCGACCACGTCGCGCTCACGGTGTTCGCGGCGGCCTTCCTGGTGGTGCGGTTCGCGGGCAGTCCGCTGGTCGATCGGTACGGCGGTCGCACGGTCGCGGTGTGGACCGTCGCGCTCGAGATCGTCGCCCTGGTCGGTCTTGGGGTCGCGACCGGTCCGGTGAGTGCGCTGGTGTTCACCGCGTTGGCCGGGTGCGGCATGGCGTTGGTCTATCCGGCGTGTGTGTCGATGACCCTGGATCGGGTGCGGGGACTACGTCCGGGGGTGTCGATGGGCGTCATGACGTCGTTCTGGGATCTCGGTGTGATGGTGGCGGGTCCGCTGGGCGGGCTCGTCGCGGAGCAGGCCGGGTTCGCGGCCGCGTTCTTCGTGGCGGCCGGCTTCGCGGCGGTATGCGTTGTCGTGTGCGCCGTGTTCCTCAGGCCGCGTCCAGCAGCGTCTCCACTATGACGCGAGCCTCCGCGCCGAGCCCGGGATCCCGGTCGATCGCACTGATCAGCGTCGCGCCTTCCAGTACGACGACCAGTTGCCGGGCTGTGGTCTCGGGATCGCGGAAGCCGGCCTCGGTCAGCAATCGGCGGAACAGGTCGCGGTAGAAGGCGAGATGCTCCTGGGCGAGGCGCCGCGGCGCGCCGTCCCGGCTGCGATCCTCGGTGGCCGCGTTCATCATCGCGCAGCCGTGGAACCCGGCTTCGGCGTACCAGCCCGCGACCAGGTCGAAGACGGCCAGCACCCGTTCGCGGCCAGGGCCGGCTTGCTCGACGGCGTGGTTGTACCAGGCACGGACCCGCTGGGTGCGATCGATGAGAACCGCCTCGACCAGGCCCTCCTTGGAGCCGAAGTTCTTGTAGATGGTGAGTTTGGACGCGCCGGCCGCCTCGACCACGTCATTGATCCCGGCCGCGTGGATGCCGCGCCGGATGAACACGTCCGTCGCCGCCGCGAGGATCCGGGCCTTCGTCGCCTCCGGGTCCAGTCGTTCTCCGGCCTTGACCGGCATACCGCACCACCTCCTGCCGACCAGAATACCGATCGGTGTTATCTCTGGCGCTAGATAAGAACGATCGGTACTATCGCCGTCATGATCAACGGCTGGACAGCAGCGGGATTCGAGGACGTGGCCGAGGCGTTCGAGCGGAACTTCACCGACCGCGCCGAGCTGGGCGCCGCCTTCGCGGCCTACGAGCAGGGGCAGCTGGTGGTCGACCTGTGGGGCGGCCAGGCGGATCGGGAAACCGGCCGGGCCTGGGATCGCGACACGGTCCAGCTGATGTTCTCCGGGACCAAGGGCCTCGCGGCGGCGTGCGTACTGCTGCTGGTGCAGCGCGGCCAGGTGTCGCTCGACGATCCGCTCAGCCGCTACTGGCCGGCGTTCGGTGCCGAGGGCAAGGGCGGCATCACGATCGCCGAGGTGCTGTCCCATCAGGCCCGGCTGCCCTGGGTCGAGGCCGGGTACGCCGATCTCCTCGACCATGACGTGATGGCCGCACACCTGGCCGCGCAGGCGCCGGCGGCGGATCCGGGGGCCGCGTTCATGTACCACGCGATCACGTGGGGCTGGCTCGTCGACGAGCTGGTACGACGCCTGGACGGCCGGACTGTGAGTGAGTTCTTCGCCGCGGAGTACGCCGTACCGCTCGAGCTGGAGGTGTGGATCGGCCTGCCTGAGGAGCTGCATTGGCGCGCGACCACGATGGTCGCGCCGGAAGGTGTTCTCGTCGACGGACCGTGGACGGAGTTGCATCGGCCGAATCCGCTGTGGGTGCCGGGGGCCGAGAAGATCTGGAACAGCTTCGAGTACCGCACCGCCGGGTTGGCCGCGGTCGGCGGGTTCGGGACGGCTCGCGGGATGGCGCGGTTCTACGCGTCACTCGTCGGCGAGGTGGACGGCGTACGCATCCTGACCCCGGAGACGGTCGAGCTCGGACGCCGGGAGATCCGGCGCGGCATCGAGCCGACGTGGGGGAGCGAGCTGGCGTACGGCGCCGGCTTCGAACTCCAGACCGATCCCGTCGACACCTTCGGTCACCCGGGAGCGGGCGGGGCGCGGGCCAGGGCGCTGGCGGGGCGGGAAAACGGCCCCTCCTCTCTCCCTAACCAAGGGAGGGTTTGGTTCGGCAGACCCCCCCTCCCCCCGCTTGCGGG
>NZ_JBVHFT010000009.1:0-106754 GCF_055562215.1 Kribbella sp. NPDC020701 | reverse complement strand
GGGGGGGGGTGGGTTGGGTGAGAGCCTCATCAAAACCCCCGACCTCCCCCCCACCCCCCTCCTCATACCCGGGGGCTAGCCCACACCCCCCCCCCCCTCCCCCCCCCCCCCCGAGACCGCCTATTCCTATCTCATGAACGAGGTGCGCGTCGGTCCGGACGACCGCTCGCTCACCTTGCTGACGGCACTCAGCCGAGGTAGTCGCGCCAGGGGCCGGTGATCGCGAGCGTGATGCCCGGCGTCTGGATGTTGACGAAGAGCACCTTGCCGTCGGCGGAGAACGTCGGGCCGGTGAACTCGGAGTCGTTCAGCATGTTCCGGGCGATGGCGTACGTCGGTCCGCCCGGCGTCGCGCTGAGGACGTGGCTGGCGGCGTTGCCGTCCTCGGCGAGGATCAGCGAACCCCACGGGGTGACGGTGACGTTGTCCGGGCCGTCGAAGTTGAGGTCCTGGTACTTCGACTGAAGCGAGAGCGCGGCGGCGTTCTCCGGGAAGTAGGTGACCAGTTGGATGGTCCGGGCGTCGTAGTTGTAGAACCAGACCATGCCGTCGTGCGGCACGGCGTCGGCCGGCAGGTCGGCGGTGCCGCCCTCGGCGAACGAGTTCACGACGTACACGCCCTCGCTGGTGCCGTAGACGCCCTCGAACTTCTTGCCGCGGGTGATCTGGCCGTCGGTGAACTGCTTGCGGACCGACACCGTGGCGCCGTCGCGGTCGGGCACCGGCACCCACGTGGTCCGGAACGGCCGGAGCAGCTGGGCCGAGGTCAGGTAGGCGACGTCCGGGATCGGCTTGCCGTCGTCACCGAGGATGGCCAGCGCCTCGAGCGTGCCGAAGTCCTTGTCCTGCAGGTCCTTCCAGCTGCGCGAGCTGAGCTTGTAGCCGCGCGGCGCGGACCAGCGGTAGAAGGTCCCGTTCGGGCCGGAGGCGTCCTCGGACAGGTAGATGTGGGTGCGGTCCTCGTCGATCGCCAGGGCCTCGTGCGCGTACCGGCCGAGGGCCTTCAGCGGCACCGGGTGCGCGGTCTTGCCGTCGGCCCAGACCTCGAAGACGTAGCCGTGGTCCTTCAGCCGGGTGGTGCCGTTGGCCTTGTTCTCGGTCTCCTCGCACGTCATCCAGGTGCCCCACGGCGTCGGGCCGCCGGCGCAGTTGGTGAGCGTGCCGGAGATGCCGACCCACTCGCCGAGGTTGGCGCCGTCGCGGTCGACGGAGATGACCGTGCAGCCACCGGCCGCACCGACGCCGGTGTCGTAGACGGTGCCCTCGATCTGCGGTACGCCGAGCGGGTCGTTGGCGCCGATCTCGTGGTTCTGGATCAGCGTGTAGGTGTTGTGCCGGCTACCGGCGAAGACCGCGGTGCCGTCGTGCAGGGCCGGGGTCGGCTGACCGCTCGTGAGCTTGGTCTGGCCGGCCTGGGTGACGATCCGGTACTTGAACCCCGGCGGCAGCGCGAGCACGCCCTTCGGGTCGTCCAGCAGCGGCGGGAACGGGCGGTGCTCCGGGAACGGCCCGTGGTGCGCCGCGGGGGCGGCTTCGGCGAGGGACGGTACGGCGCCGACGGTGGCGAATCCGACTCCCGCGGCACCGGCCGCGGCACCCCGTAGGACGGAACGACGTGCAACAGACATGAAAGCTCCTTGGTGCGTGTGGTGAGCTTGATCCTTCACGGGGAGGGCGGACACTCGGCAAACAGCACCTGAACAACTGTCTGGTAACCAGGGTGCAACGAACGCCCGGCGTACGGCGTCTACTGTGGGAGGTGATCGTGATGCGCAGAGTAAGCGTGCTGGCCGTGGCGGCGACCGTCCTTCTGGTTGCGTGCGGCAATGAATCCGGAGCCGGAGGGGAACCGTCGATGACGCCCACGAGCAGTAACTCAGCATCGCCCGATCCGACGACCCCGCCGACGCTGCCGGCGGATCCGGTCGAGCAGGCCAAGGCCGACCTGGCCGCCCATCTGCGCGTCGATCCGGCGCAAGTGACGGTGGTCAGCACGGCCGAGGTCACCTGGCGCGATGGCAGCCTCGGCTGTCCGGAGCCCGGCATGTTCTACACCCAGGCCCTGATCCCGGGGATCCGCACGATCCTCGAGGTGGCCGGCAAGCAGTACCACTACCACTCCGGCACCGGCCGCCCGCCGTTCCTTTGCGAGAACCCTCAGCCTCCGGCCGGCGGCTGATCCTCGATCGGCTCGGTGCTCCCCGGCCCGCCGAGAATCGGCCGGAGCCGGCGCAGGGCCTGGTTGGTGAACAGCCCGGAAAGCGCGCCCATCGTGACGAGGACGGTCACGCCCGCGGTCGACGTGGTCTCGTCGCCGATGCTGATCAGTCCGGTGTTGACGGCCACCACCACGACCGCTCCCAGCAGTCCGGCCCACACCGGGAACAGCACGTACCACCAGACCTGGCCACTGCGGAGCCGGTCGTACCGGGCGTACTGGGCGAATGCGAGTCCCTGCTGCACGACACTGCCGACCGCACCGGCGGCCGCGCCGACGATGAGCAGGCTCATGTTCAACGTGACCGGGATGTCCAGCCCCCACCAGCTCAGCTGCCGTGTCGCGACCGTCCCCGTGGGCGCGGCGTCCTGGGCGGCGACCAGCTGTTCGGCCACGCCGTACGACGCGACCAGCCAGACGAATGCGATCAGACCCTCGAGGGCGTTGACCAATCCGGTGATCCGGCGCACCGCCGGCGTCATCGCGGACGCGGCGGGCTTGGCGCGACGTCGTACCTTGTCCGGCTTGGTGGGCCGGCTGCTGTCCGCGGCCTGCGCGGACGTCAGATCCATAGTGGCCACTGTGCATCTCCCCGAGAAAAGTTCCTGATGACTTCCGGAGTCGCCAGTACCGGTTTCAGATACGTCCGGAAATTTCTTGGAAGCGGGGTGTATCACCGTCCGCCGTCACGGACTCCGCACAAATGGGGGGATGCCTCCGAGTCGCCCAGGGGGGAGAGCGACGGGAGGCGCTGCAGGGGAGGGCTGACGTGGTGCGGGTGCTCGGTGGTCAGGCCGATAATCCGCACCGCGTCAGCGTGTTCAGTATCCCTTGAGTGAAGCCAGAGCGTCGCCCGCCCGCAGTACGGCGCCGACACCAGGCTCCGGCTGGGTCAGGGCAAATGCCAGCAATGCGTCGGACGCCTGCTTCGCGTTCTCGCCCGTCACCGACATCCGCCCGGCGATCAGTGCGGCGACCAGCGGTGTCGCGAACGACGTACCGCTCCAGCGCGCCATGCCGATGAACTCGCGCAGCTGGCCGGTGTTCGGTGGTTCGGTGCATTCGTAGGTGCCGGTGAGGAAGGCGTTGACCAGGTTCTCGCCCGGTGCGTAGACGTCGACCCAGCCACCGAAGTTGCTGAACGACGCCCGGTCCCGCCCGTTGTCGGCCAACGCGCCGACGCCGACCGTCTCGGGGAAGGCCGCCGGCCAGAAGTAGTCCCGGGTGCCCTCGTTGCCGGCCGCGGCGACCAGGGCCAGGCCGTTGACGCGATTCAGCCGGGTCTTGATGAACACGTCCAGACCGAGCGCCGGCAGGTTGAAGCGCGTCCGGGTGCCGGCCGACAAGCTGATGATGTCCGGCGCCTCGGCGAGCACCTCGTCGAGTGCCTGGGCGAGATCGAACTCCCACATCGCTCCGGCGGTGGTGAAATAGCGCTTCACCACGACTTCGACATTGCGGGCGAGCGCCCGCATCACTCCGGCGATGAACGTGCCGTGACCGGCGTACGGCCGGATCCGCCCGGCCGGGTCGAAGGCGTTCTCCGGGTCTCCGGTCACCCCGGTCAGCCAGTACGCGCCTGGTGCGTCGGACCAGCCGACGTCCAGGACGACGACCTTCACGCCGCGCCCGTCGGCCGCACCGGCGGACAGGAACGGAGTCGGCAGCGCCGGGTCCGGCGGAATGCCGGGCGCGACCTCTTCGGGCTCGGTCGCGGGACACGGGCTGACGCTGGGAGTTACGTAGAACATGTGCTCCGGTGTGACCACGCCGCGGCCGAGCCGCAGATCGGCGTACTTCAGGAACCGGATGGTGACCGACGGATCCTCAGGTGCGTTCGGCGGCACCTTGTCCGGGAGATGCAGCCGGGTGACTCCGCCGATTCCGTTGTCGGCCGGGCTGCCGCCACCGAAGAGCTCGACGACCCGGGCAAGGTCCTCATCGCGGACCAGGACGATCCCGGTGCGGTACATGTACTCGGCGCCCTCGGGCCGTTTCTCCCAGTCCTCCGGGAAGACCCCTACCTCGCGGCCGTAGGCCTCGAGGATCAGTCTGATCTGAGCGACGAACTTCCGCTCCGATGGCTCGTTCGTTTGATTTCCCCCGTTGCTGTTCCGCTGCTGGGCCATTTCCTGCCTTCCCCCTGGATCGAATGAATCGAATGAAATGGTGCAACCGGCCGTTATCATTTCAGAATGCCGACGCCCGCGGGGAGTGCCGACGTGGCGGTTGCGCCGGAATCTCTGCTGCCGCTCGCGCTGTCGCGCCCGCATGACGCGATCGCGGCGGCCCAGGTCCTGCTGTCGGGGGAACCAACGCCTGCTGCCGCATCTCTTGCGCACCAGGCGACGGCCATCGCGGTGCGTCAACTCGGCGATGTGACCGCGGCGATCCGGGAGCTGCGGATCGCGTTGCAGCTGGCCGAGCGATCCGGCCGGCCTGATCGTGAAGCCGATGTCTTAGCGACCCTCGGCGCGACTCTCGGCCGGGCCGGACGTAGCCGGGAGGGCCTGGCCAACCTCGGCCGTGCCGTCGACCTGAGCCGCGGTGCGTTGACCGGACGGGTGCTCGTGCGGCGAGCCGACGTACTGCTCATCTTGGGCCGGCACCGTGAGGCGCTGGACGATCTGCGGTCCGCGATCCCGCGCCTGCGGCGGTCCGGCGATCAGGTCTGGGAAGCGCGATCGCGCAACTATCGTGGCTTCGTCCAGCTCGCGCTCGGCGGGACCAAGCGGGCAGACGCCGACTTCGCTGTCGCCGAGCGGCTGTACGCCGCCACCGGCCAGGAGTTCGAGTACGCCGAAGCCCGCCAGAACAGGGGATTGGTCGCGTTCTCGCGCGGCGACCTGCCGACGGCGCTGGGGTATCTCGACGAGGCCGGCCGGCGGTTCGAGGCGGTCGGGGTGGTCTGGCCGGACCTCGCGATCGACCGCTGCGGCGTACTGCTGGCGGCCGGGCTCAGCACCGAAGCGCTGGCGGAGATGGATCAGGCCATCGTGCGGATGGAAGCCGAGGGTGCGCAGGCAACGAAACGCGGCGAGTTGTGGTTCGCGGCAGCGTCCGCGGCGCTGGCGACCGGCGACCTGCCTGCCGCGCGGGACCGCGCGGATCGGGCTCGGCGGCTGTTCTCCGCGCAACATCGCGAGTGGTGGGCGGTGCGCTCGTCGATGGTTCAACTGGAGGCCCGCTATCTGTCAGGTGAGAAGGGTCCGCGCTTGCTGCGGCGAGTGAGTGAAGTGGCCCGCCGGCTCGACGACCTCGGTGCCTCGGAGGCGTCGTCCGCGCACCTGCTGGCCGGCCGGCTGGCGCTGGCCGATGGCCGGGCGCGGACTGCGGATCGCCATCTGGAACTGGCCGGACGTCGAAGCAAGGACGCGCCACCGCTCGCCCGAAGCGCGGCCTGGCTCGGCAAGGCATTGCGGTCGGAGGCCCGTGCCGATGTCCGCGGCATGCTGACTGCTTGTGCTCGCGGCCTCGACGCACTCGATGAACATCGGCTGACGATGGGTGCCACTGAGCTTCGCGCGTTGGCTACCGGTCACGGCGCCGAGCTCGCGGAGCTCGCGCTGCGCGACGCACTGCGGCGGGACGACGCGAGCAGCTTGCTGGTCTGGGGCGAGCGGTGGCGAGCCACTGCGCTCACTGTTCCGCCGGTGCGTCCGTCGGATGACGAGCAACTGGTCGGCGATCTGGCTGCGCTGCGAGACGTCGTACGGCGCCTCGACGCGCAGCGTGACGTGGCGTTGGAACGCGAACGGCGGCGACTCGAGAAGGCTGTCCGTGAGCGGGCACTGCGGGCTCAGGGGCAGCCGTTGAGTGGGTCGACGACTCGATTCGATATCGAGGAATTGGTCGGCGCGCTGCGGGAGACCGTCCTGATCGAGTTGATCGAGGTCGACGACGTACTGCATGCCGTTGTGGTCCGGGACGGGACGATCAGCCGGCACACCGTCGGGCCGATCGCCACGGCCGCGGTCGAGGTCGAGCGGTCGCGATTCCGGTTGCGGTGGCTGGCCCACGGCCGGTCGCAGCGTGGTCCCTCGCTCGATGTGCTCGGTTCACGGCTCGGTGAGGCGATCCTCGGACCCGCGCAGCACCTGCTCGATGATCGGCCGGTGGTGATGGTGCCGCCGGGCCGGCTCCAGGCCTTGCCGTGGGGACTACTGCCGTCGATGGCTGACCGACCGGTGAACGTGGTGCCGTCGGCGGCGACCTGGTTGCGGGCGCGCCGGCTGCGACCGCCGTCCGATCGACGGGTGGTCCTGGTGCTCGGGCCTGGGCTGTCCGCAGGACGGGCCGAGGTGATGCGGCTGGCTCAGCGCTACCCGGAGGCGACCGTCCTGGCCAACGGCGATGCGACCGCGGAGAAGGTGTTGCACGCGCTGGACGGTGCGTGGATCGCGCACATCGCCGCGCACGGCACCTTCCGGTCCGACAGCCCGCTCTTCTCGTCGTTGCGGCTCGACGACGGGCCGCTGACCGTGTACGACTTCGAGCGGTTGCACCGAGCGCCGTACCGGCTGGTGCTGTCCAGTTGCGACTCCGGCTTGGCGAAGCCGGTCGGTGCTGATGAGCTGCTCGGGTTGAGCAGTAGCCTGATCCCGCTCGGTGCGGCCGGCATTCTCGCGAGCGTCGTACCGGTGAATGATCCGGCCACCGTTCCCTTGATGACGGCATTGCACGACAATCTGCAAGCCGGGCAGTCACTCGCAGCCGCGTTCGCCGGTGCCCGGACCGCGGCCGCCGACGACCCGGTGGCGGTGGCCGCGGGGCGTTCGTTCGTCGCATTGGGGGCTTGAGTTCATGTATCACCAGAGGCCGTACCGACTCCGTACAGGTGAACGGTCCGGCGTGGGAGGGAGATGACATGCGGGACGACCCGACTGTCGTCGACCTGGTCACCCGGGCCAGAGACGGCGACAAGGATGCCTGGGACGAGTTGGTGGAGCGGTACGCGCCACTCGTCTGGTCAGTGTGCCGCCGATACCGGCTGGCACAGGCCGACACCGACGACGTTGGGCAGAGCGTCTGGCTGCGGCTGATCGAACACCTGCCCGGCCTCCGCGAAGCAGCGGCCCTGCCGGGCTGGATCGCCACCACTACTCAGCGCGAGTGCTACCGGCTCCTGCGCGCATCGAGCCGGGTCGAGCCTGTCGATCCGGCCGAGTCGAACGATGTCGTCGAGCAGGCGGTCGCCGAGGAGGAAGTGCTCCGGCACGAACGCGGGCAGGTGATCCGGGCCGCGTTCCGTGAGTTGTCGGAGCGTTGCCAGGCATTGCTGAGGCTGCTCACCCGCGATCCACCGACGGCGTACGACGAGATCAGCCGGCTACTGCATATCCCTGTCGGCAGCATCGGCCCCAACCGGGCCCGGTGTCTGGACCGGTTGCGCCGTACACCCGCATTGGCGCTGCTGGTCGCCGGGGGACCTGACGACGAGACGAGGAGGTGAGCAGCGTGGTGGATCTCGACTGGACCGACGACGAGCTGCTGGACGCCTTGCGGGACGCACTGGTCACAAGCGAAGAGGTGCCGCAGGCCTTCGTCGAGGCCGGCAAGGCCGCGTTCGCGTGGCGCACGATCGACGCCGAGCTGGCCGCGCTCACCTACGACTCGGCCTGGGACGCGCCGGAACTGGTGGCGGTCCGTTCGGAGAGCGCGACCCTGAGATCGCTCACGTTCGCCTCCGACGGCTGGACGATCGAGCTCGAGCTGACGCCGGACGGCGTGCTCGGCCAGCTCGATCCGCCGGAGGCCGGCACGGTCAGCGCTCGCGGCGACGGCGGCAAGTTCGCCGAAGCCGAGATCGACGACCTCGGCTTCTTCGCTCTCCGCCCGGTCCCGACCGCGCCCTACCGCCTCGTCTGCACGACCAGCTCCGGCACGACCATCCTGACCGGCTGGGTCACGCCCTAGAACGGGTACGGCGCGATCTCGGAGCGGACGGTCAGCCACTGGACCTCGGTGAACGCTTCGATGTTCGCCTCGGCGCCACCGAAGCGGGCGCCGGTGCCTGAGCCACGGGTGCCGCCGAACGGCGCGTGGGCCTCGTCGCCGACGGTTTGCTCGTTGATGTGAACGATGCCGGCCGGCACCGCGTCGGCGACCGTCATGGCCAGGCCGACGTCGCCGAGGATGCCGAGCGACAGGCCGTACGGCGAATCCGCGGCAAGCTTGATCGCATCGTCGACCGAGCCGAACGAAACCACCGGGGCCACCGGTCCGAAGACCTCCTCGGCGTACGCCGGCATCTCCGGGGTCACCGATGACAAGACGGTCGGGCTGTAGAAGAGGTCCTCGAAGCGGCCGCCGGCGGCCAGGGTCGCGCCGGCACTGACGGTCCGGTTGACGAGGTCGTGGATCCGGTCGCGCTGCCCTGAGTCGATGACCGGGCCAAGGGCCACCTGCTCCGTGGCTGGGTTGCCGATCGGGAGGTTGGACGCCTTCTCCGCCAGCAGCGCGACGTAGTCGTCGTGCAGTGACTGATGGACGAGGTGGCGGCCGGTGGTCATGCAGATCTGGCCTTGATGGCCGAACGAGCCGAACGCGCCCGCGCTGGCAGCCTTCGGCAGGTCGGCGCCGGGGAGGACGACGAGCGCGCTGTTGCCGCCCAGTTCGAGATGCACTCGCTTGAGGTGTTCCGAGGCGGCTCGGCCGACGAGCCGGCCGGCTTTCGTTGAGCCAGTGAACGACACCACCGACACCTCGGGCGCGGTCACGACCGCTTCGCCGATGTCCGCTCCGCCGGGCAAGAGCGACAGCAGTCCATGCGGCAGCCCAGCCTCCTGGAAGATCCTGGCCAGGACGACGCCACCAGAGACCGCGGTCCGCGGATCCGGCTTCAGCAGTACGGCGTTCCCGAGCGCCAACGCCGGTGCGACGCTGCGGATCGACAGGATCAGCGGGAAGTTGAACGGCGCGATCACCGAGACGACCCCGACGGGCCGTCGGCGCGAGAACGACCAGTGCGGCTCATTCGATGGAAGTACGTGGCCCATCGGATGCGTCGGGAGCGCGGACGCCTCGAAGCATTCCGTCGCCGCGCCGTCCGTCTCCACCGCCGCCTTCAGCCGGATGGATCCGGCCTCGCGCACCAGCCAGTCCTGGATCTCATCGGCGTACTGCTCGAACAGCTGGCCGGCCCGGCGGAGCACCGCGGCGCGTTCAGCGGGGGCGGCGACCGCCCACTCGCGTTGCGCGGCCGCCGCTCGGGCAGACGCGCGTACGACGTCTTCCGGTGCGGCGAGCCCGATCGCGCCGAGGCGGTCGCCGGTCGCCGGTTCGACGACGGCTCGCACACCGGCCGACCCCGGGGTCCAGGAGTCCACGAAGATCTTTTCGGCCCACAGATCGGGCGAGAGCAGCACCATGTGTCGACGCTAGAAACAGCGAGCCTCGCCAGGACATCGGTCTTCCGCTGAGTGAAAGGCTCAAGCGGACGTTTGGCGGCCGGGCTGGTCGAGCTCGACGTGCGGACGGGACTGCCAGAGGGCCCACTCGGCACTGACGTCACCCGCGGTGCGCAGGAGCTGCGGAAGGTGATCGTGGAGGAGCTTCTCGGTGGAGGTCTCCGCGGCGTGCACGGTGACGTTCATGGCCGCGCGTACGGTTCCGGTGCCGTCGCGGACCGGCGCGGCCACCGAGCGGACTCCGGGGGCGAGCTCCTCGTCGGCCAGGGCCCAACCGCGAGCCCGGATCTCGGTGAGCTGATCGCGGAGTTGCTCCGCGCTCCGTCCGATGTACGGCGGCAGTCCGGCCCGGCTCGGTTGCGCGAGGACGTCGGCCAGCTCGTCGGGGGAGAGGGCGGCGAGCAAGACCTTCCCCTGTGAGGTCTGGGCGGCGGGGAAGCGGGTGCCGATGTCGACCCGGAGCGCGATGATCTTCGGCACGGACACCCGGGCGACGTACACGATGTCGGAGCCGTCGAGCTGGGCCATCGAGGACGACTCGCCGGTGCGGGTGACGAGCGCCTGGAGATGCGGTTTCGCGATGTCCCACAGTCCGAGGGAGCCGACGTACGCCATCCCGAGGGTCAGCACCTTCGGGGTGAGCTGGAAGGCGCCGTCGACGGTGCGGACGAAGCCGAGCTCCTGCAGCGTCAGGAGGAGCCGGCGCGCGGTCGGCCGGGCCAGACCGGCCGCGGTCGCGACTTCGCTGAGGGACATGGTCCGGTGGTCCGCGTCGAAGCAGGCCAGAACATCCAGGCCGCGCGCCAGTGACTCGACGAAGTCCGGGCCCGCGCCGCGTCCTGCCATCAGTTCCTACCTCCAACGCTCGTACGACGTAACGCCCGAGCCTACGACCCCGACTCGCCGAAGATGGTGCCGCGGGCCTCGCGGGTCGAGTCGGACTTGTACTCGGTGTACTGGTACGGGTTGTCGAGCACCTCACCCTTCGGCAGTTCCGGGTTCATCCCACTTCTCCAGGCCTCCTCGCCCAGTGACGCGCGAAGGTAGTCGACGGTCGCCTCGACACCGCGCCGCACGGCGGCCAGGTCGCAACCGACCAGCTGGTTGGCGAACTTCACCACGCGGCCGTCGACGATCACGGTGTGCACGTCACCGCGCTGGGCCTGGAAAGCCACGTGCCCGTAGGGATTGACGAGCGGGAACGACACCGGCGACGTGTCGTTCTTGATCAGTACGACGTCCGCCGTCTTCCCGGGTTCGAGACTGCCGAGGTCGTCCCGGCCGAGCGCCTTCGCGCCGCCGCGAGTGGCCCAGTCGACCACGTGCTCGGCGCGCAGATGGCTGTGCGTCACCGTGGCGCCCTTCATGTGCGCCTCGAGGTGCTCGCGGGCCCGGTCGGCGCCGAGCGTCGTCCGCATCGCGCTGAACAGGTCGCCGCTCCACCACACGCTGGTGTCCATCGACAGCGAGACCGGGATGCCGTGGCGGCGCACCTGCCAGGTGGGCGGGTAGCCCTGGCCGGCGCTCTGCTCGGACTCGGTCGAGACCGAGATCGATCCGCCGGTGGCCGCGATCCGCTGGTAGGAGTCGGTGTCGAGGGTCGCCGCGTGCACGTAGATGTTCTTCGGCGTCATGAAGCCGTTCTCGTGCATCAGCCGGATGCCGTCGTCGTTGGTCGCGCCCCACACGCCGGCATGCGTGGTCACGCCGAGGTCGAGCTCCCGCGCCACCTCGAAGGCTCCCCGCTCCGGGAAGGCCGGGTCGCCGGTGACGTCGAAGGCGAGCTGCAGCCCGAGGCTGGAGTCGTCCCGGAGCCGTTCCAGGAACGCGCGGACGGCCGGATCGGCGGACCACTCCCACGGCCCGGCCTGGATGTTGCCGTAGGCAAGGACGAAGCGGCCGGGGACGGCGCGCAGCGCGTCGACCGCCGCCTCCGCGTGGTCGACGCTCTGCAGCCCGTGCGACCAGTCGACCGTGGTGGTGACCCCGGCCTCGAGGGACTCCCAGGCCGACGTCAGGTTGCCGGCGTAGATGTCTTCCGGCCGGAACGTCTTGCCGTGCTCGAGGTAGTACCAGACGAAGTACTGCGTCAGCGTCCAGTCGGCGCCGTACGCGCGCATCGCGGTCTGCCACATGTGCCGATGCGTGTCGATCATGCCCGGCATCACGATGCCGCCGGTCGCGTCGATCTCCTGGGTGCCGTCGGGGACGTCGACCGCCCGTCCGACGGCCGCGATCTGATTGTCGACAATCAGCACGTCCCCGTCGGTGACGACCGTGTGGTCGTCGTCCATGGTCAGCACGGTCCCCCCGCGCAGCAGCACCGGCCGGCCCGCCACCAGCGTCTCGGCAGTGGTCATGATTCCCCTCCAGAAGAGTGCCCGGACATGCGTCCGTCTGACGGTCATCAGGGCGATACGGTCACTATCGAAGCGGCGGATCGCGCTGTCAAGGTCTCGCCGCAGGCGGTTGACACCGTCCGGATGGAGGTCTGAGACTGAGGCCGTCAGGGTTCTGCGGACAACTGTCCGTATTCGATCCAGGGAGGTCGCGTGACGGGTCCGCTGTCCGGATTGCTGGTCGCTGACTTCTCCCGGATCCTGGCCGGGCCGTATGCGACCATGCTGCTGGCCGACCTCGGTGCGGACGTGGTCAAGGTCGAGGCGCCGGGCGGTGACGACACCCGGTCCTGGCAACCACCGGTCCGCGACGGCATCTCGACGTACTACCTCGCGGTGAACCGGAACAAGCGGTCGATCGCGCTCGACCTGAAGGACGCCGACGACCGGGCGGCGGCCCAGGAGCTGGCCCGGCGTGCCGACGTCCTGGTGGAGAACTTCCGGCCGGGCGGGCTGACGCGGTTCGGGCTCGACTACGAGACCGTTGCCACTGGCAACCCAAAACTGATCTATGCCTCGATCAGCGGCTTCGGCTCCGGCCCGAAGGGCGCCGAGCTGCCCGGCTACGACCTGATCGTGCAGGCGATCTCCGGGCTGATGAGCCTGACCGGCTCCCCGGACGGTGAGCCGTTCCGGGCCGGCATCTCGGTCTTCGACGTGATGGCCGGCCTGCACGCCACGATCGGCGTGCTGTCCGCGCTGAACGCCCGGCACGAGACCGGACGTGGTCAGCACGTCGAGGTCAACCTGCTGTCGTCGGCGCTCTCCGGCCTGGTCAACCAGTCCAGCGCGTACGTCGCGGGCGGCGTCGTCCCGGTGCGGATGGGCAACAGCCATCCCAGTCTCTTCCCGTACGAGCCGTTGCCGTGCTCCGATGGCGAGCTGATCATCACGGCCGGGAACAACAACCAGTTCCGCCGGCTGACCGAGGTGCTCGGCGTACCGGAGCTGGCCGACGACCCGCGGTTCAACCGCAACGAGAAGCGCACCGCGAACCGCGAGGAACTGAGACCGCTGCTGGTGGAGAGGTTGGGGACCAGGACCCGGATGGAGTGGTTCCGCGACATCATCGCCGCGGGTGTGCCCTGCGGTCCGATCAACTCCATCGACGGCGGCGTGGCCTTCGCGGAGGACATCGGTCTGGATCCGGTCGTCACGGCCGGCACGATTCCGACCGTGCGGAACCCGATCACGTTCTCCGCCGGCGCGGCGTCGTACCGGCTGCCGCCGCCGGACCTGGACGAGCACGGCGCGGAGCTCCGGAGGTGGCTCAAGCAATGAGTTTTCCAACGTCCTTGGGTACGTCGACCGCCGACGAGATCCGCCTGCTCGGTCAGGACCTCACGGCCGACCTGATGGGCAAGGTCGGGTTCGGTGAGCTGGCCTTCTGGCTGGTCGCACTGCGGCGGCCGACTCCTGGTGAGACGCGCGTGTTCGAGGCGGTGCTGGTGGCGCTGGCCGATCACGGCTTCACGCCGACGGCGATCGCGGCTCGGCTGACGTATCTGTCGGCACCCGACTCGCTCCAAGGCGCGCTCGCGGCCGGTCTGCTCGGCGGGGGATCGCGCTTCCTCGGCGTGACCGAGGACTGCGGGATGTACCTGGACGAGGCCCTCCAAGGCCGGGATGTGCCCACCGATGATGCGGGCTGGGACGCACTCGCACTGGACGTCGTCACCGCGACCCGGGAGGCGAAGAAGTACGTCCCAGGCCTCGGGCATCCGGTGCACAAGGTGCAGGACCCGCGGACGCCGGTGCTGATCGGTATCGCCCGGGAGGAGGGGCTGGAAGGCCCGCATCTACGACTCTTCGAGGCGATCGGGCGAGTGCACGAGCAGGTCCTCGGCCGCAAGCTTCCGCTGAACGGCGCCGGCGTCTGCGGCGCCGCACTGGCGGACCTTGGGCTGCCGGTCGAGCTGCTGCGTGGGTTCGCCTTGCTGGCCAGGGCGGCCGGCCTGCTCGGGCAGATCGCCGAGGAACGCCGCCGGCCGATCGGCATGGACGCCTACCTGACCGTCGACCGCAACGCCGTGTACGTCGATCCCGCAACCTGAAGGAGCTGCAGATGGCCACAGTCGCGGCGGTGATCGCCTCGACCCATCACCCGTTCTACTACCGCGCGAGTACCGCCACCGGTGCCGACCGGCCGCCGTTCGCCGACGAGTGGGTGGCGAAGATCGAGGCGTTCCGGGAGACCCTCACCAAGGCCCGGCCGGACATCCTGGTGATGGTCGGCAGCGACCACTTCCATCAGCTGTGGCTCGACAACATGCCGCAGTTCCTGGTCGGCAAAGCGCCGTCCTTCGACGCCAACTGGTACAACGAGGAACGCGAGTTCGGGCTGCCGCGGATGACGCTGGCGGGGGAGGAGCGGCTGGCCGGGCACATCCTGCGCAACGGGCTGGACGCCGGCTTCGACCTTGCCTTCAGCAACGAGCTGCGGATCGACCACAGCATCACCTGCCCGATCATCACGCTCCGCCCCGAAGCGGACCTGCCGATCGTGCCGATCTACACCAACATCTTCGCGCCGCCGCTGCCCCGGCCGGGCCGGTTCGTCGAGCTCGGCAAGACGATCCGGCAGTTGGTCGAGTCGTGGCCGATCGACGCGCGGGTGGCGATCATCGGCACCGGGCACCTGTCGCTCGAGCTGGGCGGCCCGCGGCAGTTCGGTGCGCACGGGCCGGATCCGGAGTTCGATCGCAAGGCGGTGGACTGGATCGCGAGCGGTGATCTGGAGGGCTGCCTGGCCGAGGTGACGCTGGACAGCCTGCATCAGCCGGGCAACGCGACACACGGGTTCATGGACTTCATGCTGATGATGGGTGTCGCCGGGGCGGGTGCGAAGGCGGACCACGTCGACTCACTCGACCTCTTCCACACCATGGAGGCGTACTTCACCTGGTACCCGAACGGAGTGCCGGCATGAGCAAGTACCTCCTGAACAAGTTCCTCTACACAGTGGACCGCGACCCGGACCTGGTCGAGCGCTACCGCGAGGACGCCGCCGGCACCGTCAGCTGGTGGGAGGCGGAGATGGCGAACCAGATCCTCAACTGCCACACCGGAGAGCGCTCCACCTGGCTCAGCTTCACCGACGAAGAGCGTACGGCGCTGCGCGAGCAGGATCATGTGGCACTCTTCGGACTTGGTGCGCACCCGTTCCTCACGCTGACCTTGTTCATCGCGATGTTCGAGCGCGACCATGGACCGCTCGAGTACCAGCTGGCTTACGGTCGCGCACTGCAGCATCTGTCGCTGCCGTATCCCGATATCGCCACCTAAGGAGGCCGAGGTGCGCGCTGCCGTCCTGCACACCCATGGCGAACCACCGTCGCACGCTGATCACCCGGACCCGGTCGCCGCGGCGGGGATCTCCATCGTCCGCGTGACCGCTGCGCCCGTCGTACCGCTGGATCTGCTGTGTGCGTCCGGTACGTCGTACTTCGGTCAGCCGAAACTCCCTTATGTTCCAGGGGTTCAAGGGGTCGGCGTGGTCGAGCAGTCCGAGGTGGTGTCACCCGGGACGAAGGTGTTCTTCGCGACTTCGGCCGGGATGGCCGCGGGTGACGGCAGCTTCGCCGAGCGGTGCGCCGTACCCGATGCCGATCTGGTGGTGCTGGACACGCCGGTCCCGGATCCGGCGGTGGCCGCGCTGGGATTGTCCGCGGTGGCGGCTTGGATGTCGCTGACCTGGCGGGCCCAGCTCCGCGCGGGGGAGCAGGTGCTGGTGCTCGGTGGTGGCGGCGCGGTCGGCCAGGTTGCGATCGGCGCGGCCCGGGTCCTCGGTGCCGCGCGGGTCGTCGCACTGATCCGCTCGGACGCGGCTCGGGAGCGAGCACTGGCCGCGGGTGCCGACGAGGTGGTTGCCTTCAGCACCGATGTGGACGAGCTGACCACTCGCCTCGGCGCGGCGAATGTCGATGTGGTGATCGATCCGGTGTTCGGAGTGGCCGCGACGGCAGCCGCCCGGGTGCTGGCCGCCGGCGGGCGGCTGGTGAACATCGGCGGTTCCGGTGGCGATGCGGCGACGTTCTCCTCGTCGATTCTGCGCAGCCGTACGGCGAGCGTCCTCGGCTACACGAACAACGCCATCACCCCGGAGCAGCGCCGCGACGCCGTGACCGCCGTACTGCAGCACGCGGCCACCGGCGCGATCGCGGTCGCCCACGAGACTGTCACCCTCGCCGACATCGGTGCCGCCTGGCAGCGTCAAGCCACCGGCGAAACCAGCGGCCGTCTCGTTCTCACCATCTAGCCAAGCGCGGCGACGGCGTCGGCGATCTTGGTCCAGAAGGCTTCGCGGTCCAGCTCGACAGCCACCCGAGCGTTGGGTGCGCGACCGGTGTAGTTGAAGAGATCGACCACGGTTGCCCCCGCGGTCCATTCGCCCTGGGTCTCGATCACGACGTTCGCCTCGACGCAGCCGACGATCGCCGGATCGATGACCCGGGCGACGGCGACCGGATCGTGCAGAGGCGGCGCCTCGAACCCCCAGAGCCGCCGGTACGTCGAGGCGAAGAACGTCATCCACTCGACGCAGATCCCGGCCAGCGGCGTCCCGATCTGGTTGAAGTGCCCGAGGACATCGTCCGTCACCAGCGCCTGATGGGTGACGTTGAGCCCGCACATGGTGAACGGGACCCCCGACCGGAGAACCTGGTCGGCCGCCTCGGGATCGACGTACGCGTTGGCCTCCGCGAGCGGTGCGATGTTGCCGCGGTCCGTCGAGCCGCCCATCCACACGATCTCGGCGATCTTCGTGGTCAGCGACGGCTCCGCGGACAGCAGTCGGGCGATGTTCGTGAGTGCTCCGGTCGCCACGATGGTGACCGGCGTCGGGTGCTTCCGCAGTACGTCGACCAACACGTCGTGGGCCGCTGACGGCGACTCGGGCACCGACGGCTCGGTGTCGAACCGCGGGCCGTCGAGCCCGGTCTGCCCGTGGACGTCGTCGGCGATGCGCAACCGTCGTACCAACGGCCGGTCGGCACCTCTGGCGACCGGCACATCGGCCACGCCCGCCAGCGACATCACCCGCCGCGCGTTCACCGTGCACTTGTCGACCGTCTGATTGCCGGCAACCGTCGTGACCGCCAACAGCTCGACCGCAGGATCGGCGATCGCCAGCAACAACGCCATCGCATCGTCATGCCCCGGATCACAATCAAGCACCACTGGAGTGACCATGCGCCAGGGTACGACGGCCTGCCGGCCGCTCAGCTCTCGGCGGCGGCCTTCTTGTCCCAGCCGTGGAAGGACGAGTAGTCGCCGGCTTCCCAGGCCTCGCGCAGGCCGGGCTTGCTCAGATCCCAGTCGGGGCGGATCTCGCTGCTCGCCGCGCGGAGGTCCTGCCAGAGCTCGGCGATCGTCGGCCGGCCCCAGAACCAGTAGCCGTTGTAGATGCTGTGGACGACGAGCCCGGGCTTGAGCACCAGCGTGTGCGGGATCATCGGGTCGTTGTCCGGGTCGGTGTACTCCTGGATGTCCAGGTCGCGTTGCACGATCCGGCCTGGATCGGACAGGAACGGCCACTGCGCCCCGACCGACGCGCGGAACTCCTGCAGCGTGTGGTGCTCGTCGGTCGCGATCGTCACGATCTGCGTATAGGACACCGCGATCTTGGGGTAGAAGGCCGCGAGCTCCTGGTGCTGCTGGTGTTCCTTCGGGCAGTAATGCCCGCGGGCGAGCGTCAGGATCATCGGATCGTCGCCCTGCAACTCGCTGAGCCGGCGCGGTACGTCGGTGTGGTCGGGCAACTCGTAGTCCGGGAACCTGCCGCCCGGTGCGATGTCGGAACGCATGGTCAAGTCCTATGTTGGTTCCAGCCGCGTGTCCAGGGCACGCAGCCGTCACCCAGCGGAGCCGAGATATGAGTGATAAGGATCAGCCGCCGCAGGATCAGCCGACCTCCGGTCGGGGGGAAGGCGCCGATCGGGGCGAGCCGGCCGGCGGTCCGCAGCGCCCGCCGCACAAGCCGTGGCGGACGGAGGGGCTGCCGACTGGTCGTGGCGACGGCAACCGGCCGAAGCGGCCCCGGTGGTGGCGGTGGGCGGCCTGGATCGTCGGGGGTTACCTGGTCCTGTTCCTGCTGACCACGATGCAGGACCAGATGTCCGGCGGCGAGCAGACCATCGCGTACACCGATTTCACCGCCCAGGTGCAGAAGCAGAACGTCGCCGAGGTGTTCTCCCGTGGTGACACCATCGAGGGACGGTTGAAACAAGCCGCTCCGGTCCCGGGCAAGAGTGACTCGACGTACACGAAGTTCACCACCGAGCGACCGACGTTCGCCAACGACGATCTGTTCGGGGCGCTGCAGAAGGGTGGTGCGACGGTCCGGGCCACGCCGGTGGTCCAGCAGCGTGGAGTGCTCTGGAACCTGCTGATCTCGTTCGCGCCGATCCTGCTGCTGGTCGGTTTCTACTTCTGGCTGTTCCGGCGCCAGCGGGCGGCCGGCGGTGGTCTCGGCGGCCTGCTCGGCGGCGGCGGTCAGCAGAAGAAGCCGGTCGAACCCGGCAGTGTCCGGGTGACATTCGCCGACGTCGCCGGGATCGACGAGGTCGAGGCCGAGATCGAGGAGGTCGTCGACTACCTCAAGGATCCCGGCAAGTACCGGCGGCTCGGTGCGCGCGCTCCGAAGGGTGTGCTGCTGGCCGGAGCGCCCGGCACGGGCAAGACACTGCTGGCCCGCGCGACCGCCGGTGAGGCCGGCGTACCGTTCTTCTCGGCCAGCGCCTCGGAGTTCATCGAGATGATCGTCGGCGTCGGGGCGAGCCGGGTCCGGGAGCTGTTCGGCGAGGCCCGCAAGGTCGCGCCGGCGATCATCTTCATCGACGAGATCGACACGATCGGACGCGCCCGCGGCGGTGCCCGGTCGATCGGCGGGCACGACGAGGGCGAGCAGACGCTGAACCAGATCCTGACCGAGATGGACGGCTTCTCCGGCGCCGAGGGCGTCGTCGTCCTCGCTGCCACGAACCGTGCCGACGTTCTCGACCCGGCGCTGCTCCGGCCGGGCCGCTTCGACCGCACGATCACCGTGCACGCGCCGGACCAGAAGGGCCGCGAACAGATCCTCCGGGTGCACGCCCGCGGCAAGCCGCTCGCCGCGGACGCCGACCTCGGCGCGGTGTCCCGGGCTACGCCCGGCATGACCGGCGCCGATCTCGCCAACCTGCTGAACGAGGCCGCCCTGTCCGCAGCCCGGCAAGGGCAGTTGGAGATCCACCAGCGCGACCTGAGCGACGCGCTCGAGAAGATCCAGCTCGGTACGGCCCGCAACGTGGTGATGCCGGAGGAGGAGAGACGGCGTACTGCGTACCACGAAGGAGGACACGCAGTACTCGGCATGATCCAGGTCGGTGCGGACCCGGTGCGCAAGGTGTCGATCATCCCGCGCGGCCGGGCGCTCGGAGTCACGCTGTCCACGCCCGAGATGGATCGGTACGGGTACGACACGGAGTACCTGCGTGGCCGCATCATCGGCGCGCTCGGCGGGATGGCGGCCGAGCAGGAGGTGCTTGGCGTGGTCACCACCGGCGCCGAGAGCGACCTCGAGACCGCGACCCGGATCGCCCGCTCGATGGTCGGCCGCTGGGGGATGTCGGAGGCGATCGGCCCGGTCTCCGTCCTCCCACCCGAAGGCGACGCGCGGCTGGCGAATGTGTCCGACGAACTCCTCAACACCGTCGACGCAGAGGTACGTCGGCTCATCGAGCAGTGCTACGCCGAAGCCAGGCGCCTGCTCCGCGAGAACCGTGACCGCCTCGACTCCCTCGCCGAGCAACTGCTCGCCCACGAAACCCTCGACGAGGCCGACGCGTACGCCGCCGCCGGCATCTCCCACGACACCGCCCCGGCCACGGCCATGACGAACGCTGCGAGCCGGACGACCCCACCGGACGAGTCGGTCTCGTCCTAGCCGGGTTAGTTGGTGGTTTTCTGATTAGCCGAGGTGGCAGGCAATCGTTCACCTTCTGGTTGCCTGGGCGCCCCCGTGATCTGACAGAGTCCGGCCCGATCGCGCGTCCAGCGCGGTGGGGATCGGGGACTGTGAGCATCCGGAGCGTTGACCTTGCCTGTGTTCCAACGACGGCTGTGCGCGTGCGTGGCCGGTCTGGTGGTGCTGTTCGCCGGGATTCAGCCGGCGTCGGCGCATCCGTTCGGCGACCCGCAGACGGTCACGATCGCTGGGGACGGCCAGGTCGTGCACGTGCGGTGGAAGGTCGGCGGGCTTGACGATCTGACGCTACTCGGCGTCGCGCTCGGCGTACTTCCGCGGGACCGGGTGATGATGGACGGCGCGGTGATCTTCGAGCCGGCGGACTCGGTGGCGATCGGACCGTCGTCCAAGTTCACCGACTATCTGTTGCGGCAGATCACGGTGGCCAGCCGCGGGCGCCAGTGCACAGGGTCCGTTCAGCCGCCGGGGGACGTGGCCAAGACCGGTGTCGCGATCGACTACTCCTGTCCCGGGCCGCTGGGTGCGGTGTCGGTGACGGTGAAGACGCTGACCGATCTCAACCCGGCGTACAAGACACTCGCCACCGGACCGAACGGTGCACGTGCGGTGTACGGCGACGGCGACGACAGCCACGAGTGGACGCTGGGAACGGCGACCGCCTCAGGTGTCGGGCGAAGTGCTGCCGTGCAGCTCGGTGCCGTGGTCGGTGGGGCGCTGCTGCTGACCGTCGCCGCGGCAGTCGGCGTCCGGCGCGTCAGGCGGCGGAGTCCGGCATGAGCCTGACCGATCAGCTCGAGGGCTTCCTGCATTCGCCGGGCGTGCCGCCGCTCGCCTTCGTGCCGGCGTTCGCCGCGGGAGCAGGGCATGCAGTGATGCCGGGGCACGGGAAGAGTCTGGCGGCTGCGTACCTCGTGGGGGAGCGGGGGCGTGTTCGGGATGCCGCCTGGCTGGGTGGATCGGTGGCGGTGATGCATACGTTGAGTGTGCTGATCATCGGAGTGGCGTGGACGTTCCTTTCACTTGCTGACTTCCTTCAGATGGAGCAGGTCACCACCGCGTTGCAATTGGTAGGTGGCTTGCTCGTGGTGATGACCGGGCTTTGGTTGCTCAGGCGCCATACCCACAAGGGACATGGACATGGACATGGACACGGCCACGGGCATGGACATGGGCATGCGGAGACGTCGCGGCCCGGGCTGTTCCTGCTCGGGATCTCCGGCGGCCTGACCCCGTCGCCGTCCGCGTTCCTCGTGCTCGTGGCCGGCCTCTTCCTCGGCCGCGCCGGCTTCGCGCTCCTGCTCGTGATCACGTTCGGCCTCGGCATGGCCGTGGTGCTGTTCGGCGTCGGCCTGCTCGCGGTCGCGGGCAGCACAGTCGTCGTACGCGGCGGTCAGTCCCGCCACCTGCTGCAGCTCGCCACCCGTGTGGCACCCCTTCTCGCCGCCACCGGCATCACGCTGGCCGGCGTCGTCATGACCGCGCTCGCCGCGATCCATCTCACCGCCTGAGGAGAAACATGACCCACCGACTGCGCACAGGCTGGAGACGGTTGCGCACCGTCTCGGTCCTGGTGGCGGTTGCGCTCGTCGCCGGCTCCGGCGCCGCGATCATCTCGACGACCTCCGGCGCGGAGGCGGCCGCCGCGGCCGAGTCGACCGGCGCACCCGCGCTCAACCTGCACGACGGTCAGACGCTGGAGGGTACGACGACCGTCACCGCCGAGCCGACCGCGGAGAACGACTCGGTCGTCGCGCTGAAGGTCGACGGCCGGCAGATCGACGCGGACAAGACCGCCGGTACGGCGCACTTCGCGTTCGACATGGGCGGCAACGGCGCCGAAGCGCGGTACCACAACTACATCACCGTCAACGGCCGCACCGATCGCGTCTACTTCCCGGACATCGCGGGCGGGCTCAACGGCCGCCTCGACCTGCCCGGCGACTGGCTGCGTACCGGCGTCAACACCGTCACCGTGCACGCCGGCGCGGCCTGGGTCGACACGACCAACACCGCCGCCGTCGGCTACGACGTACTGCCGTACGGCGAGGGCGGCCGCTGCCCGAACTACGACGACTTCCCGCTGAGCAGCATCAGCCTGAGCCTTCTCGGCGTGGCGATCGACGGCGAGCAGAACGACTTCAGCTACAGCTTCGGCGACGGAACGTGCGGCACTTCGAAGCACCTCCTCACGCAGGACCTCACCTTCGTCCTGTCCGGCGAGGCCGGCAGCACGGCGGGACTCCGCAAGGACCTGGATACGACGCAGCTCGGCAACGGCGAGCACACGATCGCCGCGACCACCGCGTCCGGCGCGACCACGATCGCCACCATCCAGGTCAACAACGCCCCGGCCGGCGCCGCCAAGCTGACTCCGGCGGACGGGACCCTGGTCAAGGGTGAGCAGCCGGTGATCGCCGCCGTACCGGTCGGCAGTCAGGGCGGTGTCGAGTCGCTCGCGATCGACGACAAGCCCGCGGAGAACGCCGAGAGCCTGGCCACGGGGACGGCGACCTTCGGCGTCACGGTCGAGGCGGGCAACTCGGTCGAAGCGCGGTACCACAACTACTTGCTTGTCAACGGCAACCGTGTCGACCTCGGTGGCGACTACGGCGTGAGCGGCGCGGAAGCCGCGTCGATCAAGCTCCCGCAGCGCTTCCTGAAGTCCGGCGACAACGTGGTCCAGGTGAAGACCGGCGACTACAACGGCACGCTGAACGGCGCGACCTGCGCGAATCACGACGACTTCAAGCTCAGTACGCCGAACCTCGCGCTGAGCACCTCGGGATCGATCACGCGCGGTACGACGTACCTCCTGACCACAACCGGTTCGACCACCACGAAGGCCGAGACGACCGACGCGATCCTGGCGCTCGGCGACGGCACGTGTGGTCCGAACAAGGAGGCCGAGTTCCACTTCACGATCGCGGATGCGCCGACCACCAAGACCGTGGACACCTTGGGGAGCGGGGGCGACGCCCACCTGAAGGTGTTCATCGGCGGGAACGGCTCGGACAACGGCTACGACAACAAGGTGCGGATCAATGGCATCCCGCTGGACCTCGGCGTCTGGGAGAAGGAGACCGCGGACCTGACCTTCCCGAACGAGTGGCTCGTCCCTGGTGTGAACGTGCTCGAGTTCGTGGCCGGCACCGACCACGGCAGTGCGAAGCCCGGCGGTTGTGACAACTACGACGACTTCACGCTCCGGGACTTCGAGCTGGCCCCGAGCGGTGCGAATGCCACGCAGCTGACCAAGGAAGTTGCCGAGAGCAACGTCACGATCGGCTCCGCGACGTACCCGGCCGGTACGCCGGTCACGGTCTACCTGGGCGACGGCACCTGTGGCAGCAGCTTCAACGCCGCACTACGCAAGACGATCCTGTTCGACGTCACCGGCGCGGCGCTCGGCCGGCGCGCGGATGTCGACACCACCGCGATCGCGGACGGCGCGCACACCATCGAGGCCGTCGTCGGCGACAAGACCGCGACCCGCCGGTTCACCGTCGACAACACCGCTCCGGTGGTCGAGAGCAGCGTCCCGGCCGAGGGCCAGCGGCTCACGTCGACCGTGGCGCTGATGGTCAGCGTCAAGGATGCGTCGGCCATCGCGGGTACGCCGGTGATCACGCTCGACGGCACCGTGGTCAAGCAAGGCGATCAGATCGGTCACGGCCTGCCGGCCGGCACCCACACGATCGCGGTGACCGCGGCCGATGCCCTCGGCAACACGGCCACCCGGGAGATCCACTTCACCAGTGCGAGCATCCCCGACGTCCCGACCGACCTCGCGGCAACAGTCACCGGCGTGAACGAGCAGGCGGCCGCGCTGTCTGCGAAGATCCCGGGGGAGGACGGCGTACCGCTGACGGCGACGTTCACGAAGGCGGACGTGGTCATCCCGTCCGCCGGCTACCAGGGCGAGGCGGCCGCGGTGCCGACCACGCTCGACGTCGCGCACGATCAGAACGTCAAGGTCGACTCGTTGCGCCCGCTGGACGGCGAGACGATCGACACGGCCTCGGGTCGCGACGTGGTGTTCCAGCGCTACGACCTCGACCTCGGCGCCAAGGGAAGTACGCCGACCCTGCGCTGGGAGGGCACCGTCGACCCGAAGCGCGTGGTGGCGCTGCGGGTCTGGGATCCCGTCGGGAAGAAGTGGGACGCGCTCACGAGTGGCCGCGGTCAGGCCGGGCCGAGCACGGTGCTCACCACTCAGGTCGCCGGCCAGTACCGCGACGGCGCCGTCGTCCACGTGCTGGTGACCGGCGAGGACCCGTTCGCCGATGACCTCTCCCCGCGGGACGCGTCGGCGCAGAACGACAAGGATCACTTCGAGGACCCGGCGTCGTACGACTTCTCGATCGCGCACTTCACCGACACGCAGTACCTCACCGAGGGTGCGGCCGGTGGCACGTACGACGACTGGGACGGCGTCAAAGAGCCGAGTGACGTGATGACCGCCGAGGAGCAGGCGATCTGGGCGGCGGCGTACCGCAACGAGGTGCAGTGGATCGCGGACAACAGCGCGGGCCGCAAGATCTCGTACGCCGCGCACACCGGCGACATCATCGAGAACGACTACTACGACCCGCTGGCGAAGAACCCGGACGGCTCGCTGCAGCGGCCCGGCCTGAGCGAGGAGGTCGACAAGGAACTGGCACTCGCGTCCGGCTACCAGGCGATCCTGGACAAGAAGGGCGTGATCAACCAGGTCATCGCCGGGAACCACGACAACCAGCTCGGCGCGGAGACCGGACCGGACTCCCGGTTCAGCAAGATGTTCAGCGCCGACCGGTACCGCGAGGTGTCGAAGGCGTGGCCGGCCGGTGCCGAGTACCACGCGTGGGACGAGAAGGTGAACGCGGACGGCTCGATCACTCCGGGCAAGGACAACCAGAACAACTACGTCCTGTTCTCGGCCGGCGGTCTGGACTTCGTCGCGGTCGGTCTGTCGTACGGCGTGACGCCGGAGGAAGCGAACTGGGCGGCCTCGATCTTCAAGCGGTACAAGGATCGCAACGGGATCCTGCTCTCGCACGACTACCTGCGCCCGTCGACGAACCCGGACGGCCGGGACACCGGCTTCTCCACACCGGACGGCTCGCCGCTGTACAAACAGGTCGTCGAGAACAACCCGAACGTCTTCCTGGTTCTCGCCGGTCACGAGCACGGCGTCGGTACCAACCTGAAGACCAAGGTCGGCGTCACCGTCGCGCACGACGTGGTGGAGCTGCTCGCGGACTACCAGTTCTACACAGTGCCGGCCGGTGAGCTGTGGCCCGGACTGGTCGATGCCGCCGGCAACATCGACGTCAACGGCGACGGTACGCCGGACCACAAGGCGACCGACCGGCTGCAGTTCGGGGCGAGCTTCCTGCGGCTGCTGCAGTTCGACGTGAAGCGTGCCGAGATGCACATCGACACGTACTCGCCGTTCCTGAACAACTTCGGGGCGACCGAGTACGACATCCGCCAGGACGGCAGCCAGACCAAGCCGCGGTACAACGGTGCGGAGGACAACCTGACGCTGCCGGTCGACCTGACCACCCGCAAGACGTCGTTCTCGACCGATTCGCTGGCCGCTTACGTGCCGACCGGTGTGATCGGGACCGACAGCGTGGTCGCCAACGGCACCGCGAGTACGACGTGGTCCGGGCTGTCGCCGGCGACGTCGTACGCGTGGATCGTCTCGGCGAAGAGTGCGGACGACGGTGTCGCGGTGACGCAGCCGGCCGTGTTCCGGACCCGCAAGGGTCAGCCTGTGGTGACCGTGACCGCGGCGCCGGTCGAGTGGGGTACGGTGGCCAAGGTCACGGTCAACGTGACCGCGGGCGGCCTACCGGTGACGGGTACCGTCGAACTCCGCGAAGGCACCAAGGTCCGCGGTACTGCGCCGGTGTCCGCGGGCAAGGCGACGTTCTCGCTTCCGGTCGGTCTTGCCGTGGGCAACCATGCGCTGACCGCTGCATACTCGGGAAGCGACACCTTCGAACCGGCCCAGGGAGCGGCCACGCTGACGGTCAACCTGCCGCCGGCCTGGAACGCGAAAACGCTCTATCGCGCCGGAGCGAAGGTCGCGTACCAGGGCAAGCCGTACGAAGCGGCGTGGGCCAGCGTCCTGCTCCCGCCAGGCGACGCGTACGGCGCCTGGCAGGAGCTCGCGATGACGGAGGACGGTACGGCGATCTGGACGTCGTCCCGGATCTTCGACACCGGCGATGTGGTCGTCTACAAGGAGAAGAAGTACCGCGCCAAGTGGTGGACCCGGAACCAGCCGCCGGGATCGCCGTACGGTCCGTGGACTCCTATCAGTTGACCGTGACCGTCTGACCCAGGTCGTTGTAGCCGGTGGCCGGCTGCCAGGTTCCGTTGTTGGCGAGACGTACGGCGTACACCGAGTTGTACGTCTCGCTGGAACCCGGCAGTCGGGCCTGGGACTGGAGTTTCGGATCGGCGATGTTGAGCAGCAGCTTGTACTTGCCCGGCACCGGCGGTGCGGGGACCTTGAGGTTGAGGGTGGTAGTTGTACCGGCGCCCCAGCGGCGGGGGTCGGCGGGGACGTTCACCTTGAAGGTGTGCTTGTCGTTCTGGAAGACCAGCTGCACCTGCCGCGGGTTGTACGGCGCGGCCCAGCCGTCGTTGCGGATCTGCAGGTTGACCCGGACATCACCGCGCGGCCGGGCCTTGTCCGTGTAGGTGCCCTGCACCAGCGCGAACCGGTAGCCCAGCTTCTGCTTGGCGGTCGTGAGGTTGTCGCCCCAGGTATCCAGGACGTCCCGGTTGTATTCGATGTTCAGGAACGAGAAGTGCAGTCGTGCCATCTCGGCCGACGCCGAATCCCAGTCCGATCGTGGTGAGTTCACCGCGCAGGTCTCGCCGCCCTCGGGCACGTAATTGGTGTCCTGGGCAACGAAATCCTTGTCGAGCTCGACCGGGTCGCTCAGGTACGTGCCGAAGTCGTCCGGGCTGGCCAGGAAGCAGTCGTTGTGCTGGCCGATCCGCGCCACCGCAGAGCCGTTGTACGCCTGCTGCGCGGTCAGCCCGCCCGCGGTCCCGGTCGGTACGCCGTACATCCGCTGCTTCATGTACGGCGTCCGCACCTGGACCATCCTGTCCTTCGGCAACGCCTGAAGCAGTGCGTCGATCACTGCCTTACGGTCGGCCCAGTTCTGGTCCGAGACCTGGCTCGGGTCCGCCGGGTCGGAGAAGTAGTCGGTGTAGTAGCCCTCACCCCAGAGCCCGACGAAGCCGGACTGGACGACGGCGATCATGTCGGAGTTCGCCCGCAGGATCGGAGCGAGTTGCTTGATCTGCTTGACGACCCGGGACACCGGAGCGTCCCCGTACGGGGTCGGTGGCGGCCAGCCGTCGCCCGGCAGGGCGTAGGCGAAGCGGACGATCATCTTGACTCCGGCCGCGCGGGCGGTGGCGAAGTCGGCCTTGACCAGGTCGAGGTAGTGCTGGTCGATCACGTCCTGCTTGGCGAACTTCTCCAGGTAGAAGATCCGGAGGATCTGCGTGATGTTCTCCTGCGTCCGGAAGTTCCGCAGGGAGGTCAGGTCGAGTGGCACGTAGCCGGAGCCGTCGGCCCGGTAGTGCGTCTCCTCGTGGTGGTAGAACCCACGCTCCTGGTTGGCGATCACCTCGTCGGACGCGACGTAGGTGCGGGTGGTGGTGGTCGGTTCGTTGTGCGCCATCGCCGACTGGGCCGGTAGCAACAGGCCGAGCGAGGCGAGAGCTGCAGCAAGCCGTCTCATGCGGAGTCTCCTAGCTAGCTGACGGTGAGGGTGTGCAGGAGCGAGTTCATTCCGCTCGCGGCGTCCCAGGTGCCCTGGTTCGCGAGACGGATCGAGTACTCGGGGCGGGTGGACAGGAGTGGATCCGGCAGGTTGAGCAGCAAGGCGTAGGAGCCTGCCGGAAGATTCGCGGGCAGCGTGAGGGTCTGCGACACGGTGGTCGACGCGCCGGCTGTCCAGCGGCGTGGGTCGGAGCTCATCGCGAGCTGGTAGTTCGTGCCGGTCGACGTGTTCCGCAGGACCAGCTCGAGGTTGCGCGGGTTGAACGGCGTCGCGTAGCCGTCGTTGTGGACGGTCAGCGACACGGGCAGGCTGCCGCCGGGTGCGGCGGTCGCCGGATAGGTGCCGGTCTCCAGGCGGAAGCGGTATCCGAGTTTCTTGGTGACGTCGGTGAGGCAGCCGCCGGTGTTCCAGGAGTTCAGTACCGTGGGCTCGTAGTCGGTGTTCAGGAAGGACCAGTGGAACTGGGCGAGCTCGCCGGTGGCCGTCGGGCAGGTGGACCGCGGTGGGTTCGAACCACACGTCTCACCACCCATGGCGACGTACGTCGTCTCCGCCTGGAGGTACGGGTACTCGACCGCGGTGTTCTCGTAGGTGCCGAAGTCGTCGGGACTGGCCAGGAAGCAGTCGTTGTGGTGACCGAGCCGGGAGAGCGCCGAGCCGTTGTACGCGTCGGCCGACTGCACCGGAGTGGTCGAGTACATCGTCCGCTTGAACTTCGGCGTCCGCAGCTGCACCATCCGGCTCGACGGCACGACACTGAGCAGCTTGTCGGTCACGGCCTTGCGGTTGGCCCAGTCGGTCGTCGTGATCGTGCCGGCGTTGCCGAAGTTCTGCGTGTAGTACCACTCACCCCAGGCTCCGATCAGCCCGGCCTGCACGACCGCGATGACGTCCTTACCGGCACTCAGGTACGGCGCCAACTGGTCGAGGTGCGCGAGGACACGGGCCTTGGTCGCGTCGTCGCCGGCGGTCGACGTCGTGTAGGCGAACCGCAGGACCATCTTGAGACCGGCCGCACGGACGGTGTCGATCTGCTGCTGCAACTGGTCGAGCGCCGCCTGCGCGATCGGGCCGTTCTTGTACTCGGCCAGGTAGAACACGCACATCACCAGCGAGATGCCCTGGCTGGTCCGGTAGTTCTGCAGGGTGGTCTGTGAGAAGTCGGCTTTGTCGCAGTCGCCGGTGTGGTGGTAGAAACCGCGCTCCGGGTTGGCGAAGTTGTCGGTCGACGCTGTGTACGTCACCGTGCTCCCGGACCCGCCGCCCCCGCTGTAGACGTGGGTGTACTTGCTCGCCGTCTCCAGCGGCGATTCGACCTGGAAGATCAGGTCGGCGTCGTTCGGGGAAGCGCTCTCGCCGAGATCCGCGCGGTTCACGGTCCACCGCGCGACCGCGCCCGTACCGGAGAAGGTGACTGTGCGTACGAGCGACCAGCTCCAGCCGGTGCCCGTGTGCTGGTACAGGCTGCCGTTCTCCAGCAAGTAGTCGGCGCCCGTACCGCCCTGGGCGAAGCCGGTCGCGGCGTTCCGGTCGGTGTCGACGTACACGCGGAGGTACTGCGGGGAGCCGGTGTAGGAGAACTGGTAGCTGACAGTGGTCGAGGTATTGGTCGCCGAGCCGGCGCTGATCGTCGCGCTGGCGGGGGAGACCACCATCAGCGCCGCGAGCAGCGCGCCGGCGACCACGCCGGTGCGTAATCGGAGGGAACGCGGGACGGGACGCATAGTGGTTCCTCTCGCTGGGCGGGCGATGGGAATAATCATGGAGTCCAGGAAAACTATGTCAAGGCTTCAGACCCGGAGGAAAAGCGTGGGAGAGGCCAGGTCGGGTCCGTTGTAGAGCGTGGAGTCGACCTCTTCGAGGGCCAGCCGGACCGCCCCGAGGGCCACGCCGAGGTCCGCGAAGGCCGAGACCCGGATCTCGGGAGTACGCAGGCACCAGCGGTCCAGCTCCCGTCGGAGCGGTTCAACCAGTACGTCGGCCGACCGAGAGAACCCGCCGCCGATGACGACGAGCTCGGGGTCGAGGGTGAGGACGAGCGCGGACGCGCCGACCGCGATGTCCCGGACGTAACCGCGGACCGCTCGCATCGCTTCCCGGTCGCCGTCCCGGGCGGCCAGGAAGACGCGCTCGACCTCCTCGCCGGAGCCGAGCCAGCCGCGCAGGTGCTCGGGCGCCCGGAGCCAGCCGGCCGCGGGCAGTGCGCCGATCTCGCCCGACCAGTTGGCGAAGCCGCGGTGCAGTTTCCCGTCGATGATCAGGCCGGCACCGGTGCGCAGCCCGGCCAGCAGGAACACCACGTCCTTGGCGTACCGGGCGACGCCGTGCCAGGTCTCGGCCAGGGCGGCGAGCTTGCAGTCGTTCTCCACGCGGACCGGCCCGGAAACCAGCCGACGCAGGTGCGCGGCCAGCTCGACTCCGGTCCACTCGGGCAGCGAGTCCGACAGCATGACTTTGCCCGTGCCGTCGACGAGCCCGGTGGTCGCGACCCCGGTCGACCAGATCTGGCCGGCCTTGACTCCAGCGCCGGCCAGAGCGGTGGCCACGCATTCGTCGAGCCCGGCCAGCCGCTCGCGGCGACCGGCTTCGGGGGACACCGCGATCCGGGCCTGGCTCAGCACCTCGCCCTCGAGATCGGTGACCAGGGCAAGGACCTTGTGTCCGCCGACGTCGACGCCGAGGAGCCGGCCGGCCTCGGCGTGGAACCGGTAGCGCCTGGCCGGGCGGCCGACCGTGCCCTCGGCCGGGGACACCTCGGACACCCAGCCGCGCCCGAGCAGATCCCGGGCGACGTCCTCGGTCGAGGCCCGGGACAGGCCGGTCCGCTTCGACAACTCCGTCAGGGTGAGCGGCCGGTCGCCGCGCAGTGCCCGCAACACGGTGGCCGCGTTGAGCTGCCGCAGCCGGGACAGGTCACCACCGGTGGGCTCGTGGGTCATCGCGGTCCTCGGTGAAGTCGTGGTGCTCAGGGAGTCGGGATCCGTCACTTAATCATGGACTCCCGAATAACTATAGATGCGCCACGACACCGGCGCGCCGAAGCCTCTTTACAGCCGTTGACAACGTTGTACTGTGGTGCGGCGGTTGGCCGAAACGTTTCCGAATGAGGAGGACCAAGGTGTCGAAACCGCTCAAGATCGCGGCCCTGGGATTCTGGCACGTGCACGCGGGCGACTACTCGAGGCAGGCGCAGGAGCATCCGGGAACGGAGCTGGTCGCCGTCTGGGACGACGACGCCGAGCGCGGTCAGGCCGGCGCCGACCGGTTCGGCGTGGAGTTCACCGGCGATCTCGACGCGCTGCTGGCGCGCGAGGACCTCGACGGTGTCACGATCACCACCGCCACGAACGAGCATCGCGACCTGATGGTGAAGGTCGCGCAGGCCGGCAAGCACATCTTCACCGAGAAGGTACTCGCGCCGACGGTGGCCGAGGCCGAGGAGATCGTCGCCGCGACCGACGCGGCCGGGGTGAAGCTGACGGTCTCGCTGCCGCGCCTCGCACACGGTTACACGCTGGCGATCCGCGAGGTCATCGACAGCGGAAAGCTCGGGCAACTGACGTACGGCCGGGTCCGGCTCTCCCACAACGGCGCGATTCCGAAGGATGGAGTCGAGGGCTGGCTGCCACAACGGTTCTTCGAGCCCAAGACGGCGATCGGCGGCGCGCTGACCGACCTGGGCTGCCACCCCGTCTACCTGACGCAACTGTTCCTCGGCTCCACGCCGGACACGATCAATGCGACGTACCGCTCGGTGGCCGGCCGTGGCCTGGAAGACAACGCTGTCGTGGTGGTCGGGTACGGCGACCAGAAGATCGGCGTGATCGAGGCCGGCTTCGCGAGCCAGAACCCGTTCACGATCGAGCTCTTCGGGACCGAGGGGACGCTGACCTACACCGACGCCGGCAACGTCCTGACGGTGAACGGCGAGCAGGTTTCGGTGCCAGAGCACGGCAAGGACCCGTTCGCGCAGTGGGTCGACCACATCAATGACGGCACCCGGGCCGACGAGAACATCGCCCGCGCCGTCGAGCTGACCCGGCTGGTGGTGGCCGCCAACGACGCCGCCGACGCCGGACGCGCCATCGCCTACAGCCGAGGAGACTTGTGATGATCAAGGTTGGGCTCATCGGCGGCGGCGGGATCGCGTCCGCTCATATCAAGGGTTACCGCGCGCACGCCGACAAGATTCGCATCACCGCGGTCGCCGACGCCGTCGAGGAGACGGCCAAGGCGCGTGGCGAGGAGCTGGGCGCCACGCCGTACACGGACTATCGCGAGATGCTCGCGAACGAGGACCTCGACGCGGTCGACATCTGCCTGCCGCACCATCTGCACCGCGACGCCATCGTCGCGGCCGCGGAGGCCGGTCGGCACATCCTCTGTGAGAAGCCGCTCTGTCTCACCGCGGACGAAGCCGCGGATGTGCGGGCAGCAGTGACCGAGCACGGCGTCACGCTGATGTGCGCGCACAACCAGCTGTTCATGCCGACCGTGGCCAAGGCCAAGGAGCTGATCGAGGCCGGCACGATCGGGACCGTGTACGAGGTCCGCACCACCGACAGCTTCTACAACAACTTCGACCCGAGCTCGATGGGCTGGCGGGCCAGCAGCAAGACGAGTGGTGGTGGCGAGCTCATCGACACCGGGTACCACCCCACCTATCTGATGCTGCACCTCGCCGGCGGCCTGCCGGTCGAGGCGACCGCGATGCTCTCCACGCACCGGTTGAAGTTCATGGAGGGCGAGGACTCCGCGCAGGTCCTGATCAGGTTCGACAACGGCGTCGTCGGCCAGATGGTGACCAGCTGGGCCTATCAGCCGGCCACCTCCACCGAGCGCTTCTCCGCCGTCGGCGAGCTCGGCTCACTGCACAGCGACGGTACGTCGTTGTCGTACCGGCTCCGGTCGGGTGAGACCGAGAGCTTCGAACTCGAGTCCGTCGACACCTTCGTCGCCGAGATCGGCCACTTCGCCGAATCCCTGCGCACCAAGTCCCGGCCGATCCACACCGAGGAAGAGGGCATCGCCGTCCTGGGCATCCTCCTGGCCGCCTACGAAGGCTCCCGCTCGAAGACGATCGCGCCGGTGCTGAAGGTCTAGCTCCCTTCTGTGGTCCGGGCGGTTCGGAAGTAGAAGTCCGCGGACAGGTCCTCCAGCAGGCCCGGGTACGTCGGGTGCCAGTCGAGCAACTCGCTGGTCCGGGCGGCGGATGTCGGGTTGTCGATCCCGGCGAACGCCGCCAGGAAGCCGATGTACTCGGGCGCCTGCTCGGGGGTGATCGAGCGGGCGGGCACATCGACCCCGCGGCCGATCGCCTCAGCGATCCGGAGTAGCTCCACGCCTTCGGCGACCGCGTGCAAGCGGGTACCGGCGGGGGCTGACTCCAGGGCGAGCCGGTAGAGCCGAGCGGCATCGAGGGTGTGCACCGACGACCAGCGATTCGTGCCGTCGCCGATGTACGCCGAGAAGCCGTTGCGGCGGGCGAACGTGATCAGGGACGGGACGAAGCCGGTGGTGTCGAGTGTGCTGTGGACGATCGGCAGCCGGACGACCGATGACCGGATGCCCTTGGCGGCCAGGTCGATGACGAGGTTCTCCGCGTCGATGCGGTAGCCGCCGGGCAGGGTGTCGTCCTCGGTGCCGGTCCGGCCGAGGTTCGCCCGCGCGAGCAGCCCGGTGCCCGACGTACCGACGAGTGGTTTGTCCGTGCCGGCCAGGGCGTCCGCGATCGCTCGTACCGCAGTCAGGTCGGTCTCGGCCGCGCCGGTGAAGTCACCGGCCACCATCGCTTCGTGCCGGAACGCGAGGTGGATGACGCCGTCAGACGCCTCGGCCGCGGCGCGCAGACCGTCGAGATCGTCGAGGTCGCCGCGAACCACGTCAGCACCCCACTCGGTGAGGCGAGCCGCGGAAGCGTCCGAGCGAGCCAGGCCGGCTACCGAGTGACCGTGCTGGAGGAGCTCCGGGACGACTGCGGAGCCGAGGTGTCCCGAGGCTCCGGTGATGAACACGCGCATGATGCTGTTCCCTTCGTGATGTCAGTCAGTGACATCACCATGCTACATCCGGTGATGTCAGTCAATGACATCAGCTAGGATCGAGCCCATGGCACGGTGGGAACCAGACGCGGCGGGACGGCTGCGGGAGGCGGCGATGGCGCTGTACGCCGAGCGCGGGTACGACAACACGACCGTCGCCGAGATCGCGGACCGGGCCGGAGTGACCGCGCGGACGTTCTTCCGGCACTTCTCCGACAAACGCGAGGTCCTGTTCGCCGGCTCCGAGGAACTCGAGCGGGTCATGGTCGAGGCGCTGACCGCCGCACCGGAGTCCGCGACACCGATGGAGGCTGTTGCGGCCGCCGTACTCGCGTCCGGCGACTTCTTCGACGATCTCCGCCGGGACTATTCCCGCCGGCGCCAGGTCGTGATCACGGCGACTCCCGAACTCCGCGAGCGTGAGCTGATCAAGCTGGCCTCGCTCACCACCGCTTTCACCGCGGCGCTGCGGAGCCGAGGTGTCAGCCCGGACGTCGCGGCGCTGGCGGCGGAGACCGGCGTCGCGGTCTTTCGGGTGGCGTTCGAACGCTGGATCACCGAGCCGGAGGGCGTCTCCCTGGCGGACGTCATCCGGTCCACCCTGACCACGCTGTCCGGCCTTACTGCCTGACGCCCTCCGCGGCATTGAGCCAGGACACGATCCCGGCGAGGGCCACGCAGGTGGCGGTCAGGAGAGCGATCGTGACGGCCGAGCCGACCAGGGGAGTGCCGAGCGGAAGCAGGAGGAGCGTCACGATGGCGGGAATCGCAGCGCCGAGATGGAGGGCCGGCGTCGACGAGATGAACGTGTGCACAATCCACAGCATGCCGATGAAGACGGCGACCGGGATCGCGACGGCGTAGCTCACGCCGGTCGGCGAGATGTGCAACTCGTGCCCGGTCTGCTCGACAGCGACCTCCAGGCCGGCCCCGAGAGCTCCGAGCGCGGCGAAGATGAAGTAGTGGCCGTAGCCCCAGCGGTACGAGCCCTCGCGCCGGTTGGCCAGTCCCGGACCGGCCGGATGGAGGAAGTACAGCCACCAGAGCGCGAACACCATCACCAGACCGCTCGCGGCGACCGTGATCAGTTCGGCGCTGACCTGGGTCGCCTCGAGAGCTCGGCGTACGCCGTTGGTCGCGGCGAGGATCGTCTCGCCGAGCAGGATGATCGTGAACAGCCCGTAGCGCTCGGCGATGTGGTGCGGGTGCCAGTTGGTGGTGCTGGTTCGCTCGGCCCAGCGGGGGACCGACAGCTCGAGGGCGACGAGAATCAGGAAGCCGGCCAGCTGCGCGGACTCGTTGAGCAGGTCGCGTTCGCCCAGGTACACGCGCAGGATCCAGCCGACCTGCAGGACGCTGATGCCGAGGGCGTACCTGCGCGCCGTACGACGTCGTTCGGGGTCCTCGACACTCGCGCGCAGCCACTGGGCGACCAGCGCGAGCCGCATGATCACGTAGCCCACGAGCACCGTGCGATAGTCCCCGTGATCGGCGGCGGACGGGACTCCCGCGGCGAGGACGAGGACACCGGCCATCTGGACCATGGTGAGCAGCCGGTAGGGGACGTCGTCGGTGTCGTACGACGAGGCGAACCAAGTGAAGTTCATCCAGGCCCACCAGATCGCGAAGAACACCTGGAGGTACAACAGCAGACCGTCCGCGGCGTGGCCTTCGGCGATGGTGTGCGCGAACTGCTCGGTGGCCGCGGCGACCGCGACCACGAAGGTCAGGTCGAACAGCAGCTCGAGCTGGCTGGAGACCCGGTGCGGCTCGTCGATCGGCCGCGCGGTCATCCGGACCCGGATCCGGATCGAGGGGGCAGGGCCAGAGTCGGGCACGGGCGATTCCTTTCGGCGAGGCCTCTTCCTCTCTTATGACAGCGCAGGTCAGCGGCTTGTGACCAGGGCCTCGACCAGGCCGCTGTCACAAGCCGGGTCACTGCCCTGTCTTACCTGGTGACGGGCGGCAAGGGATGCCGTCGGCAACGAAAGGATTCTGGGATGAAGATCGTCGTGATCGGCGGCACCGGCCTGATCGGATCGAAGCTGGTGGCCAAGCTCACCGAGCACGGGCACGAGGCGGTGCCGGCCGCGCCGAGCACCGGCGTGAACACCCTCACCGGCGAGGGGCTGGCCGCCGTCCTGCAGGGCGCCGACACCGTGATCGACGTGGCGAACTCGCCGTCGTTCGAGGAGAAGGCGGTGATGGAGTTCTTCAAGACCTCGACCGGCAACGTACTCGCGGCCGAGGCCGAGGCCGGCGTCCGGCACCACGTCGGGATCTCGATCGTCGGCACCGAGCGGCTGCCGGAGAACGGGTACTTCCGGGCCAAGATCGCCCAGGAGGAGCTGATCAAGGCCTCCGGCATCCCGTACTCGCTGGTGCACGCGACCCAGTTCATGGAGTTCGTCGGCGCGATCGCGGACGAGGCGACCCAGGGCAACGAGGTGCACATCGCGCCGGTCGCGTGGGCGCCGATCGCGGCGCAGGACGTGGCGGCGATTCTCGGCCGGACCGCGGTGGGCGAGCCGCTGAACACCCGGATCGACATCGCCGGGCCGGACGAGTACCGGATGGACGAGTTCTTCCGCAAGGCGCTTGCCGAGCGCAACGATCAGCGCGAGGTCGTGACCGACACGCACGCCCGGTACTTCGGCTCGGAGCTGATCGAGCGCAGCCTGGTCCCGGTCGGCCCGGCCACTCTCGGTGAGCTGCACTACGACGAGTGGTTCGCGACGCAGTACATCGGGAAGTGAGCTCGATGAACGACGATCCGGTCCTGCGCGAGCTCGAGGTGGAGGTCGAGGCCGACATCGAGCTGAACGCGGCGGGGACGCCGCCCGACGACGAGATCGAGTCGCCTAGCGAGTGGCTGCTCGATCCGGTGGAGGTTCAGGAGGAGGCAGTCGACCTGCAGAGCCTGCGGGGGGCGATCGAGGCGCTGGAGGGTGATGATCCGGGAACGACCGTATCCTCAGCCTGACACTGGGACGGTGGGGATGGCGGAGGCGGACGACCTCGACGAGGCGGTCGCGATCTTCAACGAGGTGCGTCCGCGCCTGATGGGGATCGCGTACCGGATGCTGGGCAGTCACAGTGAGGCCGAGGACCTGGTGCAGGAGGTCTGGATGCGCTGGCAGGCCGCCGATCGCAGTGCGGTCGTCAGCCCGGTGGCGTACCTGTCGACCGCGGTGACCAGGCTCGCGATCAACGCGAGCCAGTCCGCCCGCGCTCGCCGGGAGACCTACATCGGCCCCTGGCTGCCCGAGCCGGTGGACACCAGCGCCGATCCGCTGCTGGGCGCGGAGCGCGGGGAGGCGTTGAGCTTCGCCGTACTGCTCGTGCTCGAGAGGCTCTCGCCCACCGAGCGGGCGGCGTACATCCTGCGCGAGGCGTTCGACTACCCGTACGACGAGCTCGCCGCCATCCTGCAGACCACCGAGGCGGCGGTGCGGCAGCTCGTCAGCCGGGCCCGCAAGCGCATCCGGGCCGAACGCCGTACCGAGATCAGTGGCACCCAGCAGCGCAAGCTGCTCACCGCCTTCGTCGCCGCGGCCCGCTCGGGCGATCTCGCCGCACTCGAACAGTTGCTGGCCAAGGACGCGATCAGCTACTCCGACGGCGGCGGCGCGGCCCGGGCCTCGCGCTTCCCGGTGGTCGGCAGGTTGCGGGTGGCGAAGTACCACCGTGCCTTCCATACCCGCTTCTGGGTCGGTGTCGAGGTCGAGTGGAGTACGGCGAACGACCGGGCGGTCGCGTTGCTCCGGCGCGACGGCGAGGTGTTCGCCGTCTGTACGGTGACCGCGTCGGCCGACGGGATCGATGAAGTGCTGTGGATGATGAACCCCGCGAAGCTCGCCGCCGTACCCGCCTGATCGAGCTGGAGGAAACGTGAGCTTCCGACTGAAGCGCGGGGACGAGTCGATCGTCCACGAGTTCGCGACGGCCTGCAGTGCGGGCAGTGTCGGTGCGCTACGGCGCATGCTCGCGCCCCAGGCGGTCGTGGTCAGCGACGGCGGCGGGCAGGTTGCGGCCGCCCCGCATCCGGTCCGCGGGGCCGATGCGGTCGCGCAGTGTGTGACCGAGTTGCTGAGCCTTCAGCCGGGTACGGCGCTGACCGTCCAAGCGGTGAACGGACAGGCCGGCGTGGTCCTGCGCCGGGCCGGTGCGGTCGTGGCTGTGGTGAGCCTGACTGTGACGGGCGCGAAGGTCGCGGCGGTGTGGATCGTGCTGAACCCGGACAAGCTCCGCCATTGGCTCTGACAGCCGGGAATGAACCCCCAGGTCCTGCGTGTTGACATGTCAACCTAGTATTTGAGGTGGCAACGCAGATGGGAGTGGGGAACATGGCCGACGTGGCCGACCTGGTGTTCGGGCTCGACACCTTCGGGGACATTCCGGTGGGTGACGACGACGCGCCGGTCTCGGATGCCGCGGCGATCCGGCACGTGGTCGAGGAGGCCGTTCTGGCCGACGACCTCGGTGTCGACGCGATCGCGCTCGGCGAGCACCACCGCCCGGAGTACTCGATCTCCACGCCGGAGACCGTACTGGCCGGGATCGCGACGCGGACGTCGCGGATCAAGCTCGGATCCGGCGTGACGGTGCTGAGCTCGGACGATCCGGTCCGGGTGTTCCAGCGCTTCTCCACCGTGGACGCACTGTCGAACGGACGGGCCGAGGTGATCCTCGGGCGCGGCTCGTTCACCGAGTCCTTCCCGTTGTTCGGCTACGACCTGGCCGACTACGACGTCCTCTTCGAGGAGAAGCTGCAGCTGTTCAGCCGGTTGCTCGACGAGAAGCCGGTCACTTGGGAAGGCACCACCCGGGCCGCCCTGGAGAACGCCGACGTCTATCCGAAGACCGAGTCCGGTCGTTTGAAGACGTGGGTCGGCGTCGGTGGCTCGCCGCAGTCCGTCGTACGTACGGCGTTCTACGGGCTGCCCTTGATGCTCGCCATCATCGGTGGCGCGCCGGACCGGTTCGCGCCGTACCTGGATCTGTACCGGAAGGCGGCGGAGCAGTTCGGCACGGTCGCACTGCCGGTCGGGATGCACTCGCCTGGCTTCATCGCCGACACCGACGACGAGGCCCGTGAGGTGTTCTACCCGCGGTACAAGGTGATGCGGGACCGGATCGGGGCGCTGCGCGGCTGGCCGCCGATCAAGCGACAGGAGTTCGACTCCGAGGTGGAGCACGGCTCGATGTACGTCGGTTCGCCGGAGACTGTCGCCCGCCGGATCGCCGACGCCGTTCAGACGCTCGGGGTCGGGCGGTTCGACCTGATCTACTCCGCCGGGCCGTTGCCGGTCAGTGCGCGGATGCGGGCGGTCGAGTTGTACGGCACGAAGGTGATCCCGATGGTCCGCGAGATCCTCGCCGCGGAGGAGAAGTGACGATTGCCATTCTCGGTGCCGGGAAGGTCGGTACCGTTCTCGCGCGGCTCGCGGTCGCGGCCGGGTACCGGGTGCTGATCGCGGGATCCGGTGAGGTGTCGAAGATCGCGCTGATCGTGCAGGTCGTCACGCCCGGCGCGATCGCGACCACCGCGGCCGAGGCGGTCGCGGAGGCCGACGTGGTGATCCTGGCGCTGCCGCTCGGGAAGTACCGCACCATCCCCGCCGAGGAACTGCGCGGCAAGCTCGTGATCGACGCGATGAACTACTGGTGGGAGGTCGACGGCACCCGCGACGACCTCACCGATCCACGGACGTCGTCCAGCGAGATCATCCAGGACTTCCTGTCCGAGTCCCGAGTCGTCAAAGCCTTCAACCACATGGGCTACCACGATCTCGAAGAAGGCGCCCGCCCGCCGGGATCGACCGACCGCAAGGCGATCGCCATAGCCGGCGCCCCCGCCGCCGCGGCCGAGGTCGCCGAAATCGTCAACGCCCTAGGCTTCGACCCCGTCATCGCCGGCCCTCTCTGCGAAGGCATCCGCCTCCAACCCCACACCGAGATGTTCGGCGCCAACGCCCCCGCCGAAGAAGTCCGAACCCTCCTATCCCGCTACCCCACTACCCCTCACGCCCAAACCATCACTACTGCCCGAGCTGCGGCCGTCGGCGAAACCCGCACCACCGCCCGAGCTGCGGCCGTCGGCGAGACCCGCACCACCGCCCGAGCTGCGGCCGCCGGCGAAACCCGCACCACCGCCGAATCCGCGGCCTAACCCGCGCCGGCACCACCGCCGGCTCGGCCGCTCCGTCGTCGAACCCGACCCGCCCCGCCGGCCCGGAGCATCTGAGGGGTTACCCCTTGAGTTGGAGGGTTGCCCACTGAGAATCTCAGTGGGCAACCCTCCAGGTGAGGGGTCATCCCCTGAAATTTCAGGTGATGGAGATTCGGTCCAGGTCGGGGGCGGGGTCGTTGTTGTTGGAGATTTGGAGGGTGTTGGGGCCGGAGTTCAGGTGGATGGGGAGGGTGACGGTTTGGACTGTGGTGTTGCCGATTCCGGTGACTGAGGCCTCGACGGAAGGGCCGCCGTTGACGGAGACGAAGTAGGACTTGGTTCCGTTGACGGTGTAGTCGAGGTGGAGGGTGTAGGTGCCGGCCGCCGGGACGGTGATGTCGGGGACGATGACGTGGGCGTCGGGGGCGCCGCCCAGGTTGCGGACCTTCTGGCCGCCGGAGCAACCTGAGCAGCTGGTGATGCCGGCGCTGCCGATCTGGTTGAGGGAGCTTTCGGCCTCGCGCATGAAGACGCTGTCGGCTGGGCGCACCTGGATCGGGACCACCTTGGACACCTTGTGCGGAAGGCCGACCGTTTCGAAGGAGACGTCGACCGGCACCTGTACGGCGGCCGTCTGACCACCAGCCGGACCAGTGAGGGTCCACGTGCCGGTGATCGTTTGACCGAGACGCAGACCGGCCGCCGTCACCGGAGCACCCGAGACAGTCCAACCCGACGGAACCACAGGCGTCATGCGGACGTTGTCGATCGAGTCCTCATCCAGCCGGAGCTCGGCCGACACCGTGACCGATTGCTGGCCGGGGCCGACCCAGACGATGCCGGATGGCTTCACCGTCATCGTGGTCTTCGGTACGTACGACGCCGGCGGCATCGGCCCGATCGCGATCCGGTCGAGCCCGACCTGACGGTCGCCCGTCACCTGGATCGTGTTCGCGCCAGCCTTCAGCGGTACGGCGACAGCCGTCGACCCAGGCACCTCCGGATTACCCGCATCGAGCGACGCCGTGATCGGCGACCCACCGTTGACCCGGACCGACAACGAGCCGACAGCAGACGTGGTCCCGTCCAACTGCAGACGGTACGTGCCGGCACTCGCAGCCTGGACATCCCGATACGTCACCCCACCACGGTCCAGCCCGACGACCTGAGCAGACCCGGAGCACGCCGCACAGCCGTCGACACGACTATCCCCGCTGCGGTTGAACTCAGCCTCCAACGGCAACGGATTCCGCAACTCCTGCGGATACGCGTACCCGACCCTGATCTCGTCGATGCGCAACTGCCGGTAGTACGGCGGCGACTGCGGCCCGGACCACGTGTTGAGCACCTCGAGCTTCACGTACCGCGCGACCTGGTTGCCGATGTCGATGAACTGCACACCGCGCCGGCTCGGCATCGCGCTGGCCCGCACCGTCGTCCAGCGCTTGCCGTCCGCGCTGACGGACACCTTGTAGTCCTTGATCCGCGCCGAGTCCTCCGGTCGCCCGAACGACTCCCGCGCGTGCGTCGGCGACCACTCGGTCTGGTTCACCGCGAGGTACGTCGCCTTCCGCGCCCGACCGAGGTCGAGTGTCGCCGCCACCGGGAACTGCCCGTCGGCATCCCAGTAGTTCGGGTAGCTGTCGTCGACCAGGTTCGCCGCAGGGTGATCGCCGGTCGCCGCCGTGGCAGTTGCCTTGAGCATCGATTGCGGGTAGAGACCTTCCTGACCGGAGGTCGTCACCTTGAAGACGGTGTCGTACGGATCCCAGTCGGTGACCCCGAGGATCGACAGATACCCACCCGACTGGTTGAAGCGGAACGACTTCCCGGTCCGGACATCCGACACCGACGTGACCCGGTAGCCGTTGTCTCGCAGCCTCACCAGGTCCTGCGACTTCGGCTTGGTCAGCACGTGCAGGTACTGCGTCCGCGCGGTGTCGGCGACCGTGATCACCCCGTGCGCCCCGTCGTTCCAGAAGCCAGGCTGCATCCCGCCGTACAGGTACCCGCCGCCGTTCGTCTTCGCGAGCGAGGACATGATCGGCGGCAGCCAATCGGCCATGAAGTTGTTGAAGTTCACCTGCTGCGGCGGGAACTTGCCGTTGACCATCGCGGTCTCGGCCATCAACGACTTGATCGACGATCCCGCGTTGGCGACGTACCGGCCGACGCTGAGGCCGTAGTCGACCACGCTGTCGCTGCCGTCGTACCACCATTGGCCGGTGGTGGGCAGCTTGTAGTCGGCCTCGGTCAGCCTCGGCATCGGGGTGAAGGTCGCCTGCGGGTAGTCGTAGGCGGGTGTGATGCCGGTCTTCTGCTCGTTGCTGACCGTGTCCATGATCGGGGTGTCCTCGTTGTTGTTGCTGAGCAACCACGAGGGCCGTTGCTGCCGGATCTGCTCGTACAGTCCGTGCTGCTCCCAGTAGGCGTTGTCGTTGTCGATCCAGAAGCCGGACAGGTCCGGGTAGTCGTCCATCACCTCGTGGAACAGGTCGTAGCTGTACATGCCGAACCCGTCCCGCGTGGTCAGGTCGACCTGCTGACCCTTGTACGCCGAGTACGCCGCCGAGTCGAGCGTCTCGACGCCGGGCACCTCGTTGTGCCACTGCGGGTCGTCGGTCATGTAGAGCAGGATGTGCACACCCTTGGCCTTGCCCGCGGCGACCAGCTCGCCGAGGAAGTCTCGTTGCGTGGCGCAACTACCAGGGATCTTGGACGGCCACGGCCGGGCGTAGCCGAGGCGGCTGTGGAAGGTGGCCAGCACGATGTACGACGCGTGCAGCTTCTGCGCCTCGTCGACCCAGTAGTCGGCGTTCCAGCCGCCGGCGGTGACGTCGCGCTCCCAGGCGGCGCAGTCGGTGTGGCGTGGTGCGGTGAACATGCCCCAGTGCAGGAACAGGCCGGCGGTGGAGTCGCGCAACCACTGCTGGCGCGGGTTCTCCACCTCCGCGCGGGCGGGGCCGATGCCGAAGACGGTGGAGATCAGGGCCAGGACGAGGGTGGCGGCAGTGAACCGCCGGGGTAGTCGGAGGGCCATCGAGTTCTCTCACTTCGAGTGGGCGGAAGAATAATGGCAACAAGATTGCCTATTGAGAGATCCGATCTTTCCAACGTTCCGGCCGTGCGGTCAAGACCCGGGGACCGCCAACAGCTCGGCGAGGACGGTGTCCAGCGCCGTCCGGGCCGCGCCGAGGGCGACCGAGTCGGCGCCCATCGTCGAGCTGACCACGTCGATCGGGACCAGTGACAGCTTCGCCAGCTCGCGCCGGAACGGCTCGGCGATGATCGCGCCACCGCGCGACATACCGCCGCCGAGCACGATCACCTCGGGGTCGACGGCCAGCGCGAGCACGGCCGCGCCGCGGGCCAGCACCTCGGCGAACTCGATCAGCACGGCGAGACTCTCTGGGTCCTGCACGGCCGCGGAAGCGATCACCAGCTCACCCTCGCGACCAGGTCCGGCGCCCTGCTCGGCCGCCAGCGCCGCACCGCGGGCGTGCAGCCGCTCCATCGCCGGCGCCCAGCCGAGCGTCGGAAACACACCGATCTCGCCGGCCGCGCCGTGACGTCCCTGGTGCACCTGCCCGTCGATGAGTACGCCGGCTCCGGCGCGGTGACCGGCGAACATGTAGACGACGTCCCGGTACTCGCGGGCCGCGCCCTTCCAGTGTTCGGCCAAAGCGGCCAGCTTCACGTCGTTCGCGACCGCCACGGGCTGTCCAAGCCCGTCAGAGAGAGCTCCCGCCACGTCGATCTCGGTGAATCCGGGAAGCGAGTACGGCGCCAGCCCGGAGCCGACCGGACCGTCGCGGACGTCGTGCACGCCCTCAGCGGCCCGCAGTGCGCCGGTCACCCCGCACGCGATACCGGTGATATCGGCCGGCCCGAGCTGGGCCTGTGACCAGCTCACGTGGGCGGCGTCCACCGCGGCTCGCACGCGCTCTCCCGCGTCGAGGTCGGGGTCGAGCTCGATCCGATGCGTCGCGAGCGGGTTGCCACGCAGGTCGGTCACCACGGCCATCGCCTTGTGGGCCCCGATGTCCAGGCCTGCGACGTACCCCGATTCGGCGCGGAACCGGAAATACCGGGCGGGCCGGCCGGCGGCGCGGGCGGTCGAGGGCTTGCGGGGTGGAGCGCTCTCCTCGACCCGGCCCTCGGTGAGCAACTCGGCGAGCAGGTCCTCGGCGGTCGGCCGGGAGACGCCGACCAGCGCGCGCAGTTCGCGCAGGGTCAGTGACTCGGACTCGAGGAACGCCCCGAGGGCGGCTGCCAGGTTCAGCCTGCGCAGCAGCGACGAATCGCCCATCCGCCCGCCGGCGGCTCGATCTTGACTCATCCGATGAATCGTCCTTATGCTCGCGCCGATATTGCCAACTGATCTGCATAATACTGCCGGAACGCCGCGCGGGCCGGACCTCGGAAGGAACCGTATGCCATCACGTTGGACAGGCACGATCGCTGTGGCGACCCTCCTGACGGTAGCGCTTGCCGGCTGTACGAGCGGGGGCAAGGCGACGAGCAGTGAGAGCGGCGGCACCGTCGAGCTGACGATGCTGACCTTCGAGACGCCGAACCTGCCCGCCTCGCTGTGGGACTCGGCGATCGCCCGGGTGTCGCAGAAGGTGCCCGGGGTGAAGATCAAGAAGCTGGTCACCCCGAACGTCGACCGGACCACGTACGCCAAGCAGCTGGCCAGTTCGGGGCAGCTGCCGGACATCATGATCGCGGTGAACCCGCAGGGCTTCGCCGAGGGCGGCCAGCTCGCGGAGTTCACCCAGGACGAGCTGAAGGACTTCGCCAGCCCGGAGTCGGGTGCGATCAAGGGCAAGATCTACCAGCTACCGACCAACGCCCAGCCGCAGTCGTTGCTCTACTACAACAAGGCCGACTTCGCGAAGGCCGGGATCACCGCCCCGCCGAAGACGTGGACCGAGTTCCTGGCCGACTGCGCGAAGCTCAAGACGGCCGGCATCATGCCGATCGCGGTCGGTGGCGGCGGCCAGGACACGTTCGCCAGCATGTACACCTGGGTCGGTACGGTCGGCACCGACGTCTACCTGTCCGACCCGGGCTTCTCGCAAGAGATCACGGACGGGTCGAAGACGTTCGACGACTCCGGGTTCGTGAAGGCCACCGACAAAGTCGCGCAGCTGGCGAAGCTCGGCTACCTCGACAAGCAGGGCACGAGCCGCTCGTACGCCGATCACGAGAAGGCATTCCGGGCCGGCTCAGCCGCGATGTATCCGATGGGCTCGTGGTTCGCGACCTCCGCGGACAACGACAAGCCGAAGTTCGACGTCGGTGTGTTCGCCTGGCCGTCCGATGACGGCAAGGCAGTCGTTCCGAACCTCACTGGTGGTGGTTTGAGCGTCAGCGCGAAGGCCGAGAACGTCGACCTGGCGAAGAGGTTCGCGTTGGAGTGGACCAAGGACAAGGAGACCTCGGACGCCTTCACCAAGGCGGACGGCACGTTCAACACCATCGCGGGCTACCAGCCGCCGGCCGACATGGGTCCGCTCTTCAAGGCGACCCTCGCCATCTACAACCAGGCGGTCAAGGACAAGACCGTCACCCCGGCGCTGTCGATCGAGCAGGGTGACAACGGTCTGCCCGCCGACATGACTGTGCCGGTCCAGCAGATCGCGGTCGAGTTGCTGAACGGCAAGTCCGACGCGAAGACCGCGGTCAGCAAGCTGAACAAAGAATATGCTTCTCTCAAATAAACAGCCGAGAAAGCGGCATTCTGTGCTGGTTCCGGTCCGGGAGTTCTCCGGGTTCGCCTTGCCCGGCCTGTTCCTCTACGGGCTGCTCGTACTGGTTCCGATCGGGTGGACCGTGGTGCTGGGGTTCACCGATCGGAGCCGCTTCGCCCCGGACACCAGTTGGGTCGGGCTGGATCAGTTCCGGCGGTTGCTCGAGGACGACCAGTTCTGGCTCGTACTGCGGAACACGTTCGTGGTGACCGCGATCGTGGTCGTCGTACCGAACGTGCTCGGCCTCGCGGTCGCGTTGCTGCTGGATCGCGACACGCTGCTCTACCGCCTGCTGCGGTCGGTCTTCTTCACGCCGGTGATCCTCAGCGGCATCGTGGTCAGCGTCATCTGGCAGAGCATGCTCCGTCCCGACGGCGTTCTGAACAAGGTGTTCGGCGACGTGGGCTGGTTGTCTGATCCGGGGATCGCGCTCTACTCGATCAGCGGGATTCTCTGCTGGCAGATGCTCGGATTCTGCGTCGTGGTGTACCTGGCCGGACTGAACGGCGTACCCAAGGAGTTGCACGAAGCAGCGATCGTGGACGGGGCTGGGTGGTGGCACCGGTTCCGGTCGGTGACGTGGCCGATGATCGCGTCCGCGGTGACGATCAACACGGTGATGCTGCTGATCAGCGGCTTCAAGGTGTACGAGCACGTCCTCGTGCTGACCAACGGCGGCCCGGGTCGGAACGCCACGGCGTCGATCGCGTTCGACGTGATCGAGAAGGGCGTCCGCGGCGACCGGATCGGGTTCGCCGCGGCGGAGGCCACCATCATGCTCTGCATCATCGTCGCGCTGAGCGGCCTCGTCCTGCGCCTGCTCCAGCGGCGGGAGGTACACCTGTGAAGGTGGTCCGGCCGATCGCCGCGATTGCGCTCGCCGCACTGTTCTTCTTCCCGGTGTACGTCGTGGTGACGGGGATGCTGAAACCGGTCAAGGACATCCAGTCGTCGCCACTCGGACTACCGGCACCGCCGACCGGTGCGAACCTCGACGCCGTCCTCGGCCGCGAAGACGGGCTGTACTGGTCGGCGTTGCTCAACAGCGTTCAGATCACCGTGCTCTCGGTCCTGGCCCTGACGTTGCTCTCGGCAATGTTGGCGCACTACCTGGTCCGGTCGACCGCACGCTGGACGCGGCCGGCGTTGCTGATGCTGCTCGCGGGTCTGATGATCCCGCCGGCCGTGATCTTGCAGCCTGTGACGCAAGTACTCGGTGCGGTCGGCCTGATGAACTCCGTCGTCGGAGTCGTCTGCGCCAACGTCGCGTACTACCTGCCGTTCGGGGTGTTCGTGTTCTCCGGCTTCATCGGCACAGTGCCGATCGAGATGGAGGAGGCCGCGAGTATCGACGGCGCGAGCCGGTTCCGGCTGTTCTGGCAGGTCGTGTTCCCGACGCTCCGCCCGGCGGCGGCCAGCGTGCTGATCTTCCTCGGTGTCTGGGTGTGGAACGACTTCCTCACGCCCTTGATCGTCCTCGGTCCCGAGGCGGGGACGACGGTGACGGTCGGCGTCTACCGGTCGGTTGGGGAGTACTCGACCAACTTCGGCACGCTCTACGCCTTCTCGTTCCTGGCGTCGTTGCCGGTGCTGCTGTTCTTCGTCGCACTGCAGAAGCAGTTCCTCGCCGGTCTGACGACGGGAGCCGTCAAATGAGTGTCCACTTCGAGAACGGCGTCCTGCTGCTGACGACGCCGCGTACGTCGTACTCCGCCTACCTCGGCGACGACGACATACCGATCCACACCCACTGGGGTGCACGGATCACGGTGGACGACGCGGCGTACCTGGCCCGTACGACGGCCGCCCGGTTGGCAGGTGAGTGGACGAGCTTCCGGTCGGCAGCCAACGGCCATGAGGAGTACCCGCTCGACGGGCGACTGCAGTTCGGGCGGTCCGCGTTGTCGCTGGCGTACGGCGACGTGCGGAGTACCGAATGGGCGTTCGTGGACCACCTCGTCCACGACGACCGGGAGTTGGAGCTGATCTTCGACGCACGCGGTGTCAGGGTCACCCTGCACTATCGCGTGTACGACGACAGCGACGTGATCGACCGGTGGGTCGTCGCACGGAACGAGTCGGACTCGGCCGTCGACGTACATCGGCTGGACTCGGCAGCGTGGGTCCTGCCCGAGCAGGCGTCGTACCGGATGTCGACGTTGACCGGGCGCTGGGCGGCCGAGACGCGGCTCGGCCGAAGCGAGTTGGCGGAGGGGCGGTTCGTGGTCGAGAGTCGACGGGGGATCACGAGCCACCATGTGAATCCGTGGATCGCTCTGGACGACGGCGCGGCGACCGAGGAGACCGGCGAGGTGTACAGCGCGGCCCTGCACTGGAGTGGGTCGTGGCGGATGCTCGCGCAGCGGGAGCTCGACGAGCCCGTGCAGGTGCTGTTCGGCTGGGGCCACGAGGACTTCGGGCCACGTGGCCTCGAGCCGGGCGAGCAGCTGGTGACACCGGTGACGTCAGGCCTGTTCACCAGCGGCGGCTTCGGTACGGCGAGTCGCGCGTGGCATGCCTATGCGTTGGAGCACGTGTTGCCGCGGGCAACGGAGATCCGGCCGGTGCTGTTCAACTCGTGGGAGGCGACCGGGTTCGACGTCGACGAGGCGAGCCAGGTCGCGCTGGCGACCCAGGCGGCCGACCTCGGGTGTGAGCTGTTCGTGCTCGACGACGGGTGGTTCGGTCGGCGGACCGACGACCGTACGGGGCTGGGGGACTGGTCGGTGAATCAGGACCGCTTCCCGAACGGGCTGCAGCCGCTGATCTCCAAGGTGCACGCCCTGGGCATGGGCTTCGGGCTGTGGGTGGAGCCCGAGATGGTGAACCCCGACTCCGATCTCTATCGCGCACACCCGGACTGGGTCTATCACTTCGAGGGGCGTGAGCCGGCACAGTTGCGTAACCAGCTCGTCCTCAACCTGGCCCGGCCGGACGTCGCCGCCTGGGCCCTCGAGCAGCTGGACTCGTTGCTGACGGCAAACGATCTGCAGTTCGTGAAGTGGGACATGAACCGCCCGTTCGCGGACACCGGCTGGCCGGCCGAGCCGTCGCGGCAGGGCCGGATCTGGTTCGACCACGTCACCGCGGTCTACGGCATCATCGACACGTTGCGGGCCAGACATCCCGGAGTCGCGATCGAGGCCTGCTCGGGTGGCGGCGCCCGGGTCGACCTCGGCATCATGGCGCGGACCGATCAGTTCTGGACGTCGGACAACACCGACGCGTTGGACCGGCGTTACATCCAGCACGGGTTCAGCCAGGTGTACCCGGCGCGCACGATGTCGTGCTGGGTGACGGATGTGCCGACGTTCATCAACAAGCGGAACGTGCCGTTGACGTATCGCTTCCACGTCGCGATGGCCGGCGTCCTCGGCATCGGCGGTGACCTGGCCGAGTGGTCGCCGGCTGAGCTGACGCTGGCGCGTGAGTTGATCGCGGAGTACAAGGACATCCGGCACATCGTGCAGCACGGATCGCAGTACCGCCTGGGTGAACCGGGGCGATCCGCGTCGGCCGTGCAGTACGTGACCGCGGATCGCCGGGAGTCCGTCGTACTGGTGTATCAGGAGGCGCAGCAGTACGACAGCGCACCACGGCCGCTGCGGTTGCAGGGGCTGGATCCCGAGGCGGCGTACCGCTTCGAGGACAGCGTGGTGTCAGGCGCATTCCTGATGGCTCATGGTCTGTCGCTGACGTTGGTCGGTGATTACGCCAGCCGGCTCATCCAGCTTCGGAGCGGCTGACCTGTGGGCGCGCTCGGCGCCGATGCCGGCGGCAACGACAGAGGCGATGCCGACGGCTTGCAGGAGGCTGGGGGACTGGCTGAGGATCAGCCAGCCGATGAGGAGGGCGAGGGCCGGCTCGAGGCTCATCAGGGTGCCGAAGACGCCGGCGTCGAGGCGGCGGAGGGCGAGGTACTCCAGGGTGAACGGCACGACCGGGAGCAGCAGTGCCAGCCCGAACCCGATGGCGACGAGCTGCCAGGTCATGACCGGGATCGTGCTCGGTCCGGCGACCACGGTCGCGACCAGTGCGGCGACCGGGATCGACACCCCCATGCCCTGCAGGCCGGTGACGTTGTCGCCGACATGCTGGGTGAGGACGATGTACGCCGCCCAGCACACGGCGGCGCCGAGCGCGAACAGTACGCCGATCCCGTCCACTGAACCGTGCCACGGTTGGGTCAGCAACATGACCCCGACGAAGGCGAGCGCGGGCCAGATCAGCCGGCCACGACTGCGCAGTACGGCGACGGTCAGCGGACCAAGGAACTCCAGTGCGCTGGCCGTGCCGAGCGGAAGGCGCGCCACGGCTGCCATGAACAGCAGCGTCACTCCACCTGTGGCGACGCCGAGGCCGACCGCCGCGAGGAAGGACCTGCGGTCGAAGGAGCTCGGGCGCGGGCGGAACAGCACCAGCACGATCAGCGCCGCACAGGCCAGTCGCAGCCAGGCGGCGCCTTCGGGGCCGACCCGGTCGAAGAGGCCGACGGAGGCGGCGAGGCCGAGCTGGACCATCGTCATCGACAAGACGGCGAAGGTCACCCCGGTGCGGCTGTCACGCGTGCTCATGACTCCAGTGAAGCTCGCGATTCCGTTCGCGTCCACGTGATATTTGTGGACAAATCGTTCGGGAGTTCTGAACAATAGTCCGATGGACGTACGCCGTCTCGAGCTCCTGCTGGCCCTGTCACGACAGGGGTCGATGCACGCGGTCTCGGAGACTCTCGGGGTCACCACCTCGACCGTTTCGCAGCAGATCGCCGCGCTGGCCAAGGAGGTCGGTACGCCGCTGCTCGAGCCGGACGGACGCCGGGTACGGCTCACCCCGGCCGGTCGTCGGCTCGCGCAGCACGCCGTACAGATCCTCGCGGCCCATGAGGCGGCGCGGGCCGATCTCGACCCATCCGCGGAGCCGGCCGGGACGGTCCGGGTCGCTGCGTTCCACACCGTGATCCGGGATACCTTGCTGCCCGTCGTACACCAGTTGGCGGCCGACTATCCCGCGGTGTGGCTGGAGATCCAGGAACAGGAACCACCCGAGGCGCTGGCCCTGCTCGAGCGGGACCAGGTCGACCTCGTGTTGAGCTACGACTACAACTTGGCGCCCGCCGCGGTCGAGCCGGCGCTGGACCTGACCCCGCTGTGGCACTCCACTTGGAGTCTCGCGGTGCCGTCGCAGTCCCGGCGTACGACCGGCCCGGCGGCCGACGTACTCGCGGCCTTCGCCGACAGCGACTGGATCGTGAACTCCCGCCACAACGCCGACGAGCGCGTCGTCCGCACGATCGCCGCCCTGGCCGGCTTCGAGCCCCGCATCACCCAACGCGCCGACAGCCTCGTCCTCGTCCAGGAGATGATCGTCGCGGGTCTCGGCGTCGCACTGATGCCGGCCGACTACCCCAAAACCCCCGGCATCTCCCTCCGCCGCCTCCACAACCCCGAACCCCAGATCCGAGCCCACGCCCTGACCCGCCGAGGCCGCGCCGGCTGGGCGCCACTGTCCTTGGTCCTCACCCTCCTGTCACGGCATACACGCTCCACCTGACTTCACTCGACGAGTTTGCCGTCGGAGGAGACTTGGCGCATCAGGGTGCGGAACTCGTCGGGGATGGGTGGGATCTGTTCGTGCTCGATCGATCCGGGGCCGGACCAGACGAGGTTCACCTGGAGGGACTCGTCGAGGTCAGGGTAGTCGGAGCGGTTGTGGCAGCCGCGGGATTCCCGGCGTTCGAGGGCTGCGTCGAGGGTGGCTCGGGCGGCTAGGGCGGACGACTTGAGGTCGAAAGCGTGGGCGAGGTCCTGGAAGCCGGCGATGTCGGGGTGGACGCCCAGCTGGGTCATGCGGTCCTCGAGCTCCGCCAGCTCCGACAGTCCGGCCAGTAGCCCGGCTTCGTCGCGTACGACGCCCGCCCGGGACGTCATCGTGTCGCGGAGAGCCCGCTGCAGCGCGCGTACGTTCTCCTGGCCGTCGGACGCCAGCAGTGCGTCGACCTCCGCTCGTGCTTCGGCGACCGCCTCGGCCGACCGTTGCTGTGATTGCCGGTCGATCGAGTACTTCGCGGCCTCCTCCGCCACGATCCGGCCGAAGACCAGGAGCTCGATCAGCGAGTTGCCGCCCAGCCGGTTCGCTCCGTGCAGACCGCTGGCCGCCTCGCCGAGCGCGTACAGCCCGTCGATGCCGGTCCCGTGATCCTCCGGCCGGACCCACACGCCACCCATCGAGTAGTGAGCGGTCGGCGCGATCTCGATCGGCTGCTTGGTGATGTCGAGCATCTGGAGCTCGAGCAGCGTCTGGTACACGCGCGGCAGCCGGCGCATGATCGTCTCGCGCGGGAGGTGGGACACGTCCAGCCAGACCCCGCCGTTCGGCGTACCGCGGCCTTCCTTGATCTCGGTGTACGCGGCGAGCGCGACCCGGTCCCGGGTGGACAGTTCCATCCGCTCAGGGTCGTACCGCGTCATGAAGCGCTCTCCGAGGGCATTTCGCAGCTGACCGCCTTCGCCGCGGGCGGCCTCGGACACGAGCGTCCCGGCGGCGTTCTCGGGCTCGATGAGTCCGGACGGGTGGAACTGGACGAGTTCGGGATCGCGGATCCTGCCGCCGGCCAGGACGGCCAGGCGGAACGAGTCGCCGGTGTTCTCGTCCCGGCGGGACGACGTACGGCGCCAGATCCGGGTGTGACCGCCGGCCGCGAGGATCACCGCGTCCGCGTGGATGACGTACCGCCGCCCGGTGGTCAGGTCGAACCCGTAGGCCCCGAACACGGCGTTGTCCCGGACCAGGATCCGCGTCACGTAGACGGTGTCGAGGATCGGTACGCCGAGCTGGACCGCCCGGTTGATCAAGGTGCGCTGGATCTCCAGGCCGGTGTAGTCGCCGGCGAAGGCGGTCCGCCGGTAGGTGTGGGCGCCGAAGAACCGCTGGGAGATCCGGCCGTCGGCCTCGCGGGCGAACGGCATGCCGTAGCTCTCCAGATCGGCGATGCCGCGGGCCGCGCCCTCGGCCACGATCTGGACCGTGACCGGGTTGGCCAGCAGGTAGCTCTCCTGCAAGGTGTCCGCGGCGTGCTGCTGCCAGGTGTCCTCGGGGTCCATCGTGGCGAGCGCCGCGTTGATCCCGCCGGCCGCGAGCGAGGTGTGCGCGTCGGAGCGCGGCCGTTTGCCCAGAGCAAGGACTTCGACACCCTGCTCGGCCAGCTCGATCGCTGCCCGCAGGCCACCACCACCGGTGCCGATCACCAGGACGGAGGTGGCGATCTGCTGTTCGGTGACACTCATCTGGCTCTCCCTCGGCTGCGTGCGTACTCACTGACTAGGACAGACCATGACCGCGTTCTGTGACTGTCTCGCCGGTCACAACCCGGCTGTCCGCTCCGTCACAAGCCGGCGAGCTGTCCGGTCCTTCCTGGTAGTCCCGAGAGAAGGAGCACCTCATGAATGACCAAAGTCCCGTCGTTGTGCTGGTCCACGGCGCCTTCGCCGAGTCGGCCAGCTGGAACGGTGTCGTCGAGCGGCTGCAAGCACGGTCGATCGAGACCGTCGCCGTCGGGAACCCGCTGCGCAGCCTCGCCGGTGACGCCGCGTACGTGCGCGACGTGATCGCCGGCCTCGGCCGGCCGGTGGTGCTGGTGGCCCATTCGTACGGCGGCATGGTGATCACCGAGGCGGCCGCGCAGAACGACGCCGTCCGGGCGCTGGTGTACGTGTGCGCGTTCGCACCCGACGAGGGCGAGACCGCGTTCGCGTTGTCGGCGAAGTTCCCCGGCAGCACGCTCGGTGAGGCGCTCGACGCCTACCCGGTCAGCACCGGCGGCAACGACCTGAGGATCAAGCCCGGCCTGTTCCACCACCAGTTCTGCGCCGATGTGCCGGCCGCCACGGCAGCGCTGATGGCCGCGACCCAGCGGCCGGCCAGTGACGTCGCGCTCACCGACGCCCTGCCGACCGCGATGCCGGCCTGGAAGACGATCCCGTCCTGGTTCGTCTTCAGTGACGAGGACCTGAACATCCCGGTCGCGCTGCACCGCTTCCTCGCCGAGCGGGCCGGCGCGAAGGACACACGTGAGGTCGCCGGCGCGTCCCACGCCCTGTCCGTGTCCGACCCGGAGGTCGTCACGGCCTCGATCCTCGACGCCCTGGCCGCCTGACCCCGCCCGCCAGGGGAGTCCGCCCACGGACTCCCCTGGCGGACCACGGACTCGACCACGGACTTTCCAGGGCGCGCCGACCGCTGTCCGGACGCGACGGTGGGAGTTGCCCCCCACGCAAGGAGTCCGGATCGTGACGACGTCGACGGCTGGATTGGACGAGTTCCTGCAAGCGCGACCGCGGTTGTTCCGGATCGCCTGTCGGATTGTCGGCAATCCGCAGGAGGCCGAGGAGCTGGTGCAGGAGGTGTGGCTGCGGTGGCAGCGCGCCGACCGGTCGGCGGTCGTCGATCCGGGAGCGTTCCTGGCGACCACGATCTGCCGGCTCGCGATCAATCTGGTGCAGTCGGCTCGGCGCCGGCACGAGACCTCCGTCGGCCGGTGGTTGTCCGAGGAGAGTGCGGTCGGCGGGGTCGATCCGCAGACCCATGCCGAACAGCAGGAGGCGTTCGATGACGCCGTACGACTGCTGCTCGAGCGACTGTCACCGGCTGAACGGGCCACTTATGTCCTGCGGGAGGGCTTCGAGTACCCGTACCGGCAGATCGCCGAGACGTTGCGGATCGGCGCACCCAACGCGCGGCAGTTGGTGAAGCGGGCGCGAGACCGGCTCGCCTCCGACCGGTGTCACCCGGTCACTCCGGCCGCGCACAGCCGGCTCCGGCACGCCCTGGCCTCGGCCTCACGCGCCGGTGAACTGGATGGCCTCGAACAACTCCTCACCGCCGACCTCGCCCAACCGGTCGGCTGAACCACCGGCTACTGTTGCCACCCGCCGGCCGGATGACGCTATTGCGACACCGGCGGGTCCTATCCCGGATCGACGTCAGGCTCTAGCCTCTGGTGAGGGAGGGTGCAGCCATGTCGATCGATCGGCCCGCGCCCGAGCTTCGCGGGCGGCGTACGGAGTGTGCACGGCTGGACCATGTGGTCGCCGGCATCCGCTCCGGCGACGGCCAGGTGCTGGTTGTCCGTGGCGAAGCGGGCATCGGGAAGACCGCCCTGCTCGAGTACTTGGTCGGCCACGCCGAAGCGTGCCGGGTCGCGCGAGCTGCCGGCGTCGAGTCCGAGATGGAACTCCCCTTCGCCGGTCTGCACCAGTTGTGCGCCCCGCTGTGGCGTCTCAGTGATCGACTCCCGCGGCCACAGCGTGACGCACTGGCGGTCGCGTTCGGACTGGAGTTCGGCGGCCCGCCGGACCGGTTCCTGGTCGGTGCGGCCGTGTTGAGTCTGTTGTCGGCAGCCTCAGAGAGCCGACCACTGCTGTGCGTGATCGACGACGCGCAGTGGCTGGATCAAGCGTCGGCCCAGACGTTGACGTTCGTGGGGCGGCGGCTCTTCGCCGATCGGATCGGCCTCGTGTTCGCCGTGCGCGAGCCGGTGACCGGGCCCGAGTGGAGAGGCTTCCCCGAGCTGGCGGTCGGCGGCCTGTCAGACCGTCATGCGGGGGCTCTGCTCGACGCCGTCGTACCCGGTCGGCTGGACGAACACGTCCGGGACCGGATCGTGGCGGAGACCAGGGGTAATCCGCTGGCCCTGCTCGAGCTGCCGCGAGGGTTGACTGCCGGTGAGCTCGCGGGCGGGTTCGAGCGACCGGATGCCCAGCCGCTGGTGAGCCAGATCGAGCAGAACTTCGCCCGCCGGGTGCAGGCCCTGCCACCGGAGACCCAGCTGTTGCTGTTGACCGCGGCCGCCGAGCCGGTGGGCGACGTACCGCTGCTGCTCCGCGCGCTCGCGGTCCTGGAGGTGCCGGTGAGCGCGGCCGCGCCCGCCGAAGCGGCCGGCCTGATCGAGCTCGGTGCGCGGGTCAGGTTCCGGCATCCGTTGGTACGGTCGGCGACGTACCGCGCGGCGGATCCCGCCGACCGCCGGCGCGTGCACCAAGCCCTCGCCGAGGCGATCGATCCGGACCTGGATCCGGACCGGCGGGCCTGGCACCGCGCGCACGGAGCGGATGGCCCGGACGAACACGTCGCCGCCGAGCTCGTCAGTTCGGCCGATCGGGCTCAGCGCCGCGGGGGAGTCTCGGCCACCGCGGCGTTCCTGCAGCGGGCGACCGAACTCACGCCGGATCCGGCCCAGCGCGCAGTCCGTGCCCTCGCCGCGGCCCAGGCCACCCTTCGGGCCGGCGCGTTCGAGCCGGCGTCGCGGCTGCTCGTCACCGCCGGCGACGGGTCGGCCGACGCGCTGCACCTGGCCCGAGTGAACCTCCTCCGGGCGCAGATCGCGTTCGCCTCCGGGCACACCCTGGAGTCGGGGCCGCTGCTCCTGGATGCGGCCCGCCGACTCGAACCACTCGACCTCGATCTGGCCCGGGACACCTACCTCGACGCGATCGCGGCCGGGCAGTTCGCCGGGCGACTGGCCGAGCGGGCCGGCGATCCCGGACTGGCTGGAGCGGCTCGTGCGGCCCGGGCTGCGCCCACTCCGGACCTCCGCCGCAAGCGGGACCTGGTGCTGGACGGTGCCGCGACGCTGTTCACCGACGGGTACCCGGCGGCCGTTGCTCCCTCCCAGGAAGCGGTCCGGGCGTTCTCGGGCGCGGACGGGGCGCCGGACCAGGACGACCTGCGGTGGTTGTGGCTGGCGTCGCTGCTGGCCGTGAACCTCTGGGACGAGGAGAGCTGGGAGGCGCTCACCGCGCGCCATACCCGGATCGCCCGCGAGCTCGGCGACCTGAACGAGCTCCCGCTCGTCCTGAACCACCGGGTCATGCTGAGCCTGTTCACCGGGGAGATCTCCACGGCGGCCGCACTGGTCGCGGAGATCAGGACGATCAACGACGCGACGGGCGTCGGCCTGACGCCGTACGGCGCGATCTGTCTCGCGGCCTGGCGCGGCCGCCCGAAGGAAGCCTCGGCGCTGATCGGCACGGCCAGGGACGATGCCCTCGGTCGCGGCGAAGGCGGTGGGCTGGCCATGACGCACTTCGCGGACGCCGTCCTGCTGAACGGCCTCGCGAACTATCAGGAGGCCCTGGCGTCGGCGCGTGAGGCGACGGCGTATCCCATCGAGCTCGGCGTTGCGAGCTGGGCGCTGCCTGAGCTGGTCGAAGCGGCGGCGCGAAGCGGCCGGCCGGAGCAGGCGGCGGATGGCCTCGATCGGCTGGACCAGATGGCGCAGGCGTGTGGCACGGACTGGGTGCTCGGTGTGCTCGCCCGGTCGAAGGCTCTGCTGACCACCACGCGGTCGGCGGAGTCGGCGTACCAGGAGGCGGTCGAGCGACTCGGGCGGACGCGGATGCGGATGGACCTCGCCCGTGCTCACCTGGTGTACGGCGAATGGCTTCGACGCCAAGGCCGGCGGCAGGACGCGCGGGTCCAGCTGCGCACGGCACACAAGATGTTCACCACGGCCGGTGTCGATGCCTTCGCCGACCGCGCGGGTCACGAGCTGGCTGCGACGGGCGAGGCAGTCGGAGAGCGTGCCGGCCGGGCGACCGACGGCTTGACCGCGCAGGAGGCGCACATCGCGGAGCTGGCCGGAACCGGCCTGACCAACGCCGAGATCGGTGCACAGATGTTCCTCAGCCAGCACACTGTCGAGTGGCATCTCCGCAAGGTGTTCTCCAAGCTAGGCATCACCTCCCGCAAGCAGCTCCGCCGCTAGCACGCGTCACAACCCGGGCGGCTGGGTTGTCTTACTGACAGAGTCGACGGAAAGAGGACAACCCGTGCGCAGGATCCTGGTGATCGGTGGTGGGTACGCCGGTTTCTACACGGCGTGGAAGCTGGAGAAGAAGCTGCGGCGCGGCGAAGCCGAGGTCGTCGTGGTCGACCCACGGCCGTACATGACCTATCAGCCGTTCCTCCCCGAAGTCGTCTCCGGATCGGTCGAGGCGCGCCATGCCGCGGTCTCGTTGCGGCGCAATCTCCACCGGACCAAGGTCGTCTCGGGCTCGGTCATCGCGATCGAGCACGCGCAGCGGTCGGTCACGATCCGCCCGTCGCAGGGGCCCGACTTCCCGATGTCGTACGACGTCCTCGTGGTGACCGCGGGTGCGGTGACCCGGACGTTCGACGTACCCGGTATCGCCGAACGGGCGATCGGGATGAAGCACGTCGAGGAGGCGGTGGCGATCCGGGACCGGTTACTCACGGCGTTCGACGAGGCGTCCGGACTCGAGCCCGGTCCGATCCGGCGTCGATTGTTGACAATCACCTATGTCGGCGGCGGTTTCTCCGGAGTGGAAGGGTTCGGTGAGCTCCTGTCGCTCGCGACCTCTTTGCTCAAGCTCTATCCGGAGCTGTCCCAGAGCGACCTCGCCTTCCATCTGGTCGAGGCGACCGACCGGATCCTGCCGGAGGTCAGCGACAAGCCGGGGCAGTGGGTTGTCTCGATCCTCGAGCAGCGTGGCGCAGAGGTGCACCTGAACACCACGGTGAAGTCGGCCGAGGACGGTCACGTGGTGCTGTCGGACGGAAGCGAGTTCGACTCGGAGCTGATCGTCTGGACGGCCGGCAACGCTGCGACGCGGCTGATGCGTAACCACACCGATCTGCCGCACACCGAGAGAGGTCTCGTGCAGGTCTGCGCCGACCTCCGGATCGGTACCGACGCCAATCCGGTCACCGACGCCTGGGCTGCCGGTGACGACGCGGCCGTTCCGGATCTCGCCTCCGGGACCGAGGGCACGTTCACGGTGCCCAATGCGCAGAACGCCGTACGGCAGGGGAAGTTGCTGGCGAAGAACCTGGTCCGGACGTTGCGCGGGCGGGAGCCGAAGCCGTACGTGCATCACAGCCTGGGGGCCGTGGCGACGCTTGGTCTGGGGAAGGGGATCTTCCAGTACCGCGGGATCGTCGTCAAAGGTCTGCTCGCGTGGCTCATGCATCGCGGGTACCACGTCCTTGCGGTCCCGACGTGGGACCGCAAGGTGCGCGTCTTCGCGATCTGGGTCGCCGCGACGTTCTACGGGCGGGACGTCGTCTCGCTGGCCTCGGTCCAGCGTCCGCGGGAGGCGTTCGCGACCGCGGCCGGCGTACCGGCGCTCAGCTCGAACCGACCGGCCGCGTCGAGCGAGCCGGTCGATTCGGGCGAGCCGGTCGATTCGGGCGAGCCGGTCGAGTCCGTCGATTCGGGCGAGTCGGTCAGTTCGAGTCAGCCGGGATGAGCAGGTCGGTCAGGTCGAAGGCCGGCCCGGCGGCGGGCTGGGTCGGCTCCCAGTCCGGCTCGAGGCTCAGGTAGCTGGCCGGGTCGGCGCGGAGCAGACCGATCAGGACCTCCGCCACGATCCGCCCGCCGACCGGCCCGAGCCGGTCTCCACCGCCGAGGTGCTCGGACTCCTTCAGGATGTAGAACCACAGCGGCGTGCCGTCGGGCCAGGTGTCCACGCTGAGCGGCGGTACGCCGATGAACCGCGCGAGCTCCTCACCACTGGGCAGTCCGGTCGTGCCGCCGCGCAGCAGATCGCGGACCGCCAACGATCGGTAAGCCTCGGTGTCGACCACGCCGGTGACCTGCTCGGGCAGACCGATCAGGCTGGCGGCGAGCCGGCCGTCGAGGCGCTTGGCGCGTTGCGCGGGCGGATGCCCGGGCACATCGAAGACCTGGGTGAGGTCGAGCCGGTGGCTCGGCTGCCCGAAGCCGACGAGGTCGGGGAAGAGCGGCAGTTCGGGACCGCCCTCGACGAGCCGGTACGTGTGCCGGATCTGGCCGTGGCCGTAGCGGTACGCCGCGTCCGCGAACTCCAGTGGGATGAACGCCTGCCCCGGTGCGGGCGCGAACCACTGGCCGCCCTTGGTGAGAACCTCGTCGACCAGTTCCGGACCGACGAGTCGTGGCAGGAAGTCGTGGACCACGATCCATTGGTAGTGCCAGGTGAGCGTGATCCGCGCGTGCTCGAAGACGTCGGCCTCGGGGACGCCCTTGGCCCGCAGATTGTCGACGATCCGATTGTGCGCACGCAGCAGTGCGACATGGAGGGTCAGCGTGAACAGATGGACGTCGTTGCGCGGATCACCGATCAGGGCCACGCCCTGCTGGTTCCGCGGTACGTCGCACCCGTCCGGGCCGAGCAGGAACTTCGCCGGGTCGTGGAGATCGAACAGGTACGGCGAGCCGACCGGACCGTCGGAGTACATGATCTCGAGGTTGAGCTTCGGCGCCCGCGCGTTCTTCAACGCCTCCGTCTCGACCCCGCCGGTGATCGGCGACCGGTCCGCGGTGATGTCGTGCGCGACCAGCTGCCCGAAGAACGGCCACCCGGCCGCTTCGGTCGCGTCGTCGCCCACCGTGCTGCGGTCCAGCTCGGCGGCGGCATCGCAGATCCCGCCGTCACCACCGGCGCGCATCAGTACGGCGGGGTCGCTGCCCAACGGATCGAGTCCGGTGAACATGCGCCCGTACCGGGCCCCGCCGGTCGGCCGATCCACACTCCGCACCGAGCTGAGGCAATGGTCCCGCGTCGCCGGATGCCCACTCATTCAAATCCTCCTGGTCTCTACGCCCTGCCACTGTCTACCCCTTGCCATCAGACAAGACAGCACAGCACCCCGCTCTGTGACCGATCAGGAATCGAGAAGCACGGTGGCAGGGTCCGTCACTAGCGTGATGGGCATGACGACAAAGCAGAAGACCGAAGCCCGCAAGCCCGGTACGCCGGGGACGTTCTCGCGCTGGGTGCAGCGGACGATGAACGCGCGGACCAACACCAAGATCCGGAAGGGTCGTGCCCAGCTGATGGGCATGGACGTCCTGATCCTCAAGACGGTCGGCCGCCGCAGCGGCGAGCCGCGGGAGACCCCGCTGGCGTGGTTCGCCGACGGCGACAACGCCTGGCTGGTCGTCGCCTCGGGCGGCGGCAGTCACCACCCGGACTGGCACGCCAACCTGATGTCCCACCCCGACCAGGCCGCCGTCGAACTCCCCGGCAGCACCGCCACCCCCGTCACCCCGCACACCCTCGCCGGCCCCGACCGCGACGACGCCTGGCAGCGCATCACCGCGACCCAGCCCCGCTACGCCAAGTACCAGAAGAAGTCCGACCGCCAGTACCCGATCGTCCGCCTCACCTCACGCTGATCAGAGGATGCGGGTGAGGCGGCCGTCTGGTTGTACGCGGATGGTGGTTTTGCGGGGGCCGATGGTGAGGTCGATGAAGAACATGGTGCCGACGGTGCGGGTGCTGAAGGCAACCTTCTCGGTGGAGGCGGCCGGTACGACGGCGGACAGGATTGTCGCGGTCGATCCAGTCCGGTTGAACCCGACCACCGGGGCCGGCAGTCGGTGGAAGATGTCGGGGAAGTACCAGCCCTGCACCGGATCCTGCCGGCCCTCGGCGACCGTGATGGCGTCGGCGGGCAACTGCTGGCGGTAAGGGATCTGCAGCAGGTAGGTCTTGGAGCTGTCACCGGGCTTGGCGGCAACAGCCGTGGTCGCCGACTGCACCGCCACCTTCTGGTCAGGCGTCAGGTGCCACAACGTCTCGTACCGCTGGTCGCTCGCCGACTGCCCGCGGTCCAGGGTGACGATCAGGTCGGGATCCTTGAGCACCAGCACGTCCCGGGTTCGCTGTACGCCGATCGCCGGGCTGTCGGTGAGCGTGTAGTACTCCGACGTCGGTGCCATCGCGGCCCGGACCAGCCGGGTCTCCACCGAGGCTGTCTTCGCGGACGGGATCGTCATCACGTTGTGGGCGGCCTGGCTCTTGGTCCAGGTCTGCCACTTGTCGAGCTGGTACCCCGAGTTGCCCGGGTCGATCAGGATGTCCCGGCCGTGGGAGGAGTAGGTGATCGACATGTGGTCGTCGTGCCCGTGAAGCCGACGGCCCGGACCGAACCTGATGCTGTACGTCGACTCCTGCGTGAACGGCCTCGTCTCACCCCACCCGGTCCGGCCGAAGACATAGCCGGCGTCGTAGACCGCGGTACGACGGGCCGGTTTGGTCCCATGCTGTCCGAGCGTGGCGGCGTACTCCAGGGGAGTGCCGATGCCGCCCAGCGGGGTCTGGCGGATGGCGTCGCCGACCTGGTGGAGTTCGCCGGTGGATTTGGTGGCGAGGGCGAGCCACTCCGACAGCACACGGCGTCGTTCTTCGATGACCGGTCCCGGGTCGGAGCCGCACCGCTTCAGCGCCGTGGTCGCGCGGCCCCAGAGCAGATAGTTGAACATGGCGTACCCGATCGACTGCTCGTTCGTCGACCCCTGCGGGTCGATCGCGGTCGTGATGGCCTCGGTCAGCCGTTGGAGGGCGAGGCTCTTGAGATCTGCCCGCTCGAGGGTGCAGCCGACGCCGAACAGGGCGATGCTCTCGTCGGTGCCGTGGTTCCACGGCCCGCCCCAGTTCTCGGTCATGAACTTGGCGTGATCCAGCAGCGACTCGTCGAGCCACGCATACTGCGTCGGCAGCGAACGGACATGCAGTCCGGTGAGCACGGCCTGGCGCGCACAGAGCAGCACGTTGGTGCGGTGCATCGTGGACTCCCAGGCGCCGACGTCACCCTTCCACGAGTACGGATTGTCGCGCACCCAGTCCTGGATGATCGCCATCACATGCCTCAGGGCCTTGCGGTCGCCCTTCGCGCCGGCCTCGATGCCTTGCCCCAGCCAGCGCAGCGAATGCAGCCACAGGTACCAGCTCGGCTTCTTGTACGGGTCCGAGCGCCAGTTCACGTCGCCGTTGCCGTCACCGACGCGGTACGGCGGATCGTCGCCCCAGACGAACGTGTCGTCCAGGACCATCTGGACCGGGACCTTCGACTCGATGCCGCTGTAGCCCGTGCACTCGTAGGTCCCGGTCACGGCCACCGGCGTCGTCGGCGGGGGAGAAGCGGGAGTGTCGACCGCCTCGATCGGATCGCTCGGGAGCGGCTCGCTCGGCGTCGGCTCGCTCGGCGTCGGAACGCTGGGGGTGACGGGCCCGGCGGCCGCCGTCGTACTGCGATCCCGGCCGCCGGGCATCAGCACGGCGACCGCGCCGGCGAACGCGATCGCACACACCAGCACGCACACGACCGTCAGCGCGACGGTCGTACCCCACCGCCTGCTCCGCTGCGCAGCCACCCCAGTGCCCCCCAAAGCTCAGCCACGGCCAACGGCCGGCTGTCACGCCGCTGAGGTTACAGGGATCGGGGTCCGGCGGCCGACGGCGGCGAGCGTGGTGACGAGGAGGGCGATGGTGCTGCTGGCGGAGGCGACGATCACGCAGGTGATGAAGCCCGTACCCAGGTTGTGGGCGGTACCGAGGAGCGGGCCGAAGGTGGCGACACCGATCGCACCGCCGACTTGGCGGGAGGTGTTGAACGCTGCCGAGGCGGCGCCGTGCAGGGCGGGTTCGACGGCGGCGATGGACTGTGAGGTCATGGTGGGCACGAGGAGCCCGGAGCTGACGCCGATCGGGGTCAGCGCAACCACGAGTGGCCACAGCGCCGTCGAAGTACTGGCCCAGGCGAGCCCGAGAAGGGCGATGGCCAGCACGGCCTGACCGATGCTGAGGACTGCTGCGCGGCCGAGTCGTCGGGTGAGCGCGGTCGAGCAGATGTTGGCGACCGAGATCAGTCCGGTGAGGGGCAGGAAGAGGAGACCCGTGGACAGCGCACTGAGGCCGCGGCCTTGCTGGAGCATCAGGCTCATGGCGAACAGCACGCCGTAGAAGGCGAAGTTGAGCAACGCCCCTTGAACGGCGGTCGCCGCGAAGCCACGGTCGGCGTACAGGCCTGGGGGCAGGAGCGGTTCCCGGCTGGACCGTTCGACCCAGACGAAGCCGGCGAGTCCGGCGACCGTCAGCGCGACGGCGGTGAGGACCGCGGGATGCAGCCAGCCCTGCGCGGGGGCTTCGATCAGTGCGAAGACCAGCCCACCGATCAGTACGGTCGCAGTGCCCATGCCGGCCAGGTCGAGTCGCCGGCCCGGGCGTACGACGGAAGGCATCGAGAGCAGGCTCCAGATCAGGGCCGGGATCCCGATCACCACGTTGACCGCGAAGACGGCCCGCCAGTTCGCGAGCGCGACCAGCGATCCACCGAGCAGCGGACCGGCCGCCATCCCGACGCCGCCGGCCGCGGCCCACCAGCTGACCAGGCGGTGCCGGGCGTGCTCGTCGGTCGCCGACGCGGTGGCCAGAACGAGTGCGCTGGGCAACAAAAGTGCGGAGCCCGCACCCTGGACGAGCCGGGCCAGGTTGAGCATCAGCATCGAGGTGGCGATCGCGCAGACCGCGGACGACGCGGTGAACACCAGCAGGCCGGTCACGAACGCGCGCTTGGCGCCGAGGGTGTCGGTGATCGCCCCGGCACCGAGCATGAGGGCGGCGAAGGACAACGTGTAGGCGTTGACGGACCACTCGAGTTCGGCGCGGGACGCGTTCAGGTGAGTGGCGAGCTGGGCGAGGGTGACGTTCACGATCGTGCCGTCGACGAAGACCATGAAGGCCGCGACGAGCGCGAGGACGACGACGCCGCGGCGATGTCCGACAGTCATGAAAGCACTCTAGATCAGTGTTTGATCAGCGTCGAACAATATGCCGGTGGGTGGAACCGTTGACCTCGGCGACCGGCCGCTGGAGATCGGCCTCCGCAGCTGAGCTGTCAGCCGGCGGGTACGCCGGGGTCGGGTTCGGCGACGTGGCAGGCGGCGTCGTGGTGCTCGCCGAGGCGGCGGAGGGTGGGCGTGACCTCGTGGCACTTGTCGACGACCAGCGGGCAGCGCCACCGGAAGCGGCAGCCGGGGGTCGGGTCGATGACCTTCGGCGGCTCTCCGGTGTCGCCTTCGACGGCCGCGGTCAGCGGTGCTCGGGGATCGGGTACCGCGCCCAGCAGCAGATCGGTGTAGGGGTGCTTGGGGTTGGCGAGCACCGACTCCGCGGGACCGGCCTCCACGATGTGACCGGCGTACATGATCATCAGCCGGTCAGCGACGTACCGCGCGCTGGCGATGTCGTGGGTGATGTAGAGGAACGACACACCCTCGGACCGGCGCAGCTCGGCCATCAGGTTGAGCAGGCCGATGCGGATCGACACGTCGAGCATCGAGACCGGCTCGTCGGCAAGGATCAGCTTCGGCTTGTGCGCCAAGGCCTGGGCGAACCCGATTCGTTGCCGTTGGCCACCACTGAGCTCGTACGGGTACCGGTGCATGACGTCGGACGCCGGCGTCAGCCCGACGGCCTCGATCACCCGCTCGGCCTCCTCGAACCGCTGGGTGCGGTTGAGCTCGGGGCGGTGCAGCTTCAGGCTGCGCAGGATCCCGTGGGACACCCGGAAGGCAGGGTTGAGCGAACTGAACGGATCCTGGAACACCATCGGTACGTCGCCGCGGTAGGCCAACTGGTCGCGGCGCGAGCGCAGGCTCGACACGGGCTTGCCCTGGTAGTAGATCTCGCCGCTCGTCGGCTTGTACACGCCGGCGAGCAGTCGCGCGATCGTGCTCTTGCCACTGCCGCTCTCGCCCGCGAGCGCGACGATCTCCTGCCGGCCGATCCGGAGGTCGACATCGTCGACGGCGTGCAGATGCTGGCGCGAGAAACCGCGGCCGACCCGGAAGTGCCGGGTCAGCTTCTTGGTCTCGAGCAGTGGTGCCTGGTCCGCGTCGGTCGAGGCAACCTGATCGGCATTCACCGCGGTCATGGGGCCTCCCGGCCTGGACTGAGGAGCGTAGGGAGCGAAGCGACTGGAGCGACGAGGGAAGGCCGGGAGTCAAAGCCCCATGACCCTGCCGGCGCCGAAGGCCCGGCCAAAAGCACGGTCATGAGGTGGCCTCCCGAACGGGTTCTACTTCGGCTTGTTTCTGGCCGGGCGCGTGCAGGAGGCAGCGGGCTTGTACCGGGCCGACCTGGTAGAGCTCCGGCGCGATCTTCGGGCAGTCCTCGAAGGCCTTCGGGCAGCGGGGCTGGAAGCGGCAGCCGGGCGGCGGGTCGGCGAGGTTCGGCGGGCTGCCGGGGATCCCGGTCAGCGGCACCTTCGGCCCGCGGATCGACGGGAACGCGTCGAGCAGCCCGCTGCTGTACGGGTGCGCGGGGTGGTCGAAGACCGCCCGGGTGGCGCCGAACTCGACGACCTGCCCGGCGTACATCACCAGGAGCTTGTCGGAGAAGTGGCTGACCAGCGACATGTCGTGGGTGACGAAGATGACCGCGAACCCGAGCTGATGCTGCAGATCCTTGATCTGCACCATCAACGACCGCTGCGCCACCACGTCGAGGGCGGATGTCGGCTCGTCCATGATGATCAGGTCGGGGGTGAACAGCAGCGCCATGGCGATCATGGCCCGCTGCCGCATCCCGCCGCTGAGCTGGTGCGGGTAGCTCTTCAGGTGGATCGGGTCGATCCCGACCAGGCGCAGGACCTCGGCCGGGCGATCGTCGGCGACCGGTTCGTCGTGCGCCATGATCGCGTCCTGGAACTGGGCACCGATGCTCGTCACCGGGTTGAGCGCGTTCATCGCACTCTGCATCACCACGGAGAAGTCCCGCCAGCGCATCGCGGCCAGCTTCTTCTCGCTCATCGCGAGGAGGTCCTGGCCCTGGAACTTCACACTGCCGCCGGTGATCGCGGCGGGCGGGCTCAGCAGTTGGGCAATGGCGAACAGCAGGGTCGACTTGCCGCAGCCCGATTCGCCGACCACGCCGACGAACTCACCGGCGTGGACGTCGAGATCCACCGCGTCGACCGCGACGACCGGACGGCTGCCGGTGTCGTACTCGACGGTGAGATCCCGGACCTCAAGAATTGGCTGACTTGACACGTCGCCTCCGAACCGGCCGCAGTGCGGGGTTGCTGATCTCGTCGAACGCGTAGTTGAGCAGGGCGAACGACACGCCGAGCAGCGCGACCGCCAGGCCCGGCGACAGGGCCCACGCGGGCAGGCCGTTCACCAGGGCGCTTTGGTTCTGCGCCCAGTAGAGCATCGTGCCCCAGCTCAGCGAGTTGGGATCGCCGAGACCGAGGAACTGCAGGCCGGCTGCTGTGAGCACGGCGTACAGCGCGGCGCCGAGGAAGTTCGCGACGATCAGGGAGATCATCGTCGGCAGCATTTCGACCACGATGATGTACGACGACCGTTCGCCCCGGACCCGGGCCGACTCGAGGAAGTCCCGGTTGCGGAGCGACAGTGCCTGCGCGCGCATCTGGCGGGCGCCGTACGACCAGCCGGTCAGGATCAGCACGATGATGATGACGGTCAGGTTGCCCTTACCGGCGTACGTCGCCAGCACGATGATCAGCGGGAACGTCGGGAGCACCAGGAAGATGTCGGTCAGCATCGACAGCCCGTCGTCGGCGAACCCGCCGAGGTAGGCCGCTGAGACCCCGATGATCACCGACAGGATCGTCGCGCCCAGACCCACGACGACGGCGATGATGAGGGACTCGCGGGTGCTGTAGATGAGTTCGGCGTACACATCCTGGCCGAGGCCCGTCGTCCCGAGCCAGTGGTCGCCGGACGGATGCGCCAGCGGGGTGTCGCCGATTGCGCGCGGATCGCCGTGCAGCCAGGGGACGAAGAGCTGCGGGAACGCCGCGAGCAGGATGAACAGCAGCAGCAGGGCGGCGCCGACCATGGCCTTGCGGTTGCGCATGATGGCGCGCAACAGACCACCGCGCGGGCGGCGGGTCGCGCTCGGTGCTGCGGGCGCGGCGGCGCCGGTGACGATAGCGCTCATCGGTTACCCCTTCGTCCGGGCTCGCGGGTCGAGCAGGAACACCGCGAAGTCGCAGAGCAGGACACAGATCAGTACGGCCAGCGTCACCAGCAGGAAGAGGGCCTGCAGCAACGGGTAGTCCGTACTGACCGTGGCGTTGTAGAACATGTAGCCCAGGCCGGGGTAGTTGAACACGTACTCGACCAGGATCGTGCCGGAGATGACGAAGCCGAGCGACATCGCGAACCCGGACAGGTTCGGCAGGAACGCGTTCCGGCCGGCGTAGCCGAACATGATCCGCCGGCCCGGGATGCCCTTGGCCCGGGCCATCCGGACGTAGTCCTCGGCCAGCGTGGTGACCATGTTGTTGCGCATGGTCAGGATCCAGCCGCCGATCGCGGTGATCAGGATGGTTCCGGCCGGCAGGATGCCGTGCTTGAGCACGCTGCCGATGAACTCGGGGTTGAAGCCCGGCGTCAACCCCTGATCGTAGTTGAAGTCGTTGGGCAGGACCGGATGGCTGCCGATCGCGAACAACGAGATGAACAGCAGCGCGACCCAGAAGTACGGCAGCGCCGACGTCACGATGAAGAGCGGCGGCACGACCCCGTCGATCAGCCCGCCACGCCGCCAGCCGGCGATCGTGCCGATCAGGGTGCCGATGGCGAACGCCAGTACGGTCGCGATGCCGACCAGCCCGAGCGTCCACGGCAACGCGCCGCCGATCAGCGTGGTCACCGGGACACCGAGGCTGCTGCCGACCGAGACGCCCCAGTGGCCGGTGACCATCGCTTTGAGGTACTCGCCGTACTGGAGGACGACGTTCTTGTCCGGATCGAAGCCGAACTCGGCCAGGACGGTCCGCAACTGTTCCGCCGTGACGACCGAGCCGCCCTTGCTGAGCCGTTGCCGCAGTGCCTCCTCCGGACTGCCGGGCATCATCCGCGGGATGAAGAAGTTCAGCGTCATCGCTGCCCAGAGAGTGAGCACGAAGAACCCGAGACGACGTATCAGGTACCGCACGACCACCAGCTCCTCGTGCTCACTCTCACGTTCGATTCCTTACTTCTGGGCCGACTTGGAGTACAGGTTCGTCAGGACCTGTCCGACGTCGGGGATGTTGTACGGCGCGGGCTGGGCGTAGGGGTCGTCCTGCGTCGGCCAGCCCTCGAGGTCCGTGGTGTTGTACTGGTACCAGTCGACCGACTCGGTCGTCGGGATGACCGGTACGTCCTTGATCATGTACGACGAGATCTGCTTGATCAGCTTGACCTGCGTGTCGGGATCCGCGCTGGCGTACTGGTCGAAGAGCTTGTCGACCTCGGGGTTGATGTAGCGCGAGTAGTTGCTGTTGGCCTGCTTGCCGATCGGGGCGGTGTTCTTCGAGTACAGCACCTGCCGCAGCTCGTAGTACGGCGACGGGCCGCCGGAGTCACCGTAGTAGGCCAGGTCGTAGTCACCGGTGTAGAGCTTCTGGTTGTACGACTGCTGCTGCAGGTCCTGGACGGTCAGCTCGATGCCGACGGCGGCGAGCTGCTGCTTGACCACTGCCAGTGAGGCGTCCCAGTCGGTGTAGCCGGTGACCGTGATGACGCTGAGCTTGAGTGGGTTGGACGACGAGTAGCCCGCGCTCTGCAGCAGTTGCTTGGCCTTGTCAGGGTTCGGCTTGTCGTAACCGGCCGCCGTCAGGGCGTCCTTGTCGATGTACTTGTCGAAGGTCGGTGTGACAACGCCGGTTTGGTTGGCGGCCGGCTGGTAGCCGCTCTCACCGATCTTCGAGATCTGCTCCCGGTCGAGCGCGTACGCGATCGCCTGCCGGACCGCCAGCTTGCTGGTCGCCGGGCGGGACGGATCGTTGTTCGGCACGATCGTCACATTCGACGTCGGCGGGAACCAGTAGTTGTTGTCCGGTGACTTCGCCTTGTAGAAGTTGTCGATGTTCGGGATGTACTGGCCGCCCCACTGCGCCTTACCGCTGGCGAGGTCGAGGTTGGCCGGGTTGTTGTCCAGGTAGGCCGGGTACTGGACCTTCTGGATGTACGGCTTGCCCGGCTGCCAGTAGGAGCCGTTGGCGGCGTAGGTGATGTTGTTGCTGGTGCAGGACTCGACCGTGAACGCCCCGGTGCCGATCGGCTTCGTGTTCGGCCAGGTGGCCGGCTTGGCGGCCGCCTCACCGGTGGACCAGATGTGCTTGGGCACGATGCCGACCTGGTTGGCGAAGTTGAAGAAGTACGGCTCGGCCGCCCCCTTGAACTGCAGTGTGACCTTGTTCCCGGCCGCGGTGACGCTGGTCAGTCCGGCACCGGTCCACAGCGCGTAGAGGTCCAGGGCCGGCTGCTGCTTCATCAGGTTGAACGTGTAGACCACGTCGTCGGCACTGAAGGGCTGGCCGTCGCTCCACTTCACGCCGTCGCGGATGGTGAAGACGATCGAGTCCTTCTTCGGCGACCAGGTGAACGCGGTGGCCAGCATGGGCGTGGTGGCACCGCTCTTCAGCACGTTGACGAAGGTCAGCGGCTCGTAGACGAAGCCGAGCGCCTGCTGGTTGACCGCCGGGTTGAACGGGTTGAACTGGCACGGCCAGGTCTGCCCGCCGACGTTGGCGATGGTGACCGTGCCACCCTTCTTGTACTGTCCGGTGCTGCCGCCGCTGCTCGTCGAGGACGTCGGGTTGCTGGATGCACTCCCGATCGGCTTGTCACCGCCCCCACAGCCCGCGGCGGCCAGTACGCCGACCGCCATCGCGGCGACGGCGATCCGTTTGATGCCCCTCATCGTCTCTGCCTTTCACTCCTCGAACTGATGGTCATGCGAATGCCCCAGTGTTGAATGCGTCAGCGCCGAGGTCCGCCCCCGCGGCCTCGACACCCAGGGCGAGTGCGCCTACCAGCGGCGCGTCGGAAGGGAAACGGGCCACGGCCAGTTCCGGTGGGAAGGGGACAGCCGCGTCGAGCGCCCGGCGCAGCTCCGGTGCGATCTGGTCCCAGGAGCGGACCAGTCCGCCACCGACGACGATCCGGACCGGGTCGACGGCGATGGCCAGGTTGACCAGGTGCATCGCCAGTTCCCGGTGGAACTCGTCGGTGAGTACGGCGGCGTCCGGCTGGGTCCGCGCCAGCGCGAACACATCGGCCGCCGTGACCGGTCGGCCCAGCCGGGCGCTTCCGGTCGTCTCGAGGGCCTGACCACTGACGACGTGTTCCAGGATGGTGCGCTGCTCGGCACCGATCCACACGTCAGCGGCGGACCGCAGGTTGTAGCCGATCTCGCCGGACGCGCCGTGCGCCCCGGAGATCACGGTGCCGGCGGCAACGATCGCGGTGGCCAGACCGGTGCCGAGGTTGAGGTAGATGCCCGGGTCGCAGCCGGCCAGCGCACCCCAGCGCAGTTCGGCCGCGGCGGCCGCCTTCACGTCGGTCCCGAGCCGGACGGGGATGCCGGGAAAGGCCTCCCGGACCAGTCGTCCGAACGGGAGCTCGCCCCAGCCGGGAAAGGTCGGTGCGAGCTCGACGCGGTCGTCGTACGGAATGCCCAGGGTGGCCACGCCGACGCCGGCGAGCTGCTGGTCCGGGGCGACCTCCGCGAGCAGGTCGCGGGCCGCGGTCAGTCCGCGACCCAGCGCTGCTTCGGCTCCCGCCTCGGCCCGGCTGTCGAGAGTCGTGTCGCCGAGACGCCGGCCGGACAGGTCACCGACGGCAACGGCGATCTTGGTCCCGCCGAAGTCGAGTCCGAGGACGACCGGCGTGCGAATCATGGACTGGCAACTCCTCGTGCCTACCAATAGAATCGATAGGAAACTAACTTAACAATCACCGTTGGCACAAGGGCTAACTGTGACTGCTGTTCGAAGCGTTATGGACGCAAGGGGGTCGACGTGACGGTAGTCGCCGGAGGTGCCTCCGCGGCGCGCCCGCAACTGATTCGCGCGATGAACGAACAGGTCCTGCTGGAGCACATCCGGCGGTCCGGACCGGTCTCACGGACCGAGCTGGCACAGCTGTCCGGACTGTCCAAGCCGACGGTCTCCGCGGCGCTGACCACGATCGAGCGCTCCGGGCTGGTGCACACGACCGGTCAGCGGACGGGCGTGCCCGGGCCGGCGGCGCGCCTGTACGAGGTGCGGCCGGAAGCTGGGTTCGTGCTCGGGCTCGATGTCGGGCGGCAGTTCCTGCGGGGCGCGATCGCCGATCTGGCGGGAAACATTCGCTGCCGGTTGAACGTGCGTACCAAGGCCGGTGACGCGATGGCCCGGATCCAGGAACTGTCGGACCTGGCGGGAACGCTCGCGGCCGACGCGGGGATCAGGACTGAGCAGCTGACACAGACCGTGCTCGGCAGCCCCGGTGTGTACGACGCTCGGCTCGACGCGCTGACCTTGACCGGGCGATTGTCCGGGTGGGACTCGCCGGCGACGCTGGCCGCGCTGCGTGATCGCTTCGGGGCTGCGTTGATGATCGAGAACGACGTGGACGCCGCCGCGCTGGCGGAGCGGGTGCACGGTCATGGTCGTGACGTCGACAGCTTCGCGTTCGTCTCCGTCGGCACGGGGATCGGGATGGGGCTGGTGCTGGACGGCAAGCTTCGGCACGGTTCGCACGGGGTGGCCGGGGAGATCGGCTATCTGCCGTTCACCGAGGGCAGCGGTAGTGATCCACGGGATGCTCGCCAGCGAGGTGGCTTCGACGCGTCGGCCTCGGCGGCGGCTGTGGTCCGAGCCGCTCGGAGGGCGGGGGTGCGTGGCGCCTCGTCGGCCGAGAAGGTGTTCGCGGCGGCAGCGCGCGGCGATGTGGTCGCAGCCGCGGTCGTGGCCGAGGAAGCGCTCCTCGTGGCGAAGGCGGTCTGTACCGTCATCACCGTCGTCGACCCGGACCTGGTCGTCCTGGGTGGTGGCATCGGTCAGGCGCCTGGCTTCCTCGAGGCCGTGGTCGACAAGCTCCGGCTGATGGCGCCGGTGCTGCCCGACGTGAAGGCCAGCGTTCTGGGGACCGACACCGTCGTGGCCGGCTGCATCGCGGCCGGTCTCGATCGTGCTTGGCGAGACCTGGTCGGACGGATCTCTGCTCCTGCCCTCTAGTGTGGTGGGGTGGGCGATCAGTCGAGTTGGCGCGAGGAGCGGCGGGAAGCGGCCTCGGCTCATGCTGCCGCGCTTGAACGCAAGAAGGCCGCCGAGACGGCGCAGGCCCGGGAGTTGCTGGTCCACTTCGTGCAGAAGATGAAGAACCTGGGCATCGAGCCGGAGCCGTTGCGGGCGCAGGTTATCGGCTCGTCCACCAGCTATCGGACCGATGTCACCGGCTGGTACCTCCGCCGCAACCGTTCGCTGGCCGTCGACCTCGACGCGAACTTCTACATCCTCGGCGTCTCGCCCAGCCTCAAATCCCGCCTGACCGGCGTCCACCTCACCCCATCCGCCCCACCTCTGGTCGTCGGCCAAGGCGCCCGAGACGGCGAATCCATGCCACTCCAGCACCTACTACAACTCCGCATGGACTCACTCTCCTGGTAGCACCGTCGCAATCAACGCCGTCCCAGGAGCCGTCCGCCCACCCGGACCGGCAGACGGTACGACGTCCTCGGCACTCAGTGCCTCACCACACTCCGAGCAGCAAACCGTCGCCGTGGTGATCCGCCCACAGGTGGCATGGGTGAACCGCAGCGGCTGACCCGCGGGCGGCGTGGCCCAGCGATCTCCCCACGCCGTGAGAGAGATCAGAATCGGCACGAGCTCCTGTCCGGCCTCGGTCAGTGCGTAGGCATAGCGGACCGGATTCTCCTGGTATGGCGTACGCCGTACCAAGCCGCCGTCCATCAGCGTGTTCAACCGGTCGGTCAGCAGATTGCGAGAGATCCCGAGATCGGTCACGAACTGATCGAAGCGGTCCAGACCGAGATAGAGATCCCGCAGCACCAGGGGAGTCCACCAATCGCCGATGAGTTCGAGCGACTGGGCGAGCGAGCAGTGCATCGAGGCGAAGCTGGTGTTCCGCATGTCACCACTCTAGTCAGTTGCTTCATTGAACTCACTGTCTCTACGGTGGTGGCAACAGGCGACGAGGGGAGAGAGTGGTTCATGTATCACCGGGTTGTGGCGGGGCAGGTGCGGAAGGCTTTTGCGGAGATCAGTGCTGGGAACTGGGAGGCGATGGTGGCCGGGATGGCGCCCGATTTCAGTTACACGTTCTACGGTGATCACGCGTTGGCGGGGCAGCGGCACACGCATGATGCGCTGCGTCGGTGGTGGGAGCGGTGCTTCCGGTTGCTGCCGAACACCCGGTTCGAGGTCCAGGACATCCTGGTCGCCGGCTGGCCGTGGGACACGCGGGTGGCCACCGCCGTGACCGTCCACGTCGGCGTTGTCGACGGTTCGCAGTACGAGAATGTGGTTCATCAGTTCCTCCGGATCCGCTGGGGCAAGATCACCGAAGTCCGCACCCTCGAGGACACCGCGGTCCTCGAGAAGACCCTCGATCGCCTCGCCGCGGCCGGATACGCCGAAGCCCACGCGGCCCCCATCACCGATCGCTGAAGAAGTTGCTAGGGGCAACAAAGAGGCCGGGGCTGTACCGCGGCTGGATCGAGGTCTAATCTCGGAGAGGGCAAATCTGACTGCGCACGTCGGGGGGACGGGATGGCGCTGCGGACGGGCATGCCGACCATGCGGCTTGCGCTGTTGAGGGGCTTCGCCCTGTCCGAAGGCGGCCGCACCCTGGATCTGCCGCAGAACGCCGAGCGGCTGGTGACGTTCCTGGCTCTGAACGGCGGCGCACCCCGGCGCGACTATGTCGCCGGATCGTTGTGGCCGGAGTCGGCCGAGCTGAACGCCGCCGCGAATCTGCGGACGGCGGTCTGGCGGATCCAGCAGGCAGGTGACCGGGTGATCGAAGCCACCCGGTCGCGAGTCCAGCTCGCAGCCGACGTCAGGGTCGACCTCCGCGAAGCAACGGCCGTCGCGTTGGGCGTCGACAGCCGGGCGGAGCAGGAGACCGGAGCCGAGTTGCTGGACCTGCTGGACTCGGAACTGCTGCCGGACTGGTACGACGACTGGCTGCCTCCGCATCGAGAACGGTGGCGGCAGACCAGGCTCCACTCGCTGGAGAGTCTGGCGCTGCGGATGGCGCGGGCCGGCCGATTCGCCGTGGCGGTCGACGCGGCGCTGGCCGCCGTCCGGGCCGAGCCGCTGCGCGAGAGTGCGAACCGTTGCCTGATCGAGGTGCACCTGGCCGAGGGCAACGTCTACGAGGCCAGGCGGGTGCTGGAGCTGCATCGGCAGGCGATCCGGGCCGATCTCGGCATCGACCCGTCGCCTCAACTGGTCGCCCTGGTCAACGGTTCGCGGCACAACGGAGCGTTGACGATGCGTTGACGGGGACCGAGGACCGTTGTCGCAGGGGGCGGTACCTGTCCGTCCCGGGGCTGGGGGGAACCAGCATGGGCATCGAGCGGCGAGCCGGCCGGTCGTGATGGATCCTGTCGACCAAGTCCTGCTGCGACTCGCGGACCCCGCTGCCCGACCCACCGTCCTCGATGCCGACGCGCTGCTCCAGCTCGCCATCACCTGCTATGCCGTCGACCCCGCGACCGTGACCGGCGCGACGACGGCCATCTACGACCGGCTCGACCTGGCAGTCGCGCTCCCGGTGCAGACCTCCCTCACCGCCCGGTTGATGCGCGCCGGTGACGCCCTCCCCTGGGACGTCACCGCGGCCTGGGACACCGGCCGACCATCCACCCCCGGTGCGGATGCCGTCATGGTCGGCAGTCTGGTGGTCCGTACCGCGGGGCTGGGTGGGCTGATCGAGGCGGTCGAGGTGACCGAGGCCCCGGCCGAGGCGCACTTCAACGCCGCGCTCGACATCCAGTTGCAGCTGAGTGCGCCGTCGAACGGCGCGGGAGCTCCGCCGCTCGTCCTGCCGGTCGTCGTCGCGTTCCTGGTCGACGACGGAACCTCTCCGCGCGACCTGTTGCGTGCCACCGCTGTCGCCCGCCGGGTCGCCCGTACCTATCCGTCGCCGTCGCCGCCGGACGACGCACCGGCCCGCCTCGTCGATCGCGCCGTCTGCTGGGTCGTCCCCGCCGCGGCCTTCGAGGACGACGGCTGGCCCGGCGGTACGACGGCCGACGAGCGGCTGGCCGCCGCCCGCGCGTGGCTCGGCCCGCAAGGCATTGCTGTCGTCGTCACCTGAGCATCCGTACCACCCACCCGAACTCCGGAGGACCGCATGAGCACCCTGGTGCAACCGGCGTACCCCTACGTGAACGTGACCATCGACACGAGTGCCCTGGTCCCGGCCGCGCAACGGAATCCCGGCGTCGTCGCCGTGGTCGGCAACGCGGCGTCCGGGGCGTCCGCGCCCGCCGGGACACCGATCGAGGTCACCGACCACGCGTCGATCATGAGCTCGTTCGCCAGTGGTACGACGGCCAACGCCCTGACCCAGAGCCTGGATCTCGTGCTGGCCCAGGACCCGCGGCCGAGCAAGGTGTACGGCGTCCGCACGGGAACCGCCGACAACTACGCCGGCGCGCTGGCCGGTCTCGACGCCGCGGACGACGTCACGTTCGTCGCTCTGGCCGGCGAGACCACCGTCGGTACGGCGACCAGCGGCGCGACCGCGGCCACCGGGCTGATGGCACTCAAGGAACACGTCGAGAACGCGTCGGCCGCGGGCAGCAAACGGATCGCGGTCGCGATGATCGACCCGGCCACACCGCGATCACCGACGTACGTGACCGACGTACTGGCCACGGACAACCCGCTGCGCAGTGCGTCCGGCCGGATTGTCCTCGTCGCCGCCCGCGGCGCCACCCTCGACCCGACCAGTACGACGGCGACCGCCGACGCCGCCGCGGCCGTGATGGGCGCGATCGCCGGCTACCCGCCGGGGACCAGCGTGGTGCTCAAGCAGGTCCGCGGTTTCACGATGCCGGTGACGGGTCAGTACACGCCGGCGGAGATCACCGGCCTCGCGGGGGAAGGCGTCATCCCGCTCGTCGACCCCGCGCTGATTCCCGGGTCCGGGCTGTACCTCGGCGACGGCGGGCTGTTCTCCAGCGACGCGGCCCGCAACTACGTCGACCTGGTGACGTTGCTCGACCAGCTCGAGTTCGCGCTGCGGGCCGGGTTGATCGGGGCCATCGGCGACACCGGGATCACCAAGGCGGGACTGACCGCGGTCCGGGTTCGGATCGAAGGCATCGTCGGGCCGTTCGTGGCGTCGGCCGCGATCGACTCGTTCGCGGTGTCGATCCCGTTGCTCGCGATCCTGTCGGTCCCCGAGAACGCCCGCGACGCCGCCGACGCCGCGCGACTCGTCACCGCCCGGCAGACCCGGCGGGTCGACGTGACGCTGCTCGTCGAGATCGCCGCCACCATCCACCAGCTCAACGTGACGTTGCAGCCGCACTTCTGAGACAGGAACAGCGATGACCATCACGCAGTCCGACTGGAAGACCCGGCTCGGCGTCCGCTTCACCGTCGACGGCAACGAGACCCGCGTCTTCCTCGCCCAGTCCTACGTGCCCACGTTCGGTACGAGTGCGGAGCCGCTGCACTCGATCGAGCGCACCCACGTCGGCGTGGTCGCGACCCCGCAGTCGTTGACCTTCACGCTGTCCGTCACCGCGATCGGTCCGGCCGCGGCCGAGCTCACAGCGCTCGCGTTGCGCGGCGATCCGTTCGACATCGTCCTCCTCGAGCAGGAGGGCGACGACTGGTCCTTCTCCACCATCGTGCTGGAGCAGTGCTACATCACCAGCGCCGCACCGGGGTCGGCCACCGTCAGCGGTGCGCCGGTCGCCACCTTCTCCGGCTTCTCCCTCGCCGCCGCGGTCACCGACAACGCCGGCACGACCACGAAGGCACCGCAGTAGAGGAGAGTCGTCATGGACGAGCCGAGCATCGTCGAGCGCACGGGTCTGGTGCTGCTGAGCCAGGGCGAGCTCGTCGTCCCCGCGCCGGACAGTGAGGCCGTTCTCGCCCGGGTCCGCGACGACGGGCTCGTGCTCGAGTTCCCGGTCGAGGTGGAGATCCGGATCATCCCCGCCTGTGACCCCGACGACCACGTCGACGCGACGCTGGCCCAACTCACCGCGGCCCTCGAGGCGCTGACGTGACGACGGTACGGATGCCGGTGCGGGTGCGTGTCGAGGTCACCGCGGACCGGGTCGACGACGAGCTGGTCTGGACGGTGACGGATGCCGTCGACGCCGCGCTCGGCCGGGCAGTCGATCGGGCGCTCACCGTGCGGGCCGTTCGCGAGGCGCCGGCCGGCCCGCCGGTGACCGCAGCCATCAGCTTCAGCGGTGACCCGCTGCCCGACCAGGTGTCCGGCGCCCTCGAGCGGTCGTTGCTGACCAGCATCGACCTCGCGGCGGCTCGCCTGACCCGGAGTGCGCCGGTGGCGGGCGACGAGGAGGTTCGTTCCGGCGCGGGGGAGGCCCGTGACGACGACCGGGTGGTGTTCGGCGAGGCCGGTGACGCCTATCGGGTTCCGTACTACGACCGGCACGCGGATCCGATCGACGTACGCCTGCACGGCTTGCCGCAGGACAGCGGTTCGGCCGAGCGCCGGCCGCCGCCACAACGGCTGCGCAGGTTCAAGGACTTCCGGGAGATCGGGGAAGCGGTCCTTCGGCGTTCCGGCGGAGTGCCGCCGGAGCAGATCGCCGTCATCGGTGCGCCCGCCACCGGCGACGCAGCGTTCGTCGCGTTCGTCGAGTTCGACGGCGGGCAGGTGCGGGTGGACGCCCTACCGCTCGCGGTGTGGGACTTTCCGGGCGGCAACCGGCGCGCCGAGCTCGCGAACGTGAACTTCGTCCGTGCGGACCGGTGGAGTTTCTACGGGCAGGCCAGTGGCGAGGCGCAGGTGCGGGACCTCCTCGTCGAGGCGATGATGCTGGACCTCCTGCGCGAGTCTCCGGGCGTTGACCAGGCCGACCTGAAACGCCAGGCCCTGCAACGGATCAAACGACTTCCGGCCCGTACCAGCGACACGCTGTACCTCTATCAGCTGACCTCCGGAGGCGAGCCGGTCTGGATCGGTGAGGCCGACCCGAAGTTCCCGCGCGGACCGCTCGACGTGCTCGTGCTGACCGAGGACGACCCCGACGAACCGGAGGACAAGTACGGCAACTGTCCACCGCTCGATGCCGAGGAACCCTTCACCTGGCTGAGCATGCTGGGCCTCCTGCACGACGCGCCGTCGACGCCCGGCACGCCGTTCCTCGGCGAGCCCGCGATCGAACTGTGGCCGCCCACGATCTCTGCCCGGCTGACCCGGAAGGTGGCACAGGTCGCGAGCATGCTGCACATGTCGCCAGGCCCGTACGTCGGCGGCTTCCTGATCGGCGCGATGGCCCACATCGACCGCAACTGCCGGATCCTCACCAGCAACCGCGCTCCGATGTCACCACAGCTGCGCACCATGGCCGCGGCCTTCGGTCCGATCAAGGAGCTGGAGCGCGAGTACGTCACGATCATGCTCAGCCAGGACGACCGGCGAGCCTTGCCGTGCCCAGTCGCGGGGCAGTCCGAAACCTGGGTACTACGTTTCGCCGAGGTACTCGGTTCCGCGCGGGACGACGCGGTGGCCTCGATGTTCGTCACGCAGTGCCAGGACGTCCTTCTCCAGGTGCTCTTCGCCAGTGGACACGAGCTGTCCAACCGGGCCAACAACTTCGCGTCGTACATGTCGCTGACCCGGATGCTGCTCACCGTCATGCTGGCCGACGTACCCGACCTGATGACGCTGCGGGAGGCGCTGATCGGCGAGTTGCGGCGCGAACGCGCGATCGCGATGGCCTCGACCTCGGTGGGTGGTCCGCTCGCGGCCGGCTGGGTCCGGATGACCGGTTCACTGATCGACTCGATGGTCGAGGAGCCCGTCTCCCGTGAGCCCGAGGCCGGTACGGTCAAGCCGTTCAAGGGCGGCCCGCGGGTGTACGACGGCAAGGGCCGGTGGTGGACGCTCGCCGAGCTGGACGCGGTGATCTCGACCCAGCGTCAGCAGGTGACGAGCATCGACCCGGTCCTCGACAAGGTGTCCGAGGTCGACGATCTGGTCCGCAAGCTCAAGGCCGCGCAGGTGCTCGACGCTTATGCCTCGACCGCGGCCGGCCACGCCCTCACCACCGCGGTCGACGACATCTTCCGGGACCTGCTGACCGACCTGATCCAGGAGAACGACCGCTGGCAGCGCAAGGCGGCCACGGACCGGAAGTACGCCTTCGGCCTGGCGAACTTCACCCGCTCCGACGAGCGAGCCGATTCCGACATCGGCGCCAAGCTGACGGGCATCCACAAGATCGCGGACGAGCAGCTCCGGCCGGCCTTCACCGATCCCGAGGCGTACCTGAACGGCATGCGGCGCCTCGCTGCCGTGGAGATCGGCAAGGCGGAGCTCTCGGAGATCCTCAACCTGGTCGGGCTGACCGTGCTGGCCATCTTCTGCGCGCCGCTCGCGTTCGCGGTCGGAGTGATCCAGGCCGCGGAAGGTCTGCACACCGCGTTCGAGCACCGCGACCTGCAGCGCGCCATGCTCAACGCCGACGAGATCCTGTCCAAGGCCCAGGTCGAGGCCGAGATGTGGGCGGCGGTCATCAACGCGGCGCTCACCGTGCTGCCCGAGGTGCCGGCGCTGGCTCGTGGCGCCCGGACCGCGGGGCGGGCGCTGGTCAAGGGCGAGGCGACCGAGCTGGCGGCGGCCGCGACCCGGCAGGCGATGCGGGACATCGCCAAGCGGCTCGCCGAGATGAGCCTGGAGCACTTCACGATGCGGTTCACTAAGGAGTTGACGCAGGCGTACCTGATCAACCTGGCGCTCTCGAAGGCGATGAACCGGATCGCCGACGCGGTCGCCTACCAGGTGTCCGTCACCGGTGAGGCCTCGGTCGGCGACGCGTTCGACGTACTGGACCGGGCGATCCAGGGACCGTCGACGGGAGGGACGCAGTGAACTTCAGGATCCGGGGCCATCCCAGCGAGATCCGGGTCCGGGTCGCGCTGGAGGGTCATCCCGTCGTCGAGACCTTCGCCCGGCGCTTCGGAGTGGACCGGGAGCATGCGCAGACCGTGGTCACCGAGTCCGTGCTCGACGCGATGGATCTGCTCGGGTCGGCGTACGTCACCAAGATGACGCGGGTCGTCAGCCGGATGACCCAGCTGCGGGAAGCCATCCACTTCGTGTACGAGAAGGTGCTCAACGGTTCGACCGAGGCGCTCGACCGAGTCGAGCTGGTCCGGCGTTTCGAGGAGCTGCATGCCGAGACCAGGCAGCTGGCCGATCCGAAGACGTGGGCCGAGCGCGAAGGCGCCGCAGTGGAACCACTCCCGCCGATCCCACATTCAGCGCCGCCACCCGTCGAGCCCGTGACCCCGCCGGTCACCGTGGAACCTGTGGCGCCGGTGAAGCGAGCGCCGTCGCGCCGGCGCGCAGAGCCGCAGTACCCGGGAGCGCGCCCCGGCCTCGAGGGCAAGCCGACCCGGGCGCCCCGCGAAGGGGAACCCGTCCGGGGCAGCCGGAGCGGGGGGAAGTGGCGTGAGGAGGTCAAGCGCACCGGCGACATCACACTCGAGCTGGACGTCGACGGCCTGTACTGGAAGTTCCCCGACCTGGAAGAGGGCGTCGTCCTGCACTTTCCCGAGTACGGCTACCGGGTCTGGAAGGAGCCGGGCACGGGGACGATCGTCGAGGAACTGCTGGCCGGTCCGAGCGTCACGAAGGCCCGGCGGTTCACCCGTGGCGAGGATGTCTTGTTCACCGCCGCGGACGTGAGTGAGGCCTACCGCGCGGCCGGGACCGAGCGAGCTCATGGCGCGGGTTCGCCGGGGCTCGGTTTCGATGCGCCGTACGGCGTCGCCCACGCGGTACGGCGGATCAACCAGTGGCTGGAGAACCGCGGAGTCGAGCAGTGGGTCCGCAACCTGCGGGACAACGCCGAGCCGGGCGTGGAGTACCTGTGGACGACCCGGACCAAGAAGAGCGGTCAGACCCTGGCGAACCGCGAGTACACGATCAGCGCGGTCGTCGACGGACAGATCATCGAGCTGTACGTCTTCGAGACGAGCGTGCCGGCCGGCTCCCCGCCGGGCGACGCCACCGTCCAGTTCGATCTCGTCGGAGTCTCGCCGGCCGCGGAGCTGTACGGCGCGCCGCTGACCAAGGAGAGCCGGGCCGCGCTGGAAGGCGCGGCGGAGTCGGGGCAACCCGGTCAGCCGCCGATCGAACGGGTCGAGCCGCCGGAGGTTCTCGTCGACGCACTCAAGCGGAGCACACGGACGACGCCGGAGCTCTCGCACCCTGCGGTGGCCCGGACCGGCAAGCGGATCGAGGCGCTGACGAAGCTGCTCGACGGAAAGTTGCTGAGGCACGCGCTGGGTTCGGAGGACGTCCAGTTGGTCGAGGCCATCGACGCGCTGACCAACGCGGTCCAGGATCTCCATCGCGAGATCACGACGACGGCTCCGGACGCCGCGCGGCTCGCCCGGATCGACGCGGCGATCAAGGCGTTCGCCGGTCGTGCGGCCCGCTGGACCGATCACGTGACCGCTGCCGACGTACGGGCATTGGTTCGTCAGCTCAAGGCACTGCGTGGGGAGCAGTGAGATGACCAGCAGCTTCGCGCCGTACCTGCACACGCCGAGTGCGGTCCTGTTCGACGGCGTCATACCCGTACCGCTGTGGGCCGTGACACAGATGTCGATCGACTCGACCTTCTCGGTCCCGGCGGTCGGCGGGACGAGCCGGCGGGTCGCGTTGCCCGCGCACGACGACACGATCGGACTGAGCGCGGTCCTGATCGGGCCGTTGCGGATGGAGTGGAAGATCGCGCTGGAGAACATCGCGGAGGCGAGCCGCTACGGTACGGCGCTCTCCCCGAAGACCGGTGGCATCGGGACCGGGCTGGTCCTGGTCTCGAGCGCGACGGTGCGGACCAACCTGGCCGTTCAGTCGCTGTCGTTCAGCTTCACCGCAGCCCGCCGCGACACGATCGACCTGACCATGCGGCTGATCCACCTGCCGCCGCCGGGCAGCCTGACCCGGCTGATCGACGTCACCGCGATCGGGGTCGGCGCACTCACCGACGTCCTGCCGTTCTGAGGCCGGCCGATGACCCAGCTTCCCGCCTTCGTCACCCGGCCGCTGATCGACGCGTACGCCGATGCGCTGCCGCCGGTCGTACCCCCGCCACCGGTCACGCCTGGCACGGTCCTCGAGTCCGCGCTGACGGACGGCGTACCGTCCCGCCTCGCTCTCGACGCGTCCCGCACCCTCGTGCTGGCGGTTCCGGTCGGGGTCGCCCGGGTCCTGCTGGACGCCGACCCGCTCACCGTCGTCTGGGACGACCTCACCGCCGGTACGTCGTCCGACCGGACACCGGTCGACCTGCCCCGGCCACGACTCACGCTGCTCGTCGGCGAACGGATCGCGGACACCGCCGTGGTGATCGAGCACCGGCCGATCCAGTTGGCCGACCACGGCCGGGCGCAGGTCGAGGTGATCGTCGACCGTCTGGTCCTGACCGCGGCGACGCTGCGTTCTCCTGGACCGTCCGGCGCCCGGCTCGTTCTGCGCTGGCGCGACCTGCTCGTCGCGGACGACCTCGGCCCGGCACCGACGTCCGGAGACCCGGCTCTCGACCTGGTACGGAGGAGCACGCGATGACCACGACAAGCCTGTCCGGTCCGCTTGGCAGCCCGGGTCGCGACGTCACCCCGGGAACCCTGCCGACGTGGGCACTGGTGTTCTCCGATGACGCCGCCAACGGGTCCCGGCTCCTGACCATCTCCGCGGATACGTACGACGGCAGTGTTACGGCCACACTGCCCGCGGACCTGTCCGGTGGGCGGTACGAGGTAGTGGTCGAGGGTCTCACCGACGAGGACTACCAACGCATCCGGCGACCCGCTGGGGATCACCTGCGTGCCGAGTTGCACCTGTGGTGGAAGGACTCCGGCTCCGGCGTCCTCGCGGACCTGACCCGTGCGGCCGGGCTGACCGATCTGCTCGGCGGCGCGACCGAGTCTCCGCCGGCCGACAGCCTGGTGGCGGTGATCCGGGTCGACACGCTGCGGCGGCAGGCGGGGGAGCGACGCATCGACACGATCATCAGCGGGCGGGAGCTGGTCTTCGCTCGGCTCGGTGAGGCAGTGGTCCGGGGCCTCTGCTACACGTCGCTCGAAGCGGCCGCTCAGGACATCGCTCGCGTTGCCGGAGTCCCCGTGGTGACGCATGGACTGAAGAACCTCACGCCGGCGGCGGATGAGAAGAACTTCGCCGATGTCCGTCCGGGGGCGGCGCTCGAGGCGATGCGGACGGTGCGATCCCAGGCTGCGGCGTCGCTCGGCCGGCAGGGCCTGTCCGCGGCGGTCGCGCGGGACGGCGTACTGCATGTGGGGCTGTGGACGGCCACCGATGCGGGCAGCACACGGCTCGGCAACGAGCGGGTGCTCGACGCGTCGGGTGGCCTGCTCGCGGTCACGCGCGGCGCCGACGCCGACGCACCGGTACCGGACGCGGCGGGCAAGCAGACGGCCAAGCCACGCGCGACCGTGACCGCGACCTGCCTCGGTCGGCCCGATCTGAAGCCAGGCGACATCGCGAAGATTCCACTGCCTCCGGACGACTTCCCGACCGCGGTGCCGGCCGGGCGCGGGCTGCCGCTGCTGAACGATGTGGCGGACCTGTTCGGTGCGGGGGCGGGCTCGACGGCCGGATCGCCCTGCCTGGTGACCGGAGTGACCCATCGGCTCTCGGTTCGGCAAGGCTTCGTGACGATCGTCCGCGCGGCTGTTCTGCGCGACGACAAGGACGACGGCTGGGATCCTGTCCCGCCGCCCCGGCACGACGACGTGCACGCCGAACAGGACGCGGTCCGCGGTAGTGTGCCGGCCGACAAGGCTGCTGGCGCAGCCGGAGCTGTCCGTGGGGTCGCGCGTGCGGTGGCTCGTGGCAGTCGGGCCCTTCGCCTCCTGGTCGGTCAGATCCGGGCCCATCCCGCCGGTCCGGGCAACTCGCCCGACCAGACGAGCAGCGACATCTGGTACTCCCAGGCTCCGGACGACGGCCGGCCGGCGGCGGTACGACGGCTCCCGGTGACTCCCGATCAGCACGGCGAGCTGCGGCAGGTGCCGGTCGTGACTCCGTTCGCGTTCGGCGGGTACGGCCTCGTCCTGCCCCGCTACCCGGGTGAACGGGTGCTGCTCGCGGACACCGGTGGCGGCCAGGACGTCGTCGACCTCGGCAGCGTGTGGGACGAGGACAGGACGCCACCCGCCGAGCCGGGTGACTGGTGGCTGCTCCTGCCGGTGGCCGTGCCGACCGACGACCTCGAGGCCGGGGAGGAAGCGGCACCGCCCGCCGACGGCTTCGCGAGTCACGATCTCACCGACGCCGACGGCCGCCGGATCGTGGAGGTCAGCGGTCTGACTCTGCGGGTGGCCGACGTACTGCGGAAGACCAGCGAACGCCCGGATCCGGGCCAGGCCGGGGTCGTGATCCTGGAAAGCACCAAGGGCGGGAAGACGGCGCGGATCGAGTTGCACGATGACGGCACCATCGCGATCACGGGCACCGGGATCACCCTGGACGCCGGCACCGGCGACATCACCCTGAAGGCGGCCGACGTGAAGGTCTCCGTCACCGGCACGATGGACGTGAGCTGATGGCCCGCCCGAAGGTCGTCGTCAAAGATGGCAACCTCACCTGCACACACACCGGGAAGCGGAGTCTGACCGCGCCGGGTGTGAAGCTCACCGTCGGCACGTCGCCGGTGATCCCGCTGGCGACGGTCCCCGGCGCCGCGCCGTACCAGAGCTGCACGTTCGCTCATCCCTGCATCTCCACCGTCGTCACCAGCACGGGCTCCGGCAAGCTCACCGTCGGTGGCAAACCGGTGCTGCTCGACAGCGACACGGTCAACTCCGTGAACGACGTACCGACAACCTTCCCGGCCACGGTCATCCCTGGCCAGTCCAAGCTGACCGCCTCGTGAGGACGCCATGAGCCCGATCACCCCCAGCACGCCCGACGGTACGTCATCCGACGAGGCGGTCCGGCGTCGCCGGCTGCTCGGTGCCGGTGTCCGCGCCGACCTCGTCGATCCCTCGGACCTCGCCCGCGACGTGAGCCTGCGCAGTACGCCGGGCGGCGTGGACCTCGACGTCGTCGAGGGACTCGACGCGCTCAGCCAGGACCTCGCCGTCGGCCTCACCACCTTGCGGGGCAGCGATCCGTTCAACGCGCGCTTCGGCTTCCTGGGGCTCGGTCCGCTGGCCGAGCAGACCTCGCCCGCGATCGCGCGGGAAGCGTTGCGCAGCGCGGTCGCGCAGGTCGTCGCGGCTGACCCGCGGATCCGCCGGATCACCCAACTGACAGCGAGTACGCCGTCGGGCGGCAGCCGTGCGCTGGATGTCACGGTGTCGTTCGAGGCGATCAGCGACGCCGGTGCCACCCTCACCGTGGCCGGGCTCGGCCCGCAGGCGGCCGGATCTGCGGATGGACAGGAGGACGGACAGTGAGCGACGACGCGAGTCTGGACCTGACCCAGATCCTGGCGGTTGACGACGCGGTCAGCCGCTCGACCGGTAGCGACGGCTTCGGCGTGACCGACGCGGGTTTCCTGCCGAAGCCGTTCACCCGGTTGCTCGCAGAGAAGATCGCGCTGGCCCGGCAGCTGATCGACGACGACCTCGACCTGTCCAGCGGCAGTGTGCTGCGCAAGCTGCTGGAGATCAGCGCGCTCGAGGACTCGCGGACCTGGGCCGCACTCGGCGCGCTGTACGACGACGGCTTCGTGAGCACCGCGCGCGGCCGGGCGCTCAGCGACCTGGGTGCCGAGCTCGGACTCGACCGCCCGTTCCTCGCGGCCTCCGGTCAGGTCACGCTCACCGTGGCCGGCGCACTCCCGGACGGCATCGACCAGCTCGTCCTCCCGCGCGGCAGCCGGATGAGCACGTCCGGCGGTCACCGGGTCGCGCTGGCCGCGACGGCGACACTCACTCGGCGGACTACGTCGCTGCCCGCGGCCGTGGTGAGCTTCGACCCCGGTCCGGCCGGGAACCTGGACCCTGCGGTGACCGATGCCGCTAACAACCATCCGCAGCGGATCGACCGCTGGGAAGTTGCCGACAGCAAGCTTTCCGCGCTGCTCGCGGCCGACACCGCGGCCGGTCTGCCCGCCGGTGCGTCGGCCGCCGGCCAGGGATTGGTCCGCATCGAGCACACTGTCGCTCTGACCGGGGGCGAACAGCACTGGGACGACGACCGGTACCGCGCGCTGGTGCTCGGCGCGCCGCGCTCGGTCTGGTCCACCGACGCCATCGCCACGACAGTCTCGCTGATCCCGGGGGTCCGGCAGGTCAGTGTCCGCGACGGCTGGGGTGGCATCGACCTGTCCCAGTCCGTCTTCGGTGACTTCACCTTCCTCGAGCGACTGTTCGCAACCGATCGCGACCTCGCCTCGCCGTACTTCGTCAGCGTGCTCGTCGCACCCACAGAGGCGGCCGTGTTCGACGGGCCGAATGGATTGCGCGCATCCGTCGAGGCCGCCATCCGGGACGTCCGGCCGGTCGGGGTGTTCCCGGATGTGGTCGAGGCCGACCAGGTGTTCGTCGGCGTCCAGGCCGACATTGTGACAACCGGTCTCGCTCTTCCGGCCGGGAGTACGGCGAGCACGAACTCGAGCCCGTCGGCGCTGGCGCTGAAGGGCCGGCTCGCGGACCGCCTGCACCGCGTCGTCGGCCGGCTCCGGATGGCCGAACCGGTCCGGTCCGCGGCGATCACCGCCGCCCTGATGTCCGAGCCCGGCATCACCGATGTCGTCCAACTCCGGCTGGTCAGATTCCCACCGCTGGTCGACACGGTCGGCAGTACGACTGACGGCGGCGACGGCCCGCAGGTGCTCGGAGCCGACGAGAACCTCAGTCTCGGTGCCGACCAGATCGCGGTTCTGGTCGATACCCCGGACCTGCTGACGGTGCGGTGAGCCGGCCATGACAGCTGATCTGCTCGCTCAGGTCATGGAGCCCGGCGCCGGGTCACTGGCTGCGGTTGCCCGCGAACTCGTCGGTCCGTTGGCGGGTGCGGCGACTCCGCAACCCTTGCCCTGGGACGGGCAGACTGCGCGGGTAACCGTCCCGGCCGGCAGCCGGTACGCCGTACTGCTGGTGACACTGCTGGCGGACATCGAGCGGGACCAGTTCGTCGTCGTACCGCGGGTCCTGCTGCCGGCGCCGGCCACGAACCAGCCTGCGGCCACGTTCGCCGAGTGGAGTCAGGCAGGGAGCAGTCTGCCTGGGTATGTCCCGTCGGTGGACGCATCCGGCGTGGCACCGCAGCTTCGGCTCTCGCTGACTGCGACCCGGATCGCGGCGGACGGCACGACCACGCAACTGTCGCCTGCCGACGTCCGCGGTCTGCTGCGGATCGATCTCGTCCAGGGGCTGACCGGCCGAGTGATGACCGCGGTGCTGGCGGAGAAACAGCGGTTGCGGCGGAGCGCGCGCGAGATCGCCGCGATGCGGACGCTGGCCGAAGCGCGCGGGAACGCCCTCGATCGCCTCGGGTCGGACCTCAGCTGTCCTCGGTTCGCCGACGAGCTGGTGTGGGACGCCGAGCGGCGCTCACCGGCGACTCAGCCGCTGTCGCCACCGGGTCGCCTCGAGGACGACGCGGAGTACCGCGCCCGACTGGGCTTGTTGCGCGGCTGGCGGTCGCCGACGTCGTCCTGGGTCGAGGACGTCCTCAACAACGCCCCCGGCCCTGGCCTGCCTGGACCAGTCGGGGTCAACGAGCTCCGCAATCCGATCCACCTCGCTTTCCGGTTGGTCGCGCCGAACTCCCCGGGCCGCCGGACCGAGCTGCTGCAGACCGTTCGCCAGGTGCATCTGATCTGGCCGGCCGGCAGCGCGGACGGCGACGCGGCGCACGCGGGTCGGCTGCTACCGCAACGGGTGCAGGAGCGAGTGACTGCGACTCGCGCGTCCATGGCGCGGTGGGGGTTACCCGACCATCAGCCGCTTTCACCAGGGCTGGCGGGTGCGTTGGAGTTGGTCGAGGCCCGCTGTGATCAGTTGGCGGCACAGCCTTGGACCGCGATCGTCGAGGGGCAGAACGACGACGGCGGCTCGCGGTTCGAGCTCGGACTCGGGGCACTGTTGTCAGCACCCGTCCCGGCTGTCCTGGATTCAGCGATCGCAGCCGCCGAGGCGCTGGCCGACCCAGGTCTCGTGCCGCAGCCACGGTCGGTCGACCCGGCCGGCGCGTGGCTCTTGAATGCGTGTGGACTGCGCACCGCTGAGCTGACACCAGATGGGACCGTGTTCGTCAGCACACTGCCGATGGGACCTCTGGTCATCGATCTGGAGCCCGGCCCGGACGCACCGGTGCCCCTGACCGCCACGGCTAGCCTCGCCGGCGCCACGGACACGCAGTACGACGCTCCGCTGGCTGCTGTGGTCGCAGCGATGGCGGCCCGTCAGCTCTCCGCTGTCGACGTGTCGGGTCCGCTGTCCGGTGCGCAGCCTGCCTCGACCTTCCCGGACCTCACGCAGCGGCTAGCGCATCTCGGCGTACCGACTGCTGAACAGGTGGATGGATTCGGGCGCCAGCTCGGTGCGGTGTCGACGCGGTTGTTCGCGGCGTTCGACCTCGGACCGGACGGCACTGCGGCGATCACTGCGAATCCGGAGCAGCTCACTGCCACGCTGACGGCCGCTGCGGCGGCGGGGGCGAGCAGTGTGGTCGCGTTCATCAGTTCCGTCGACAACGTCGTACTGGTCCTGGGTGTGACCGGACTGCCGCTTGCCGGAAGCAACCTGGCCGCGCGGCAGACCGTGCTCTATCGGTGGGAGTCGCGAGGCCTGGCAGGTAAGGCCGTCCGGCTGGATCCGCTGCGTGGACCGACCACGCAGATCTATGCGGCGGGATCGGGCATCAGCGTGGTGAGCTGCCTGGCTCATGTTCGCGGACTGGGGAACGACCCGTACGAGTGGAGTCCCTCGCTGCCAGAGGGATCGCTGCTCACCTTGCGTCAATACGAGCACCTGATGAACCTGATCGAGTTGGCGACGCCTGTCGGCGTGCGGGCCAACACGTGGGAGCTACGCCAGCGACACATCGACGTGGACGGCTCCGGTACGCCGTTCCCGCTCACCGCGGCCGCAGCCCGGACCTATCGGCACTACCGCACCGTACGTTGACCAGACGCCGCGCAGCGGCCGAGGAGGGACCCATGTCGAGCAACGACAGCAACGCCGAGGCGCCGTTGGTCTTCGGCGTACCGGCAAGCACGATCGCCGCCTCGCTGCGGGAGGCCGGCCTCACCGAGGATGCTGTCATCGCCGTCCTCGGCCAGGGGATCTCCCGCTCGGCACTGGCGGCCGGGGAGGCGGCTGCGGCCGCCGCGGCGACGGGCTTCACGTTCCAGGTGCAGATCTCCGAGACCGCGCCGGAGTGTGCGCTGACCTATGAACGGTTGTTCGTGCACCCGGACTTCATCGACGGCGTCACCGTCGTGCAGGCGGGGCAGACGCCGGACGAGATCGGGTTCAACGCCCGGTTCCACGCGCTCGAGGGGGAGTTCGACAGCATCTCCCGCGACCTGAGCATCTCGAGCAACTGTGTCGCCGAGTTGCGCCGGGAGCTCTTCCAGCTGACCCGCGAGCTGGAGGTGAAGATCACCGAGATCGACGCCCGGATCGCCGCGAAGGGCAAGGACAAGGACACCAAGGAGGGCAAGGAGTCCAAGGAGGGCAAGGAAGGCAAGGAGACGAAGGAGAAGGACTCCAAGGAGGGCAAGGACAAGGAGGGCAAGGACCACAAGGACGGTAAGGACAAGGACCACATCGACAAGGTCACCCACCTCGAGAAGCTGGTGGCGATCGAGAAGCAGCTCGACAATCCGATCATCGCGGGGGAGCCGGCGGAGCCTTCGGGGCGGGCGCGGACGTTCATCACGCTGGAGGACAGGCCGGACGTCGGCGCCTCGGCCCTCCAGGACGACGAACCACCTCCGCCACCCGCCAAGAAAGCACTCGCGAAGAAGGTGCCGGCGAAGAAGGCACCCGCCAAGAAGGCACCCGCGAAGAAGGCACCGGCGAAGAAGGCGCTCGCCGAGAAGATGACGGCTGAGAAGGCGCCCGCCAAGAAAGCGGCCGCGAAGAAGGCTGCGAAGAAGGCTGTCGAGTCGGGGGAGGGGTGACATGCGGCTGGTGCTGGCGCATTCCCACGACGTCGCGGCGCGGGAGCTGGCCGACCGCTGGGGCGACGACGCCGTACTGCTCACACCGGCTGAGCTGAGTGCCGAGCGCCTGCTGCTCGACCTCGACACTCAGGGCGATGCCCGGGCCCAGGTTGCGTCCCGGCCGGAGGTGACGTCGGTGCTCACCCGCCTCGGTGGCATCGGACCCGCGGATCTTGTCCAGGTCGACGCGCAGGATGCGCCGTACGCCGCGGCCGAGTTGGACGCGTTCCTGCGCGCGTGGCTCGGCGCGTGGCCCGGTCCGGTCGTCAACCGCCCGAGTACGACGTGCCTCAACGGACCGGGCTGGCGACGCGAGCAGTGGGCCGTCGCCGCGGCGGCAGTGGGGCTCCCTGTCCGTCCGGTGCATCGCCACGCCACACCGGGCGGTGCGCCGGACACCGACCCGCTGGAGTCGGCAGCCCAGACGTGGGTGACTGTCATCGGCGACCGGTGGTTCGGGTCAGGACGGGCCGACCTCGGGCACAAGCTGTGCACACTCGCCGAAGGCGTCGGGTGCGTTGCCCTCGAGGCGCTGTTCATCGACGACCTTGTCGCGGAGATCAGTCCGTGGCCGAACGTCGCGGCCCCCGAGGTCGCCGACGCCTTGGCGCTGATGATGGACGGCATGCGGTGACCGCGCTGCTGTGGGGTCTGCCGGGCGACTCGACGATGGCCGCCGTACACACCGAGCTGCTCAGACTCGGCGTCCCGGTCCTGTTCGTCGATCAGCGCTCGGTGCTGGACACGGCCGTCGAGCTGACCGTCGGTGCACGCATCGAGGGCGCCGTACGGGTGGGGGACTCGGTGCTCGACCTGGCTGACGTCGGTGCTGCCTACTTGCGACCCCACGACGGCATGCGGGTGGCCGCCGTACGCGATGAACCTCCCGCTTCGCCGGTACGGCGGCACGTGCAGGAGGTCGCGGACATCTTGTCCACCTGGGCAGAGCTCGCCCCGGCGTTCGTCGTCAACCGTCCGTCCGCCTCGGCCGGCAACGGGTCGAAGCCCGCCCAGCTCAGGGAGATCGCCGCCGTCGGCTTCGCTGTGCCCGAGACGCTCGTGACGAACGACCCGGAAGCCGTCGCGGCGTTCTCGACCCGGCACCAGAACGTGGTCTACAAATCCACGAGTGGCATCCGGAGCCGGGTCCGGAGCTTGGCCGACGACGTTTCGCTCGAGGATGTCCGGTCCTGTCCGACCCAGTTCCAGGCCCGGGTGCCGGGCGTCGACGTTCGGGTCCATGTGGTCGGCGCCGAGATCTTCGCGACCCGGATCGACTGCGACGCCGACGACTACCGCTACGCCTCGCACCAAGGGCTGCCCCGTCCGCGGCTGTCCGCGACCGACCTGCCTGATGAAGTCGCGAAGCGCTGCCGGCTGCTGGCCTCCCGCCTCGACCTTCCCGTCGCCGGCGTCGATCTGCGCGTAACACCGGACGAGGAGTGGTTCTGCTTCGAGGTCAACCCGTCGCCTGCCTTCTTGTACTACCAGCAGGCCACAGGCCAGCCCATCGCAACCGCCGTCGCCGGACTGCTGGCGGCCGCCGTGACATGTGCGCGGGTGGCCTGATGACCACAGTGACAGCGGCCCAGGTGGCGGTTGGTTCCGAGGCGGTCTACCTCCACAGATTGCTGACGGATGCAGAGGCGACCACAGCAGCCCACCAGGTGTTGAAGCCATCGGCAGGCTTCCGCGCCAAGTGCTGGCACACCGGCCCGGACCTGAGCACGATCGGTACGCCGCTCTACCGCACCCGGGATCGCCTGGAGTACTACACCGAGCAGGCCCGCGCGACCAACGCGCTGATGTACGACACCTACCGATGGCTGTACGACCGCGTGGCCGATTTCTTCGAGGACCGCTACTCGCACCCGGTGGATTTCGTCGACGGGCTCGCAATCCCCGGCTTCCATCTGATGGCGTACGGCGGCGCCGGCCGGTTCGAGGGTGGGGGCTGGCACCTCGACCAGCTCGCGCAGCAGGTCCCGTACTTCGCTGACCGAGCCTCGGCGATCGACGGCATCGTGAACTTCACCCTCCCGCTCGCGGTCCCCGGTGGCGGCACCGGCATGGACATCCGCGCCGACGAGGGTGAGCCGGCGGAGGTCCACGTGCCCTACCGGCCGGGCGTCGTACTCTTCACCGATCGCGAGCTCCTGCACCGCATCGGCGCCTCGGTCTCTCGCGGCCCGGCGGACTACCGCCTCACCCTGCAGGGTCACGGGGTCCGCTATCGCCGGCGCCTGCTCCTGTTCTGGTGAGGAATTCCGCGCCTGACCGAAACTCGGATGCTTTTGTCGGTGGGGGTCGTTACGGTCTGTTGAGTGCTGACTCTGCTGCGGTATGCGTTGCGTGTTGCACCTGGTAGCACCGTTCTGACGGTGGGCCTCGCCGTCCTCGGCGCCGTGCTGGGGATGGGGGTCACGCTGCTCACCGGTCAGGTCGTCGGTGCCGTGCCAGGTGTGATCGACGACGCCCCGGGAGCGATGTCGTTCACCAAGTTCTGTTGGTTACTCGGCGCGCTGCTGACGGTGTTCGTGCTGGAGAGCCTCACGCCCGCGATGCACCGAGTGACGTCGTTGATCCTGGACGCGGCGCTCGTCCGCGAGATCGGCACCGGCATCACCGAGCCGCTGCTGACCCCGCGCCGCATCGCGCACCTGGAGGACGCCGAGGTGCTGGATGTGCAGGAGCGCGCGAAGGGCAAGGGTGGCTTCCATCTGGCCCAGGGCTTGGCGAATCTGCCCTGGCTGCTGGCCAGCCGGGTCACGCTGATCGGCTCGGCGGTGATCGTCGGCGTGATGTTCTCCTGGTGGATCGCCGCGATGCTCGTGGCCATGACCATCCTGCTGGAGTGGTGGGGTGGCCGCCTGATCGAGCGCGAGATCGACGTGTGGTGGGGCAACACCGAGGAGCAGCGGCGGGCCAACTACCTGTTCGACCTCGGTATGCGCGACGCGCCCAAGGAGTTGCGCGTCTTCGGCCTGCACAACTGGCTGGTCGAGCGTTACGTGCGCGAGTGGACCGCGGGCTTCCGTGCGGTGTGGGAGCGGCGCGGCAACAACGTGAAGTGGTCGATCCTGATGGGCGGCCTGCAGTTGATCGCCAACGTGGTCGCGATCCTGCTGGTCGGCCGGGCCGCGCTCGACGGCACCCTGCCCCTGACCGAGGTGGCGACGACCGTCCCGGCCATCCTTGCCATCGGGGTGTCGGGGAACGGGTACGGCGTCGTGCAGGTCCGGCGCGGATTGTCGGCGTACCGGGCGATGAAGGAACTGCCCGGCAAGATCGCCGAGCGTCACCCCGAGTCTTCCTCGACCAGCAAGCATCGCATCGAGACGATGCCGGCCCGCGAGATCCGTTTCGAGAACGTGAGCTTCCGCTATCCCGGCTCCGACGTCGACGTGCTCCGCGGTCTCGACCTCACCATCCATGCGCACGAAGCGCTTGCGCTCGTCGGCGTCAACGGTGCCGGGAAGTCGACGCTGGTGAAGCTGCTCGGTGGTGCGTACCGGCCGACCACAGGCCGGATCACGGTCGACGGCGTGGACCTGGCCGAGCTCGACCTGGCTGCCTGGCAGCGGCGCATCGCGGCGATCGTGCAGGACTTCCTGCGGTTCCCGCTGTCGGTCACGGACAACGTCGTGTTCGGTGCGATCGAGCGCACGGACGACGACCTCACGCTGGCCAGGGTCGCCCGTGAGTCGGGGATCGACGAGCTGGTGCGCGGTCTGCCGGAGGGGTGGAACACCGTGCTCGACAAGACCTTCGACGGCGGCGTCGACCTGTCCGGCGGTGAGTGGCAACGGATCGCGCTGGCGCGAGCGCTCTTCGCCGTCCATGCGGGGGCCGGGGTGCTCGTGCTGGACGAGCCGGCGGCGGCGCTCGATGTGCGGGCCGAGGCCGAGCTGGTCGAGCGGTATCTCGAGCTGACCTCGGGGGTGGCTTCGCTGATCATCTCCCACCGGTTCTCGGTGGTCCGGAACGCCCACCGCATCTGCGTGCTGGCCGACGGGCGGATCGTCGAGGACGGCACGCACGAGCAGTTGCTGGACAAGAGCGGGACGTACGCCGACCTGTTCCGGCTGCAGGCCGAGCGGTACATCACCGCGCCGGAAGACCCCGAGAGCGAGGCCATCGATGCGTAGCCTGCGAGTCATCTGGCTGTGGCTGGGCACGTCGTTCCGGGCAGCGCCGTTGCTGATGACGATCTCGGCCGTGCTCGTCGCCGCGCGTGCGATCACCGCACCGACCCAGACCTACGGCGTCAGCCAGCTCGTCGACGGGATCGCGAGCGACCAGTCCAGCACGATCGCACTCGGCATCGCCATCATCGCCGTCGGCCTGGCGGTCTCGTTCGTCGCCGATGTCGTGGGCTGGCCGTTGCAGGACACCGCGCAGGAACGCATGGCCGGACGTGTGCACGCCGACCTGGTGGACGTGACCACAGGCATTCCGGGGTTGTCGCATCACGAGCGGCCCGACGTCGCCGACCGGCTGGAGCTGGTCCGCGAACGCGCATGGCGGATGGGTGTCGGCGCCGAGGTTCTGCTGTGGGTGTTCGCGACGGTGACCAACACGGCCACCGTGCTCACGCTGCTCGGGTCCGTGCATCCGTTGCTGCTCGTCCTGCCGTTGCTCGGTGCCACGCGGATCTGGTCGGCGTACCTGAGCAGCACGCGGCAGCAGAAAGCGTGGGAAGACTCGCTGCCGCAGGAGCGCCTGGTCGACCGCCTGATCGAGGTGGCGAAGGACCCGCGGACAGGGCTGGAGCTGCGCGTGTTCGGGCTCGGGAAGGTCTTGCTGGACAAGATCTTCTCGTTGCAGACAGAGCGGTTCCGGCGGCGGGTCGCGGCGGCACGCTGGGGTGGGAAGGTGGACGGATCGGTCCGGCTGGTCTTCGGTCTCGCGTACGCCGCGGCCGTGGTGTGGGTGATCGCGCGGGCCCGGAACGGGCAGCAGACCGCCGGCGACGTCGTGCTCGTACTGTTGCTGGCGCCGCAGGTGGATCAGATGACCGGCGGGATCGCGCAGAACGTGTACTGGGTCGGCGAGGTCGTGCGGAGCTTCAGCCGGTACGACTGGTTGCGCGAGTACGCGAAGGACAACTCGTGGCAGTCGAGTACCACGCCGGCACCGACGCGACTTGGCTCCGGCATCGAGTTGCGGAACGTCGGATTCTCTTACCCTGGCTCGGATTCCGCCGTCCTGAGTGCCATTGATCTGAGCGTGCCGGCGGGGTCGGCCGTCGCGTTGGTGGGGGAGAACGGCGCCGGTAAGACGACGCTGGTGAAGCTGCTCGCGCGGATGTACGACCCGACGACCGGACGCATCCTGGTCGACGGCGTGGACCTCGCGACGATCGCACCGGAGGCTTGGCGCTCGCAGTTGTCGGCCGGGTTCCAGGACTTCGTGAAGTTCGAGCTGCCGGTTCGCGACGTCGTCGGGATCGGCGACGTCAATCGGTCGTCCGACGAGAACGCCGTACTCGCCGCGATTGCGCGCGGCGACGCGGAATCGGTGGTCCGCGGACTGCCGCGCGGGCTGGATACCCAACTGGGCAAGAAGTTCACCGACGGCGTCGAGCTGTCCGGCGGGCAATGGCAGCGGCTTGCGCTGGCCCGGGCCTTCATGCGCGAGCGTCCGCTGCTCCTACTCCTCGACGAGCCGACCGCGGCGCTGGACCCCGAGGCCGAGCACCGCCTCTACGAGCAGTACGCCGCCGCCGCAAAGATCGCCGCGGCCGAGACCGGCGGGATCACCATCCTCGTCTCCCACCGCTTCTCGACCGTCCGGATGGCCGACCTCATCGTCGTCATGCACCACGGCCGCGTCGAAGAGATCGGCACCCACGAAGACCTCCTCGCCGCCAACGGCCGCTACGCCGAGCTCTTCGACCTCCAAGCCCGCGCCTACCGCTGACCGCCACTCCGGCACGGGTTGAAACTTACGCTTGATGGGTATTCCATCGAAGGGAAGTTTCGCGGCGACGCCTGCTGTACCTCGCCGGAGGACTTCTGAGAGCCGGCTGAGAGCGTGGTGAACGGGCCGTCTCCCGTTCTTCGATCGTTCAACTGCACGACCCTGTCTGAAGAAGCATTGGAATCTAATGTTTCCTGGTCAGGTACCGCCCCGAAGAAGGGAACCATGGACACACCGCCCGCTGTCCGTGCACGTGGCATCGTCAAGAGTTTCGGCGAGGTGATCGCACTCGACGGTATCGAGTTGGAGGTCGCACAGGGACAGCTTCACGGGCTGGTCGGACCGAACGGGGCCGGAAAGACGACCCTCCTCGGCCTGCTGCTGGGACTGGCCGTCGCCGACTCCGGCCACCTCGAGATCCTCGGTACGCCGGTCGGCCGCGCACTCGCGGTGCCCGAAGGAGTCGCCGGGTTCGTCGACGGCCCCGGCCTCTACCCGTCGCTGACCGCCAAGCAGAACCTCGCCGCGCTGGCCGCTCTCCGCGGCGACGGCGCACGGACGATGGGCATCGACGACGCGCTCGACCAGGTCGGGCTCACCGATGTCGCCGACGACCGGGTCCGCGGCTTCTCCCTCGGTATGCGCCAACGCCTCGGCCTCGCCGCCGCTCTGCTCACCAGGCCCAGGCTGCTGGTGCTCGACGAACCGTCCAACGGTCTCGACCCGGCCGGCAAGAAGCACGTGTACGGCGTCCTCACCCGACTCGCGGCCGATGGGACTGCTGTCGTGATGTCGAGCCACCGGATGGACGACGTCGAGGCGCTGTGCTCCGAGGTCACCATCCTGTCCACCGGACGAGTCGCCTTCTCCGGGCCGCTGACCAAGCTGGCCGCCGAGAACGATGAGCTCGACTATCGCTTGCTCACCTCCGACCTGGAGGCCGCTCGTCGGTTGGCCGGCGGAACAGCCGGGATCCGGGTCGTCGACGACAGCGGCGTACGGCAGGGGACCGAGGTGCTGGTGGTGTCGGCAGCCGTGCCCGCGCTGGACGACCTCGTGAAGCAACTCGTGCACGCAGGCATCGCGGTGCGCGAGCTGGTGCCCGTGGTCTCGCCACTCGAAGCAGCGTTCCTCGACCTCACCGAACAGCAGGAGTCGGACCGATGACCGCCACCGTCGCCGAGACCACCAAGGAACCCGCGGCTCCCGTCGCCCGCCGCGTCTCGGTCCAGCGCGCGTACCGTTTCGAGCTGGTCAAGCTGCTCTCGCAGTGGCGCGTGCGGTTGCTGATCGTCGCCTGTTGGCTCGCGCCCGCGCTCTTCGTCGCCGTGATCAGCCGGCAGGCCTCACTTCCGGTCGACACTCTGTTCGGCCGCTGGATGCACGCCACCGGATGGGCCGGACCGTTGGTGATCCTCGGCTTCTCGGGATCGTGGGCGCTGCCGCTGCTGACCTCGCTGATCGCCGGCGACGTGTTCGCGTCCGAGGACCGCCTCGGCACCTGGCGCCACCTCCTGGTCGCGGTCCGGTCGCCACGCCGGATCTTCGTGTCGAAGGCCGTCGCCAGCCTCTTTGTGATCGTGGTGCTCGTGATCGGGCTGGTCGCTTCGAGCACGATCGGCGGCCTCGCGGTCATCGGCAACCGATCCCTGATCGGGCTCGACGGCCACCTGCTGTCGCCGGGCGACGCCGCCGGGAAGGTCCTGCTCGCCTGGGCCTGCGGGCTCGCCCCGACCCTGGCGCTCGCCGCGATCGGCCTGCTCGGGTCCGTCGCGTTGGGCCGTTCGCCGATGGGCCTGCTGCTGCCCGCGGTGGTCGCCCTGGCGATGCAAATCGTTCAGCAGCTTCCGGTCCCCGTCGCCATCCGCTACGCACTGCCCGGTTACGCGTTCATCAGCTGGAACGGCCTGTTCACCGGCCCGGCACAACTCGGACCGCTCCTGATCGGGATCGCAGTCAGTCTGGTGTGGGTTTTCGTCGCGACCGCCCTGGCCTACTTCCTCTTCGTACGGCGCGACTTCACCAACCCGACCCACGACGGGTCCGGCCGCCTGGCAATCACGGCCGGCCTGCTGCCACTCGTCGTACTGTTCGGCGTCACCGCCGGGGTGCTGACGCCGGTGACCGGGACCGGCTCCGGGATCGACCAGGACAAGGTGCAGCGATCAGTCGCCACGTCCTTCGCGCACCTGTACCGCCTGCAGACCAAACAGCTCAACCGGCCCGACGTCACCGAGGCGCAACTCCAGACCTCGGCCGCCTGCACCAAGGGCGGCGATCAGGTAGCCGCCGTCGGTCCAGGCAACGACTGGCGTTGCGTCGTGAGCTGGCACCTCCCTGGTGTCGAAGCGGCCGGTTCGGCCATCTACCAACTCGACATCAACCCGCTCGGTCGGTACGTCGCCGACGGGGACGGACCGAAAGAAGTCAACGGCTTCTTCCTGGTCCGCACGCCGTCCGGCGACGAACCGAACCCGCTGTGGCAGTTCGACGGCAACATCGAACTGCTTCCGTCCACCCCGAAGGGATAAACCATGCAGGTAACACGCCGTCGCAGGCGTGAGGAGAAGGGCCTCAACAACCTTCTCCGTCGCCGCATACCACTCGTCACGGCCGGCACGACCGCCGTCGCCGTGACCCTGGCCGGAACCGCGGTCGCCTCGACCACGCAGTTCGGTTTCGACCAAGTCGGCCAGGTCACCGACAAGGGCCAGGTCGTTTCCGCCGACCAGTACATCAAGCCGCTCGGTGACCGCCTTGTCCTCCAGAAGGGCAAGATCATGTCGTCCACCGTCAGCCCCGACGGCAGCCACCTGGCCGCCTCGGTGACCGATGGCGGGATGGCCCTCGCGATCATCGACCTGAAGAACTGGAAGGTCCAGCAGTACGTCGGCAACAACGCCGCCGCCGACCTGAAGATCCCGGGGAACGACATCGGCCAGGAAGGCCCGACGTACTCGCCGGACGGGTCGCAGCTGTGGCTGGGCCAGACCGATGGCTACCGCAAGTTCACCGTGAACCCGGACGGCTCGCTCGCCAACCCGACGTTCGTCACGATCGCGGCCGACGGCGCGAAGCACGCGCTCGTCGGTGAGGCCGTCTTCTCGCCGGACAGCTCGACCGTGTACTCCGCGGTCAACGGCCAGAACCGGGTGGTCGCGATCGACACCGCGACCGGGACCATCAAGCAGAGCTGGGCCGTGGGCAACGCGCCGCGGGACATGCTCATGGTCGGCAACAAGCTCTACGTGAGCAACGAGGGCGGTCGTCCGGCGAAGCCCGGCGATCCGACCATCAACTCGTACGGCACCCAGGTGGTGGCCTCGCAGGTCACCGCGGCCACCACGACCGGTACGGTCAGCGTGATCGACCTGTCGAACGCGTCTGCTGCGCCCGCGAGCATCGACGTCGGCCTGCACCCGACCGCTCTGTTCGCCAAGAACGGCGCCGTGTTCGTGACGAACACGGCCACCAACAGCGTGTCGGTCATCGACACCCGGCGCGGCAAGGTCACCCAGACCATCGCCACCCAGCCGTGGCCGGAGGCCTCGGTGGGCTACGAACCCAACGGCGTGACGCTGACCGACGACGGTCACCTGCTGGTGACCCTCGGCCGGGCCAACGCGGTCGCCGTCTACAAGTACAACAACCCGCTGGAGCCGGTCAGCTACGTCGGTCTGCTCCCGACGGACTACTTCCCGGCCGAGATCGCGACCGTCGGCAAGGACATCGTGGTGTCCAACACCCGCGGTGTCGACGCCCGCCGGGACACGACAGCGGCCGGTCGCGGCACGCACGACACCACGTCGAGCCTGACCAAGTTCAGGCTGCCGGACGACCACGCCATCCGGCAGAGCACCGCTACGGTCTTCGAGCAGAACGGCTGGACCAAGGGCTCGGCGCAGGTCGCCACGGACACGGGGCACCGCCGGCCGGTGCCGGTTCCGGCGAAGCTCGGCGACCCGTCGACGATCAAGCACGTGTTCCTGCTGGTCAAGGAGAACCGGACCTACGACCAGCTGTACGGCGACATCCCGGAGGGCAACGGCGATCCGGCCCTGGCGCAGTACGGCGAGAACGTGACGCCGAACCAGCACGCGATGGCCAAGCAGTTCGGCCTGTACGACAACACCTACGACATCGGCACGAACTCCGCCGAGGGTCACAACTGGCTGATGCAGGCCGACAACCCGGAGTACACCGAGTCCTCGGCCGGTGAGTACCTGCGCAGCTACGACACCGAGAACGACGCGCTCGGCCACCAGAAGAGCGGCTTCATCTGGACCGGTGCGCAGGCCGCCGGCAAGTCCGTCAAGGACTTCGGCGAGTTCCAGTCGATCGAGAGCAAGCCCGCCGGCGCGACCTGGCAGAACCTGTACTGCGACACCAAGAACATGGTCGCGACCGGGCAGAACACCGCCTATCCCATCCAGACGGGCTCGGCGATCCCGTCCCTCAACGACGTGTCGGTGCCCGGCTTCCCGCTCTTCGACACCAGCGTTCCGGACATCTACAAGACCCAGATCTGGAAGCGTGACTTCGAGAAGAACGGGCCGGCCAACCTGAACATGTTCTGGCTGTCCAACGACCACACCGGTGGCCCGCCGAGCGGACCCGCCCAGGTCGCGGACAACGACCTGGCCACCGGTCAGATCGTCGACGAGATCTCGCACAGCAAGTACTGGAAGGACTCCGCGATCTTCATCGTCGAGGACGACTCCCAGGCCGGTCTCGACCACATCGACGGCCACCGGGCCCCGATCCAGATCATCAGCCCGTACGCCCAGCACGGCGTGGTCGACAGCCACTACTACACGCAGATCACGATGATCCGGACGATCGAACAGATCCTCGGGATCAAGCCGATGAACCAGAAGGACAGCGCGGCGACCCCGATGGCTGCCGCGTTCACGCAGAAGCCCGACTACACGCCGTTCAAGGCCGTGCCCAACCGCACGTCGCTGACGGCCGGTATCGCCACGCTGCCGCCCTGTGGCGCCGACGTCCCCGCTGCGCAGAACCCGACCGCCGCGCCCGCGCCGAAGGCGACGGTGCCGGCCGACCAGCAGGCGGTAGCGGCCCAGTGGGAGGCCTGGAAGTCGCAGCAGCGGACCACCGGTCCGAACGCGAAGGCCGACTTCGCCAACCCGTCGCAGATGAACCACTTCGACTGGTACCAGGCGCATGACTGGTCCACGCCGTACCCGGGCGAGAGCAAGATCGTCGCTCCCGCGGACGTGCCGGGTGCCCTCATTCCGTCGGCGGAGAACGACGGATAATGCACGGATGACGGACCGGCCACGCCGGGCGTCGAGCCGGATCGAGCAACCCGCCGATCCGGCCGACGTCCGCGCGGTCGGGTACGGGCCTGACGATGTCGTGCAGGTGCCGGAGAAGTACGACCGACGCGGCTGGTCGCGTCACCCACGCCGAGGGATGGCTGGGGTGGCTGCCGTCGGAGCAGAACGACGAGCGCCGCGACCTGGACGCGCAACGAGAGGCGGGGGAGCCCGACCGTCAGCGCACCGACGCCCGAGGGGCTGGAGGACTCGTTCGAGATCCTGCGCCAGCAGATGTACCAGCCCGGAGAGGGCGCCTGGCTGACCCCACCATCACCGTCACCGCCGCCGGGCATTTCGCCACCGACTTCGACTACGACCACGAACCCGAGTGGTCGATTCCTGTCGACGCAGGCATCTACGCCGCCGACCTGGCCGAGTTTCCGCGGGACGCACAGTACGTGCCGGACTGGCTGCGTTAATTCGGTGGCGGGCCGTCAGGCCCGGTGGTAATTTCTTCGACCTGTCTTTTCGGGATCGAATCGAACCGGATGGGTGCGCTCCGGGGCGGGACCCTGTTGATCGCCCCCCCATCCGAAGCTCTCCAGGATTCGAGGCTCAGCCCGATGATCGAACCGGAACTCGAGGCCGAACGCGCCTTTCTCGCCACTGCCCGCGCCGCGCTGGGTCGCATGTACCAGGAGGTGGAGACCCGCGACGTCCCGCTGATCGGCGGCGAGGACAACGACGAACGCTTCACCAACGAGGCGAACGAACGCGCCAAGAAGCTGCGCACGCAGGCTCTGCTCGACCTGCCCGACGTACCACTGTTCTTCGGCCGGCTCGACTACGAGACCGGCACGATCGAGGACATCGACCAGATCTATATCGGCCGCCGGCATGTGCATGACGGCAGCGGTGTCCCGCTGGTGATCGACTGGCGGGCGCCGGTCTCAGTGCCGTTCTACCGAGCCACCCACAGCGACCGGCAGCGCGTCCTGATGCGTCGCCGGTACGGGTTCTCCGACCACGCCGAGCTGACCGGTTTCGAGGACGAGCCGATGGTCGGGACCCCCGAGACCGGTCAAGCCGACGCGTTCCTGCGCGCCGAGATCGAGCGGCCGCGCACCGGACCGATGCGCGACATCGTCGCCACCATCCAGCCGGAGCAGGACGACCTGGTCCGGGCACCCTTGCATCCGAGCGTGTGCGTTCAGGGTGCGCCGGGCACGGGCAAGACCGCCGTCGGCCTGCACCGCGTGGCGTATCTGCTCTATACCGAACGGGAACGGCTCAGCCGCGGCGGTGTCGTGATCGTCGGGCCGAACCGCTCGTTCCTGTCGTACATCCGCAAGGTCCTGCCCGCGCTGGGCGAGGTCGACGTACGGCAGATCATCATCGAGGAGCTGATCAGCCGGCCCGCCGCGGCGACCGACGAGCCGGAGGCCGCGCGGGTCAAGGGTGATGCCCGGATGGCGGCCGTCCTGCGCCGGGCCTTGTGGTCGTACGTCGGTACGCCGACGGACGGAATCCTGTACAGCAAGGGATCCCGGCGCTATCGCGTCCACGACTACGAGGTGGTCGACATCGTCTCCGACCTGCGGGAGTCGACCCGGTACGACCCGGGCCGGAACGCACTCGCGCAGCGGATCGCGCACGTCGTCCTGGTCCGGATGGAGCAGCGCGCTGAGTCGCCGGATGACCGCGTGCAGAACGCCGTGGCCCGCTCGAAGCCGGTGAAGGACCTGATCAACGCGGTCTGGCCCCGCGTCGCACCCGAGCAGGTGCTGCACCGGCTGTGGTCCGACGCCGGCTTCCTGGCCCAGGCTGCGGGCGATGAGTTGACGGCAGACGAGCGTACGGCGTTGCTGTGGTCCAAGCCGGCCCGATCGTGGAAGTCGGCGAAGTGGTCGTTCGCCGACACCGTGCTGCTCGACGAGCTCGAGGACCTGATCGAACGCCGTACCGGCTCGCTCGGCCACCTGGTCCTGGACGAGGCGCAGGACCTTTCGGCCATGCAGCTGCGCGCGCTGGGCCGACGGTGCCGCACCGGCTCGGCCACCGTCCTCGGCGACCTGGCCCAGGCCACGACCCCGTGGGCCGCCGGATCCTGGGACCGGGTGCTCGGTCATCTGGAGAAGTCGGACGCCGTCGTGGCCGAGCTCGACCGGGGCTTCCGCGTCCCCGCCCAGATCATCGACTTCGCGGCACGGCTCCTCCCGCAGATCGCTCCGACTCTCGGGGTACCGAGTGGCGTTCGTACGGTCGCCGAGGCGCTCGCGATCGTGCACACCGACGAGCCGTCCCTCCCAGACACCCTGATCGCCGCCTGCAAGACGGCCCTGACCGGCGAAGGTTCGGTCGCCCTGATCGCGGCCGACGACCAGATCTCCACCCTCCGCGACGCGCTGGCCGCCGCCGGTCTCCAACCATCCCTGCTCGGCGAGACCGACGACGACCTGGACGCGACCCGGCTGGTCTGCGTGCCGGCCACCCTCGCGAAGGGCCTGGAGTTCGACGCGGTCATCGTCGCCGAACCGGACCGGATCGTCGCCGCCGAACCCCGCGGCCTGCACCGCCTCTACGTCATCCTCACCCGAGCCGTCAGCCGCCTCCACATCATCCACACCCAGCCCCTGCCTACCCCGCTGATGTGACACGTCTGCGCCACTGACCGGGGGAGGTACCGTGCCGGCGGCGGAAGGCGGTGGCGAAGGCGAATTCGTTGCCGTACCCAACATTTCGGGCAATGACGGACAGGGGTGCGGTGGTCCGGGTGAGGGCGTCTTCGGCGCGGCTGATCCGCAGCGTGGTGAGGTAGCGGCCGGGGGACTGGCCGACGAGATCCTTGAACTTCGCGGCGAATGACGCTCGGGACATGCCGGCCTGTTGCGCCATGGCGTCGAGGGTCCAGTCCCGGGCCGGGTTTGCGTGCAGGTCCTCGAGTACCTGAGCTAGTTCGGGGTGAGACAAGGCTCGGTACCAGCCTGGCGCCTCCGCGCCCGACCGCATCCACCAGGAGCTCAGGGTGTAGATCAGGTTGAGGTCCAGCAGCCGGTCGAGGATCGCTTGCTGGCCGGGCGCGTCACGGCCGACCTCCGCGGCGAGCAGGTCGATGGCGGCCGTGTGGGACGAGTCTTGATCGGCGGCCGGGACGACGACGAGGGAGGGCAAGCCGCTGAGCAAGGAGGCCGCGACGCTGCCATCCAGTACGTACGCCCCGCACAGCAGGATCGACGCGGTGCCGGGGGAGTTGTCGGACCCTTGCTGCCGGGCCTCGTCGATGGGGATCGCGGGCGCACCCGGCCGGCTCACGACGACGTACGGCGTACCGGCGGTGGCGAGGACGACATCGCGGGCGCCAAGCTCGACTGGTTCGTGGCCTTCTCGCTCGAGCCGGCCGCGGCCCTCGACGAGGAGGTGGGCCGTCAGCGGCCGGCCCCCCTCGAACCGCACGCCCCACGGGTCGACGCGACGGAGGATCGAGAAGACCGCGCCCTGCGCGCGAGCCCGGGCGAGCTCGTCGCTCAAGATGTCCATTCTTGGACGATAGCGAAGGAAACCTAGCAGATCACGCATTGTCCGTCTCGGAGACGGTTCCTAGCGTGAAGGTATGACTCATCTACTACTCGGCGGGAGCGGCAAGGTCGGACGACGGCTGGCTCAGCTCCTCGCTGCTCAGCCAACACGTCCCGTCAGCCGGCGCACGGACCCGGCCTTCGACTGGAATGACGAATCCACCTGGCCGGCCGCGCTGGACGACGCGACCAGCATCTTCATCGTCGGACCGGGGTCGGCCACCGACTGGAGTCCGCGGCTGACGCGGCTGCTGCGACTGGCACACCGGGCAGGCGTGCAGCATGCCGTCCTGCTGTCGGCCCGCGGGGTCGAGTTCCTCCCCGACGGCGCGGTCGGGCGAGCCGAGCGCGCACTCCAAGACGGCCCTGTCCCGTGGACGATCCTGCGTCCGACGCACTTCGCCCAGAACTTCACCGAGGCGATGTTCGTACCCGTAGATGGTCGCATCGTCGCCCCGGTCGGTACCGGTGCCGAGCCCTTCATCGACGTGAACGACCTCGCCGCCGTCGCCGCCGAGGTGATGACCAAGCGCGAGTACGACGGACGCATCCTGGCACTGTCCGGACCGGAGGCGCTCACCTTCGACGCCGCGGCGGCCGAGCTCGAGCGCGTGACCGGCGCCAAGACCCGCTTCGAGGACGAGAGCGACGACGACCACGTCCGGCGACTCCGTGCGGCAGGGACTCCCGAGATGTACATCGAGTGGCGGATGGCCATGCTCAACGGGATCAGGTCTGGCGCCGATGCGTATGTCTCGACCGGTGTGGAGGAAGTCCTGCGTCGCCCAGCCACCAGCTTCACGGACTGGGCTTTGCAGGAGGTTGTCGACTGACGTCAGGCGAGGGTTGCCTGACGTAGCCCCGCTCGCAGTGGGATGCACATCGGTTTGCCACTGACGGGGTGTGGGACGACCTTGGACTCGACGCCGAACACGTCGCGGATGGTGTCGGAGGTGAAGACGTCGTCGGGTGTTCCTTGGGTGACGAGGGCGCCGGACTTCATCACGAACACGTGGTCGGCGTACTCGGCGGCCATGTTGAAGTCGTGCAGGACCATTGCGACGGTCTTGCCCTGTTCCTGGTTCAGCTGGTGCAACAGGTCCAGCACCTCCAGCTGATAGGCCACGTCCAGGTACGTCGTGGGCTCGTCAAGCAGGATCAGGTCGGTGCCCTGGGCCAGACACAACGCGATCCAGACCCGCTGCCGCTGGCCGCCGGACAACTGATCGACGTGCTGGTGGCGCAA
>NZ_JBVHFT010000008.1:360653-397161 GCF_055562215.1 Kribbella sp. NPDC020701 | reverse complement strand
TGTAGACAGCACAGGAACTGCTGGATGCGGACCCGTCCCAGGTCACCGTCTCCTGTCAGGTCACCGTGCGGTGTCACTCCAGGGGACCCACACATACCGCAGAAGAGCCGGATAACCCTTCGAAGCAGACTGGGTTGGGTGTGGGGTTGGTGGCGTGGGGGCGTCAGTCGTCGTCCGGGTCGAAGTCGGGGTCGATCTGCTCCGGGGAGAGCGCGAGTACGTCGGCCAGCTCCAGGACCAGCGCGGACCGGACCAGCCAGGCCAGGCCGGCGCCGGAGCGCTCGGCGCGCAGCTCGATCGGCCGCCGGAACACCACGATCCGGTACGGCTCGTGCGACGTACCGCCGCTGGCGTGGGTGAGCGGGATCTCGGTCTCGTCGAGCTCCAGGTTCGGCACGTCCTCGATCGCGAACTCGACCCGGGCGACGACCTGCGGCAGCCGCTTCTCCAGCCGGGTCACCTCGATCGCGACCACCTCGTCGAACTGGGCCGCGGCGGCCCGCTGCAGCGGCAGACCCCGCGGCGCGAACCGGCTCGGCCGGCTGATCGGGCCGAGCATGCCGCGCCCGTGGCGGTCGATGTGCCTGCGATGACGGCGAGCCTCGGTCACGCGCTCAGCCTAGTGGGGGTAACGTCTGGTCGTGAGCATCGCCAGGATCTGTTCGCGCGCCGCCTGTCATAAACCGGCTGTGTCGACGCTCACCTATGTGTATGCGGACTCTACGTGTGTGCTCGGCCCACTGGCGACGTACGCCGAACCGCACTGCTACGACCTGTGTGCCGACCACGCCGACCGGCTGACCGCACCGAACGGCTGGGAAGTCATCCGGCTCGCTCCGGACCCGGCCGCGGCCGGACCGTCTTCGGACGACCTGGAAGCCCTGGCCAACGCGGTCCGCGAGGCCGCGCGGCCCCTGCCCCGCCGAGAGCCGGGCACCGGCACTCCCGGCGCACCGGTCGAGATCGCCCGCCGACGTCACCTGCGAATGCTCCAGGACCCCGGCGCGAACACCTCCGAAGGCTGACCTACCTCACCGCAGGGCTGCGGTGAGGTCCGGCTGAGCGCCTAGCTGAGCCCGGAACACCAGTGAGGTGTTGAGCGGCCAGGCAGCCACCTGAGCCACGTCGTCGTCGCCCGGCTTGGCCGCGGGCATCAGCGTGACGCCGGCCACGACCGTGCCCCGCGTCTGCTCGACCATCAGGTACGTCGCGCGCGGTTGCGCCGCGAACGAGATCGGAGTGGTCGCGCCACCGACGACATCGACGGCCCGCGTCTGCAGCACGCGTCCGGCCAGATCCCGCAGCTCGAACTTCACGCTCCCCGTCTTCCCCGGTGCGGTCACCTGCAGGACAGCCGGCTGCTGGTGTGCAGGCAGAACCAGGTACGCCGGTCCCGTGAGCGCCTCGGCCGACCCGATCGACGCGAAGTCCTCACCACTCTTGTCCGAGATCCGCATCGACGCGGTGACAGGCTGGTCCGACGACAGGGTGATCGCACTGGCATCGCCGTTCAGCACCGTGTCCAGCTTGAACGTCTTCACCGACCCGGCCGCGATCTGCACGGTCTCCAGACCGGCCGGCTTGAATGGGCCGTTCGGCCCGTTCACGGTCAGGCTGGCAGTCGCCTGCAGGTCCGACGGGTTCGCCACCGACAGGAACCGCGTTCCCGCACCCGGCGCCGAGGCCGGCACGAACACCTTGGTCGCGGGCGGAGCCGACGCGTTCAGCCAGTCCACACCGGCCGGCTTGCCGTTCGTGCTCGGGTTGCTCCGCACCGCGGGCGCCACCCGTCCACCGGTGGACTCGACATGCAGGGCGACATCCCGCAGGTTGGCCGCAATCTGGCCGAGGAACAGTTCGAACGTCCCTCGCGCCGGTACGACGATCCCCCGTGCGGCAGGCAGGTCCTGCGGACCACTCCGCGCGTACACGGTGACGTTGACCTCTGCGTTGATGCTGTCCAGGTTCGTCAGCACCAGCACGTCGCGCCGGTCGCTTGCTCCGGATGCACCAACGAACCAGAAATCCGAACCGGGCAGCTGGCACGGCACGCTGGCCATGCCACGATTCACTCCCTCGGTGGAGGTCGTCGTACTCGTGCCGACGGTGCCGGCGGCCAGTGGTCCGGTGCCGTGGATCGTCAGCGGCACGGGCTTGGTAGCCGGAGTGGTCGAGCCGATCTTGCCGCGCACGAGCAGCGAACCGACCGGATTGGCTGTGGCCGCCAGTGGGGTGATCGACAGCGGCGCATCGCTGCCCGACGCGGTCGGAGTGCCTTCCGGCAGGGTCGGGGACACCGCGTTCACAACGCTCGCGAGTTTGCCGCCGGCGGCGAGCACCGGGCAGGACAACGCCGTACGGTTCACGATCGTGGGTGCCGGCGCGGCAGCGTCCTCTGGTCGGGTGTTCGGCTCCTTGGCGTGGGTCACCACAGCAAGGCCGGCGATCACGGCCATCGCCAGCACACAAACTCCGAGCCGGATCCGCGGGTCCGACAGCAACCGGCTCACCGGTCCCTCCTCGCATGGGTGCCGTGCGGGACAGGGGCAGTACGGCGCACTGTCGGCAGGCAGAAGATCAGAGCGATGATCCAGCCGATGATGCCGAGCAGTCGCCACAGCGTGTGGGTCTGGTCCTGCAAGGGCGAACTGCCTTCCACCTTCGATCGGTCCACCAGCCATGACGCGTCGCCATCGTTCGCACTGGCCCGGGTCAGACCAGGCAGCGAGTCGAGCGTCGACTGCAAGGTCGGATCAACCGGAGCGGGCAGGTAGACGTAGTCGACTGCCAGTCCGGCCAACTGCCGTCCCTCTTCACCCGTGCCACCGCCACCCAGGGTCGACAGCACCTCCGTGATCGGCTTGGTCTGCTCCGCCGTCGGCGCGGCCTCCAGCGCGCCCATCCGCGGGCCGCCGTCCTTCACCAAGGAGAACCGCATCTCGCCGCCCGGCTCCTTGCGGACAACAAGGATCGACTGGTTCCCGGGCGGGTCCTGTGCTGACACCAGGTACGCCGGCAGGTCCTGAGCCGGCCCGCGCCACAGCGGGCCGTCCATCCCACGGACCAGCCAGAACCCGGCCGTCACGATCGTCGTCACCAGCACGATCCCGAGCACGCCCTGCACGATGATGTCGGTGGACCTACCGACCGAGTCCCAGGCGACCGTCACCGCGATGATCCAGCCGGCCGTCATCAGGAACATCAGCGGCCCACTGCCACCACCCAGCCGGCTCGCGACCAGCGTCCCGGCCAGGCCGGCCATCGCGGCGAACCACCCGAGCAACTCGTACCGCTGCCGAGACTGACGCAGCAAACTGAACAACGCCACCAGAATCAGCGGTACGGCGAACCACCATGGCGTCGGCCCACCTAGCGGCGTACCCGTCAGCAGGTGCTGCAGGCTGTCGCCCGGACCGATCGCGGCAGTGGGCGGACCACCGGCCTCTTGTCCCAAGCGCGACGGGTGCAGCACCAGCTGGATCGTCCACGGCAGCACGAGCAACAGACCCAGTACGACGGAGAACACCAGCTGGCGACCTTGCCGGCGCCAGCCGAGGCCAAGCACCGCACCGAAGACCAGCAGGACGCTGATCAGCAATCCCAGCGCCGGAGTGAAGGCGAAGAGCACGGCCTGGCAGATTCCGGCGAACCATGCGGCCCGCCAGCTGCCTTGAATGACCACACGACGCCGCCGGGCGACGGTGTGCACGGCAGCACCGAGCAGCGGCAGCACGATCGCGGCCACACAGGTCCCGATCCTGCCTTGGCTGATGGCGCCGTTCGTGAACACAGCAAGCCCGTACGCCGCCGCGCCCCACGCCCGCGCCATCCGGTCCACGACGAACGAACGCAGCAACGCCCACGCGGCCAGAGCGGCGAGCGGGACGGCACCGAGTAACAGCAGGTTCGTCGCGCCGCCCGGGCCGAACGTCACCGTCGAGAACGCCCAGAACTGCGCCAGCCAGGCAGGAGGCGTCACACCGGGAGGACCCGAAGCCGCGGCATGCCAGAGCGCACCAAGACTCTCGTGCGCGGGCAGCAAGAGGTGGGACCGCAGTGCACCGCTGCCGATCAGGCTGCGGGCCGAGATGAACGCACCGATCGCCAGGAACACCCACGCGACCAGGAACGGGCGACGGATCAGCTGACGACGCCAGCGCGGCTGATCGGTGGCGACCCGCGCGGTGGACTTCGCCCTGCGAGCGGTCGTGACGACCTGCTCCTCGGGCTCGTCCGCCCAGGCCTCGCGGATCCGCTCGGAGATCGTGCCGGTGGTCTCTTCCAGGTTGTGCCGCAGGGCGTGCACCGACCGGGAGAACAGTCCCTTGATGTCGTCGTACGGGACCTGGTCGAGGTGGCGGCGGTTCTTGCGGGCTTGGGTCCAGCCACCGGCCAGCAAGGTGCCGAGCAGGGCGGTCCACTCGTCGACCGCTCCGGAGGGTGTCTTGCCGAGGAGGAACCAGATCGAGCGCAGCACAGTGCCGAGCAGGAAACGCAGGATCAGCAGTGGGAGCAGCTTGCCGGGCGCGTTCGCGAGCACGGTGTAGTACGCGTGCGCACGGTCGAGCTGATAGGCGTGCCGACGGGTGCCGGCCAGCGCGCGCTCGCCGGTCGCGGCGGCCTGGGCGTGGTAGATGACCGCATCCGGCGCGACGCCGACCTGGTAGCCGGCCCGGCTGGCGCGCCAGCCGAAGTCGATGTCGTCGCGGAACATCGGCAGCCGCGGGTCGAAGCCGTGCAGCGCCTCCCAGACGTCGCGGCGGACCAGCATGCCGGCCGAGCTGACCGCGAGGACGTTCCGCGGCTGGTCGTGCTGGCCCTGGTCCAGCTCACCGTTCTCGATGCCGGTGTCGCGGCGGCCGCCGAGTGAGGTGGTGACGCCGACCTCGAGCAGTTCGCGGTCGCGCGGCCAGAGCCGCAGTTTCGGGCCCCAGACCCCGACATCCGGCGAGATGGTGGCCTGGAGCAACAATTTCTCGAGGACCTTGGGGGCCGGCGCGCAGTCGTCGTGCAGCAGCCACAACCACTCGACCACCGGCATCTGCGCGTCGTCGCCGTACGGGCCGTACGGCGACGGGATCGGCGCGAAGCCGACCGCCTCGATGCCGCGGGCGACCGCGGTACCGAAACCGGTCCGGGCGGACACGCTGACCACCGGCTCGACGCCGGGCATCGCGGCCAGCAGTTCGGCCGTCTCGTCGGTGGATCCGGTGTCGACCGCGATCAGCCGGTCCGGGCGTGGGTTGAGCGCCCACAGCGCCTCGGACAGCCGCGGCAGCCAGGCGGCACCCTCATGCCCGACCACCACCGCGGTGACGACGTGCCGAACCCGCGGGCGGCCCATCGGGTCGTCGATGTGATCGGTCGGGAAGTCGACAGAGTCGAAGAACTCCCAGCCGGCCGGAGCTTCTTGTTCCATACGGAGCTGTGACACCTCGATGGTTACGGACGGTCTGGGTCACCATACAGCCGTACGCCGAAGCCCAGAAAAGCCGCGGGCCCCGGTGACTGGTCGTCCCCGGGGCCTCGCGGAAAGTTCGTGTGAAGTTGTGTGCCGGGTAGTGACCGTCAGACGGCCTTTTTCTTCAGCTTGCGGCGTTCCCGCTCCGACAGCCCGCCCCAGATCCCGAAGCGCTCGTCGTTCTGCAGTGCGTACTCGAGGCACTCGCCCCGCACGTCACACCCGAGGCAGACCTTCTTCGCCTCACGGGTGGAACCGCCCTTCTCCGGGAAGAAAGCCTCTGGGTCGGTCTGGGCGCACAGTGCCCTTTCCTGCCAGTTCGGCTCCTCCTCGATCGCCTCACCGTCGACAATCGCCATCAGGCCCTCTGTCACGGTACGACCTCCTCGACCCTGTTCGTTCCCCTGTACATGTGGGTTTGCGGTCCCACATGCCTGACCTCGACCGTTCTGTGTGCTGAAAACGGTCCCCGATACCGAGTGTCAACGAACGACACGATTGAAATTACATTCCTGCAATCCACGAAAGTCAAGCCGTGGTCTGCTATTGGCGTCATCCGCAACACGGCTGCAAAAGAACGAGAGGCCTGCGTACACAGGCCTCCCGCATCCGTCGACGCCCGGGCGAGGCGGTGTGAAGTAGTTTCACGGCCACCTCGGCAAGGGCTTGCTGCTTGTCAGCCTCAGGAAGGCTGGGACCACCAGCCCTGCTGGCCCTGACCCTGCTGCGGGTTCTGCTCGTCCTTCTCGGGCTCGGTCACCCGCGGGTCGACCCGGGTCTCGTCAGCCGCCTCGGTGGCCGGCTGCTCCGGCTGGGCTGCCGGCTCGGCGGCCGGGGGCTCCTCGGCCTGCCAGGCCTGCTCCTGCGGCCACGCCTGGGCCTCGGGCGCCTCGTGCGAGCCCTCTTCCCGGACCGCGTGCTCGCCCTGGCCGGCCCACTCCTGCTGACCCTGCGGCTGCTGCTGGCCGTAGTCCTGACCGCTCCACTGTTGCTGGCCGGCGTCGCCGCCGCCCCACTGCTGCTCCTGCGGCCACTGCTGGCCCTGGTCCTGGCCGCTCCACTGCTGCTGACCTTCGGAGCTCCACGCCTGCGTCGGCTCGACGCCCTGGCCCTCGGCGGACCAGGCCTGCTCGGCCGGCTGCTGCTGCGGGTCGGCGTGCTGCTGTGCCTCGGCCTCGCCGGCTGACCAGGCCTGCTGCTCACCCTGGTTCCAGCCCTGCTCCTGCGGCCACTGCTGCTGGTCGCCCTGCGCCGCCGCGTAGCCACCGACCGCGCCGCCTGCGGCTGCCGCGCCGTACCCGCCGTACTGGCCCTGGCCCTGGTCGTACTGACCGTACTGGCCCTGCGGCTGGCCGTAGCCACCCTGCTGCTGACCGTACGGCGCGGTCTGGCCGTACTGCTGCTGGCCGTACTGGCCCTGCTGACCCTGGGGCGCGAACTGACCCGGCTTGGGCGCACGGACCGGCGCCGGCAGCGCCTGGTACGTCTTGAGGATGTAGAGACCGGCGGCACCGTACAGAGCCAGGCCGGCGAGTGCGTAGATGAAGCCCACGACCTTCAGACCGGCGGTGCTGGTCTCGTTGAAGCCCGCGAACGCCGTGATCAGGCCGACCAGCAGCGCCACACCTGTGATCACCAGCGCGGCCAGGGCCACGGTACGGGCGTTCGGCGTCCGCTCACCGGCCTCGCTCACCAGCCAGACCGCGCCCGCCAGGGCGACCAGCAGCAGGAGCGCGCTGAACGAGGGCGGGGTGAGTATGCCTTGCACGCCTCCGGCGGCAGCTGTGAAGCCGGCGCCGCCGACGAACAGCCGGATCAGCGAGGCCAGCACGAGCAGGCCGGCGAATGCGAGCAGGATGTACGCGACCGGCTCTCTGAGCTTCTTGGTTGCGTCGGTGACCACGAGGGCTCCTCGGGATGTTGGGGGGCCGTACAACTGAGCTGTGCGGATGGTTCGGACCCACCGCAGCATAGTCGTGCGGTGGTCCGACCGATTGACGACTCGTGCAGACTCTTCCCATGCGATTGACAGTGCTGGCCGGTGGCATCGGCGGATCCACGTTCCTGCGCGGGCTGCTGAAGGCCCGCCCGGACGCCGAGATCACCGTGGTGGGGAACACCGCGGATGACATCACCCTGTTCGGGCTGCGGGTCTGTCCGGACCTCGACACGGTGATGTACACGCTCGGTGGCGGCATTTCGGCCGAACGTGGCTGGGGCCGGGAGGACGAAACCTGGGTGATCAAGGAGGAGCTCGCGGCGTACGGCGTGGAGCCGACCTGGTTCGGCCTCGGCGACCGGGACGTGGCGACCCATCTGGTCCGCACACAGATGCTCGACGCCGGGTACGGCCTGACCGCGGTCACGGAGGCGTTGTGCGAGCGCTGGAAGCTGCCGGTGCGGCTGCTGCCGATGAGTGACGACCGGGTCGAGACCCACGTGGTCGTGGACGATCCGGACCAGCCCGGCCGGCGCAAGGCCGTCCACTTCCAGGAGTACTGGGTCCGCTGGCACGCGGAGGTCACCGCGCACCAGATCGTCGCCGTCGGCCAGGAGAAGGCGAAGCCCGCGCCCGGTGTGCTGGATGCCATCGCGGACTGCGACGCGCTGATCCTGCCGCCGTCCAACCCCGTCGTCTCGATCAGCACGATCCTCGGCGTACCGGGGATCCGGGAAGCGGTCCGCGAGACGTCCGCGCCGGTCATCGGGCTGTCGCCGATCATCGGCACCAGTCCGGTCCGTGGCATGGCCGACAAGGTGCTGGCCGCCGTCGGTGTGGCCTCGACCGCCTCGGCCGTGGCGCGGTACTACGGTTCGCGCGCGTCCGGCGGCGTACTGGACGGCTGGCTGATCGACAGCTCGGACGCGATCCAGGCGGATTCGATCGCCGGAGCCGGAATTCACGTCCAGGCGGTGCCGTTGTGGATGACGGACGAGACCACCACCGCCGCGATGGCTACCGCGGCACTGAACCTCGCGGAGGCCGTACGGCGATGAGGAAGCACCTGGACGTCTTCCCGGTGACCGGACTCCCCGAGGTGGCGGCCGGGGACGACCTGGCCGCGCTGATCGCCGAGGGCACCGATCTGCGGGACGGCGATGTCGTGTCGGTCACGTCCAAGATCGTCAGCAAGGCCGAGGGCCGGCTGACCCACGGCACCCGGCAGGAGGCGATCGACGCCGAGCTCGTGCGGGTCGTGGCCCAGCGCGGCGAGACCCGGATCGTCCAGACCCGGCACGGCCTGGTGATGGCGGCCGCCGGGACGGATACGTCCAACACCGCCCCCGGCACGGTCCTGCTGCTCCCGATCGACCCCGACGAGTCGGCCCGGCAGCTTCGGACCGCCCTGAAGCAGCGGTACGACGTCAACGTCGGCATCGTGATCACGGACACCCTGGGCCGCCCGTGGCGCAACGGTCAGACCGATCTGGCCATCGGTGCCGCCGGAGTCCGCGTGGTGGAAGACCTCCGCGGTACGACGGACAGCCATGGCAACGTCCTCGCGGTGACAGAGCCGGCTCTGGCCGACGAGATCGCCAGTGCGAGCGAGCTGGTCAAGGGCAAGGCGGATGGCGTCCCGGTCGCCGTACTGCGGGGCCTGCAGGACGCCGTACTCCCAATTGGGGAGCACGGCGCCGGTGCGCGGGCTCTGGTGCGGGACGCCGAGCAGGACATGTTCAGCCTGGGGACTCGCGAGGCCGCGCGGGCCGCCGTACTGGAACGGCAGGCGCCTACCGGTCCGCGGGACGTCGATCCGGCGCTGTGGGACGGGCTGCTGGACGAGGCGGAGGACATTCACCTCGAGCTGCTTGACAACGCTGTCACGGTGTTCGGTGACGAGCCGGTCGCGGTCGGGGTGATCGCTGAGCGGCTCGCCGTACTGCTGCACGCGGAGGGGTACGGCGTCAGCGTGCGCACCGGACCGGGCAGTGAGGCGACGATCACGTTCGGCTCACGGTCGAAGTAGTTTTCTAGGCAACCTCTCAGGGTCGCTGCGTACACTGCTCCCGCACGGCGGCGCGGTGGCCGCCCAGATCCGGGAAGACCAACACTGTGGGTAAAGCGTCGTCGCAGAAGAAGTCGCGCCGCGAGATGATCGAGAAGATGCAACGGGACCAGGCCCGCACGGACCGGAACCGGACCATCCTCATCGTGGTCGCGTCGATCGTGATCGGTCTGGCGATCATCGCCTACCCGGCGATCCGGCTGATCCAGGACTCCCGGACCAAGAACCAGGCCATCACCGAGCTCGGCGTGGCCGCGTCGGCGGCGTCCTGCGACGCACCCACCAACGACGAGGCCGGCGGCACGCAGGACCACAAGCCCGACGGCACCGTGATCAACTACTCGGTCTCACCGCCGTCGTCCGGCCCGCACTACGCGACCTGGGCGCCGTTCAACAAGAAGTTCTACACCCTCGACGACCGGCCGCCGGTCGCGAACCTGGTGCACAACCTGGAGCACGGCTACACGATCCTCTGGTACAAGGAAGCCCTCCCCAAGGACCAGATCGACCAGATCGAGAAGCTCTCCAAGGCCAAGCTGCCGGACAGCACCAACGGCAAGTTCATCGCCGCGCCCTTCCGCGAAACCGACGGCAAGCCCTGGCCGGACGGCAAGAACATCGCCTTCTCCCACTGGAGCGGCAACGCCACGGGCCAGGACAAAGCCTTCGGCCACCGCCAGTTCTGCGGCTCCGTCAGCGGCGACGCCCTCAAGCAGTTCATGGACAAATACCCCTCCACAGACGCCCAAGAACCCGCCGGCGGCTAACCCCACCCGCGCACCCGAACGCCCCCGACAGACACCGTCCGTCGGGGGCGTTCGCTGTCCGGCGAAGCGGACGTGTGGCACTCACCAATGCGCGGGGCCGAGGTGGATCACGCTCAGCTCCTGGCTGGCGATGACTGCCGCGGCGGGTTGGTGAGTGCGGCAAGTCCGCCGAACAACACGCGAGCGGGTTAGAGGTAGCGTTCGGCGTGGTCGGATTGGACTTGGGCTACCAGGTCTTTTACTCGTTCGCCGTCGGACAACGGGCAGACCATGGTGACGTCTTGGGTGTGGACGATGATGTGGCTGCGGAGGCCTACGGCGGCGACCAGGTGGTCGGGGTCGTCGGTGACGATGATGTTGTCGTGGGAGTCGAGCAGGCAGCTCAGCGTGGTCCCGTCCGTACGGTTGCCGTTGGCATCGGCGTCGTACGTGCCGGCCAGCGCGGCCCAGGAGCCGACGTCGAGCCAGTGCACCGGCATCGGTACGACGACCACGTCTGCGTCCACCTTGCCCTGCGAAGCCGGCTCCATCACGGCGTAGTCGACGCTGATCTTGCGCAGGTTCGGGTAGATCTCGGCCAGCGTCGCCTCACGCGTCGGCGTGTCCCACACGGACGCGACCTGACGCAGCTGACTGGCGGATTCCGGCAGGAGCTCGTCCAGCACGCTCAGCACGGTCTCGGCCCGCCACACGAACATGCCGGAGTTCCACCAGAACCGCCCGGTGGCCAGGTACTCCTCGGCGGTCGCGCGATCCGGCTTCTCCCGGAACCGGTCGACGGCGAACGCCGTGCTCCCCTCGATCGGCGCACCGCGTTCGATGTACCCGAGCCCGGTGTGCGGATGGGTCGGCTCGATCCCGAACGTCACCAGCGATCGGGCCCGTTGCTCGACGACCGCGAAACCGTTCTCGATCGCGGCCCGGAACTCGTCCTCCGGACTGATCAGGTGATCCGACCCGACGAACGCCACCACCGCATCAGGGTCGTTGCGGGCCACCACCGCGGAGGCCAGGCCGACCGCGTTCGCGGTGTCCCGGCGGGCCGGCTCACCGATGATGTTGTGCTCGCCGAGCTCGGGCAGTTCCTTGCGGACGACCTCGGTGTACGCACCGACCGTGCACACGTAGATGTTCGCCGGCTCGACCAGGCCGCGGAGCCTGTTGTACGCAACCCGGAGCAACGAGTCGCCGGCTGCCAGCGGCAGCACCTGCTTGGGCCGGTCGTCTCTGGACAGCGGCCACAACCGGGTCCCCGAACCACCAGCCAAGATCACCACGTTTCGCATGAGGAGAGACCCTACCGGTCCTCACCAGCCGGTGGCGGAAACCTGAGGTGGGCAAGGTCTGGTGGGACTGGTGAGGTCGGCCGCCAGAACAGGTCGGACTCGCCGTCGAGCGCGGTCGCGGGCGCGTCGGTCAGTCGGAAGCGGTCACGCAACCGGCCGTAGAAGTCCGTCGGACGCAAGCGGACCAGCCGAAGCCGCCGGGGCGATCCGTACACGCCGATCCAGTCACCCGGATCGAGAACCCCGCGCAACTGCCCGTCGATACTGACCGCGGCCTGACCGGAGTGCGGAAGGACGCGCAGTGCGACCGGCTCGTCCGGTGCCGCGACAACCGTTCGATTGAAGGTCATATGCGGTGCCACCGGCGTGAACACGATGGCCTCGGCGTTCGGCGACAGGATCGGCCCGCCGGCCGCGAAGCTGTACGCCGTGGAGCCGGTCGGCGTGGCCACGATCACCGCATCGGCCGAGTACGACGCCAGCAGCCGGCCGGCGAGGTATACACCGAGGGCCACCTGGTGGTCGCGCGCCAGCTTCTCGAGTACGACGTCGTTCAGCGCGGTCACGTCCAGAGCGACACCCCAGCCGTCGCCCTCGGCCACCTCGCGGCGAACCGCCGGTGGCGGCAACGCGGGACCATGCCCGTAGCGCAGCAACGACTCGATGTCACTCGGGATCTCCAGCGGACGCGACGCCCGCATCGTGAGCGTCATCCGCTCCTCGTACGTCGCGCCGCCATGGTGCACCGCTTCCAGTGCGGTCTCGACATCGCGGCACGCCACCTCGGTCAGGAATCCGACCTTGCCGAGATCGACTCCGAGCACCGCGGCGTCGTTCTTCGCCGCGATCCGGGCACCGCGCAGGAACGTACCGTCTCCGCCGAGCGTGACGATCAGATCCGGGTCCCCCGCGTGATGCAGCTCGTCCATCCCACCGCGCCGGTCCTCGTGCGCTTTCCACACGTCGATGGCCGTGCAGCCGATGTCGTGTTCGGCCGCCCATTCACGCACGGTCGCGGCGGTCCGCACGGCCACCGGCCGCCCCTCGTGAACGACAAGCCCAATCCGGCTGATCGGCACGGCGGTCTCCTCCCGACGGGTATCTGGCTCCACGGTAGCCGCCGCAAATCTACTGCTCCGGTGATTCTGCCTTCGCGGCGCGGACGATCGGGTCGGTCTCGTCGTCGAACTCCCCGATCACCTCCTCCAGCAGGTCCTCCAACGCCACCACGCCGACCGGCTGATCGGAGTCGCAGACGACGGCAAGCTGGGACCGCTCGTCGCGCATCGTCCGGATCGCGGTCGCCACCGGGGTCCCGGCCGCCAGGCGCAGGGGTGCGGTCATCAGGTCGGAGGCGCGCAACGTCGTACCGCCACTCGTGGTCGCCCGGGCCGCGTCACGGACGTGAACGATGCCGCAGATCGTCGTACCCGGGTTGACGACCGCCAGGCGGCTGCGGCCTTCGCGGCGGCTGGTCAGCTCGACCTCGCGGGCGGACGCGTCGGCGGGGACCGTCGAGAGCTGGGCGATCGGGGTCATCACCTGGGAGACCGTGGTGTTCTGCAGTGCGAGCATCGCGGTGAGCAGGTCGTGCTCGGGCTCCGCCAGCGTGCCGTGCTGCCGGGAGGAGTCGATCAGCAGGCGCAGTTCGTCCGGACCGTGCGCGTTGGCCAGCTCGTTCTGCGGGGTCACCTTCACCAGCCGGACGCAGAGGTTGGCGATCCAATTGAGCACGAGCAGCAGCGGGCGGAAGACCCACGTGAAGCCACGGAACGGGAGCGCGAGCAACAGGGCGGACCGCTCGGGGTTGCTGATCGCCCACGACTTCGGCGCCAGCTCACCGAGCAGGACGTGCAGCAGGCCGATCCCGGCGACGGCGATGATCAGCGCGAGCACATGACCGACGCCCTCCGGAATGTTGACCAGCTCGAACAACGGCTGCAGCAGGTGCGCCACGGCCGGCTCGCTCAGTGCGCCGAGACCCAGGGTGCACAAGGTGATGCCGAGCTGCGCGCCGGCGAGCATCACCGACAACTCGCTCACTCCGGCGAGCGCGGCCCGGGCCGCCCGGCTGCCGGATGCGGCCGCCTCCTCGAGCCGGTGCCGCTTCGACGCGACCAGGGCGAACTCGGCGGCGACGAAGAACCCGTTCAGCGCCAGCAGGATCGCCGAGATGATCAGGGCTAGCGTCGTACTCATGCCGTCCGCTCCATCACGACGAGACCGGGCACCCGGCGCTCGATGGTCTGCACCGTGAGCCGGACGAACTCGGCCGGGATCGGACGCCCGTCGTGGTCGATCCGCTGGAGCAGCTCGACCACGAGCTCGTCGCCGACCACCGGGATCCGGCCGAGCCGCGCCATCACCAGGCCGGACACCGTCTCGTAGTCGTCGTTCTCGGGCAGCGCGACCCCGGTGGCCTCCTCGACCTCGTCGAGCCGCCACCTGGCCGGCACCACCCACGAGCCGTCGCCGCCCTGCACCAGCCCGGTCTCCGGCAGGTCGTCCTCGTCCCGGATCTCGCCGACCAGTTCCTCCGCGATGTCCTCGAGCGACACGATCCCGGCGAAGCCGCCGTACTCGTCGACGACGATCGCGACCTGGCGACGGGCCGTCCGCAGCCGTTCCAGTACGCCGGGCAGCGGCAGCGTGAACGGTACGACGACGGGTTGCGTAGCCAGTGAGCCGGCCGCGATGTGCTCCCGGTCGGCCGGTTCGAGCTCGACCACGTCACCGATCGCGACCACGCCGATCACCTCGTCGACCGACTCGGCGATCACCGGGAACCGGCTGTGCCCGGTGTCCAGCAGGTCGACCACCCGGGTGAGCGGCTCGTCGCGGTGCACGGTGATCACGTCCACGCGCGGAACCATGGCCTCCCCGGCGGTCCGGGCGCGAAAGTCGAGGCCGCGGTCGAGCAGCCGCATGGTGTCCTGGTCCAGCAGGCCCTGCTCGTACGACGTGGCGATGATCCGGTCGAGTTCCTGAGCGGTCGCGCCCTGCGGTAGTTCCTCGACCGGCTCGATCCCGACCCGGCGCAGGATCCGGTTCGAGGCCGAGTCGAACACCCGGATCAGCGGGCCGGCGACGGTCAGGTACAGCAGCGTGGACCGGGCCAGCCGGAGCGCGATCGCCTCGGCCTTCGCGATCGCCAGGTTCTTCGGCGCCAGCTCGCCCAGCACCATCTGGATGATCGTTGCCAGCAGCAACGCCAGGATGACCGAGACGGACCTGCTCACGGCTTCCGGCATCCCGGCCGATCCGAACAGGTCGTCCAGCCCCGCACCGAGATACGGCTCGGCGAAGTACCCGGCCAGCAGCGCGGTGATGGTGATGCCGACCTGCGCCCCGGACAGCACGAAGGACAACCGGGAGGTCACCTTCAGTGCCCGGACCGCGGCCGCGTCACCGCCGTCGGCGAGGGTCTGCAGCCGGCTCCGGTCCACCGCGACGTACGCGAATTCCTGGGAGACGAAGTAGCCAGTGGCAACGGTCAGCACCAGGATCAGAGCCAAACCGGCCACGATCAACATGTACTGACCTTAAGAGAACTCCAGCCCCTGGAGTACCGCGGGGCCTTATCGAGACGGCTTCCAGGGGAGGACCTTGCCGTCGCGGATCAGTTCGCCGTACATCGCCGGGTCGAGGTGGTCGGCGAGGATCAGGTCGACGATCGGGGTGACCGCGTCGGCCGGGGACTTCGCCTCGCTGAAGTCGTCGAACCACGGCCGGGACGCACGGGTGTCGACGAGACCGGGGCAGACCGAGGCGACCAGGGTCCCGTCGGCGAGATCCTGCGTACGCCGGTCCGCGGCGACGGCTCGTACGGCGGCCACCTGCGCCACCTTCGACGGGAAGTTGATCCACTCGGGCCAGCCGTGTTCGCCGGCGTGGATCGCGGCCCGCCAGTCCTCGACCGCCTGCTCGACCTCACCCAGCGTGACGCCGTCGAACCGCGGCCACAACTCCTCCGGCAGATGATCGAGCGTCCCGAGCGAACTCGCCACCACGATCAGCCGGCCACCCGGCTTCAGGATCGGCCCGAACGACCGCAGTACCGCCTGTGCTCCGAGATTGGCCACGTCGATGAACACGTCCGCCTGCTCAGCCTGCGTCCGATCCGGATGCAGCGGCCCCACGGCGTTGGAGATCACGATGTCGACGGCTCCAAGCTCGGCCGCCAGAGCCGCGACCGCCTCGGCATCCGTCACGTCCAGCACTCGCCCCTCGACCCGGGCGACTCCCCGCACCTGACGAACCGCGTCGGCGACCCGCTGCGGATCCCGGCCGGTGAGCAGGACCAGGTCCTCGGCGTTCAGCCAGTCTGCCAGAGCTGCTACGAAAGCGAAACCGATGCCTTGGTTGGCGCCGGTGACGAGGGCAATGCGTTGTTCTGTCATGTGGCCAACCTAGGGCGGTCACATCCATGACTCCAACGAAACTTCGGCACAGGTAGTATGCGTAAACGTCATGGACTTCAGCGATGTCTCACTGGTCGCCCTGCGGGTGTTCCGGGAGGTCGCCGAACGCGGCACGTTCACCGCGGCGGCGACAGCGCTCGGGTACACCCAGTCGGCGGTGTCACGGCAGATCGCCTCACTCGAGCGGGCCGCGGGCGCGCCACTCCTGGAGCGACGGCGCGAAGGTGTGCTGCTGACCGCGGCCGGTCACGTCGTACTGCGGAATGCCGCCGGAGTACTGGATCAGCTCGACGCAACGGCCCGGGAGCTCGCCGGGCTACCCGCCGCCGGCGGGACGGTGCGGTTGGGCTGGTTCCCCAGCGCCGGCGCGGTGTTGTTGCCACGGGCAATCAGTGCGGTCCGGCGGTCACATCCGTCGATCACGGTGACGACGCGTGAAGGTTCGACGCCGGCGCTCGTACGGGCGCTGCGGGCCGGGACTCTCGAGCTGGCGCTGCTGGCCTCGGCGCCACCGTTCCGGCCGCCGGACGCGGAGTCGCCCGCGTTGAAGCTGGAGACGCTGGCCGAGCGGAGTCTGCGGCTCGCGGTGCCGGCCGGCCATCCGCTCGCGGCCCACGACTCGGTGGACGTGGACGACCTGCGCGGTCAACGCTGGATCGCCGGCCCCGCGGCCGGTGAGGAGTTGCTGATGGGTGTCTGGCCCGGGCTCGACGAACGGCCGGTGATCGCGCACACGGCCCGCGACTGGCTGGCGAAGCTGCAGCTGGTCGCCGCCGGCGCTGGGCTGACCACGATCTCCGCATCGATGGCCCCGGCGGCACCGCCGGGTGTCCGCGTGGTGACCGTCCGCGGTGGGTCGAAGGAGTTGCGCCGTACGATCCTGGCTCGGCTGCCCGGCCGGTTGTCAGAGCCCGCGGCGGTCCTCGCCGACGCTCTCCGAACCGCCGCCCTCGAGGTCAGCCCGCCCGGCTGACCCGGTCCCGGTGGCGTCGACCTCGGGTTTCTCGTCGTCGCCGGACCTGGCCTTGTTGAACTCGTTCATCGCCCGGGCCGCGTTCTTGGTGAGCTCCGGCAGCTTCTTCGCGCCGAAGAGCAGCACCACGATGATCAGAATCACGACCCATTCGCCACCTTGCGGCAGCTCGAGCTGTGGCACCATCACAAGCCTTCTCTCCCTGAATCCCCCACCAAAGTACGTCGGCGCGCGAACCGTAGGGTGGGCCATATGTCACGAGTTCTGCCCGAGCTGTTCGCGGCCGCGGTCCGCCGGGACGGCGCCGGCCCCTTCCTCACCTACTACGACGACGCGAGCGGTGAGCGGATCGAGCTGAGCGCCCTCACCACCGCGAACTGGGTCGCCAAGACCGCCAACCTGCTGGTCGACGAGTACGACCTGGAGTCCGGCGAGACTGTCGCGATCGGCCTGCCGCCGCACTGGCTCGGCGTGGTCTGGGCGCTGTCCACCTGGTCGGTCGGCGCGTCCCTGACCAGTGGCACCGGAACGCTCGCGATCACCGGCCCGGACTTCGCGATCCGGGGCTCCCGGGAGACCGTCGCCTCCGCGTTGCTCCCGCTCGGCGGCCGGTTCCGCGAGCCGCTGCCGGACGGGATCCACGACTACGGCGCCGAGGTCTACAACCACCCGGACGTCTTCGTCCCGTTCGACCCGCCGGTGCCGACGTCATCGGCGTACGACGATCTGACTCACGACGACCTGATCGGTACGGCGGAACCCGTTACCGACCGGATCCTGGTGACGCGGGATCTGACCACGCGGGACGGGGTGAGTCTGCTCGTCGGGGTGATCTCCGGAGGTGGTTCGATCGTCCTCTGCCGCAACCTCGACGCCGCCAAGCTGGAGCGCCGGGTCGCGGACGAGAAGGTCGACCGAGTGGTGGAGGGGTGAACGTGCGGCGGTTCGAGGGACGGGTGGCGCTGGTCACGGCGGGTGCGCAGGGAATCGGCGTGGCGGTGGCGCGGCGGCTCGCCGACGAAGGTGCGTCGGTGGTCGTGACCGATCTCCAGGAGGAGAAAGTCGCGGAGGTCGCCGCCGGGATCGGTGACCGGGCGCTCGGGTTGCGCGTCGATGTGACGAGTCGTCCCGATGTCGACGCGGCGATCGCGGCCGCGGTCGAACGGTTCGGCCGGCTGGACGTCGTGGTCAACAACGCCGGCGGCTGCATCGTGACGTCCGTACCCGAGGACACGACCGCCGAGGAGTGGCATCAGCAGCTGGACCTGACGCTGGTCGGCGCGTCCCGGTGCATCCAGGCGGCGCTCCCGCACCTGGTGAAGACCCGCGGCAACGTGGTCACGATCAGCTCGGTCAACGGCCTGGCCGCCTTCGGCAACGTCGAGTACTCGGCGGCCAAGGCCGGGCAGATCGCGATGACGGTCAACTACGCCGCCCGGTACGGCAGGATGGGCGTCCGCTTCAATGTGGTTGCCCCTGGCACCATCCGGACCCCGAACTGGGACACGCAGCCGGGCACCCTGGAGCTCTTCTCGAAGATGTACCCGCTCGGCCGGGTCGGCGAGCCCGAGGACATCGCCGCGGCCGTCGCGTTCCTGGCGTCCGACGACGCTTCCTGGATCACCGGCCACACCTTGCCGGTCGAAGGTGGCGTCCTGACCGGCCCGGGCGGCGTCATGGACCTCACGCCGTCCGGCGCCTTCAAGAAGGAGTATCCGCAGAGCTGAACAGCTGCTCGGCGTGCGCCCAGGCGGCGCGATCGCCGGTGGTGCGGTGCAGGCCGCGCAGCGCATGAGCCTGCTCGAGTTTGTTGCCGAAGGCACCCCAGTCGGCGGCGGCGCGCGCGAAACAGGTGGCTGCGGTCTCGGTGTCGCCGCCGTGCTCGGCGAGCAGCGCCTGAGCCGTCGTCGCCGAGTACTCGCGCATCGGCAGCACCGGCTCCACGAAGTCCGCGAGTACGGCGCCTGCCTCGGCATGACCGGCAGCGAGCGCGGCCCGCACCAGCGACGGCAGCCGGGCATCGAACTCGAGGCTGCCGCGCAGGTGGGTGAGCGAGGCGAGGAGCCTGAGGATCTCCAGTACGCCGTCCTGGTCGTCGTCGCGTGCCCGGGTTGTCGCCGCGGGCGAGGCCGCGATGGCGATCAGGTCCGGCCAGCCCGCGTCGACCGCCAGCCGGTACGCCTCCTCCGCCGGGTCCCGCGCGCCCGGGACTCCGGACTCGACTTCCGCCACTGCCAGTGCCGAGAGAACCTCGATGCGGCGCAAGGTGGTGAACGCCGGTCCGGGGTGCTCGAGCTGCGCCCGGCAGTCCGCGATGGCCCGGTCCGGCCGGCCTTTCTCGATGATCAACTGCAGGACCGTACAACTGAGTTGCTGCTCCATCTCGGCCAACCGGCGCCGGGCGGCGAACTCACGAGCGGTGTCCAGTTCGTCCAAGGCGACCACCGGCCCCTCGATCTGCCACAGCAGCCAGCCGTAGTTCAGCCAGGTCACCGCCGCGTCGCGCCCCTGACCGAGTTCGAGCAGCGCGGCCAGCGCCTCCTTGACGTCGACCAGTCCGCCGGTGTCGCCCTGACCGACCCGGGCGAGCCCCCGGGCCTCGAGGGCCCGTTGCGGTACGGCGTACCCCTGTTCGGCCGCCATCCGCAGGGCGCGGTCCGCCGCGACGATCGCATCCTGACGACGGCTCGCGACCATCCGGATGGTCGCCTGGCCGGCCAGCAACTGGACCAGGTCCTCGCTCGGCCCGAGATCCTCGAGCATCGCGACCGCCCGGTCGACGGTCGCCAGACTCTCCTCCATGGTGTTCAGCGCGTACGTCGACGCACGTAAGGCGCGAGCCAGTCCGCGGACGTCGCCGGACGCCTCGAATCCGGCGATCGCCTCGCGGTAGGCGGTCCGCGCGTCGTCCAGCCGGCCGGCCAGGAACGCTGCCCAGCCCCAGCGTGCGAGGACCGCCGGACGTTCTGGATCCCCGGCCGGAGTGAGCCCGAGCGCGCGGTCGAGCAGGGCCATCGCCTCGCTGGCATCGAGGTTCATCGCCAGCTCGGCGGCCATCAGCTGGTAATGGCGGGCCTGTGGCCTGATCGCCGCGACCGCGTCCGTGTCGCCGACTGCCGCAGCCAGATCGAGGGCGGTGGTGAGGTGGTACGCGATCAGGTTCGGAGTCTCGGCCTGACAGGCGGGGCAGCGCAGCTCGAGCCAGTCGGCGGCGGCGAGATGTCGCGCCGACCGAGCTGCCCGCGGCACCTGGCTGTAGGCGACGTCGCGGGTCAGCGTGTGCCAGAAGGTGTACTCGTGCTGGCCCAGCATTGTCGACCGCCGGACCGGACGCACCAGCTCCTTGCGGGCCAGCTCCTGCAGTGCCTGGACGACGTCGGCCGGGTCCCGGTCCGACAGCGCAGCAACGGCTTCGGCCCAGAACACCCGGCCGATCACGGCCGCATCGGCGAGCAGTGCCTTGCGATCGGGCTCCAGCGTGTCCAGCCGGGCCGCGATGAGCGCGGCGATGCCGGCGGGCAGTTCGGCGGAGGCGGCCTGGTCCGGGCCGCACTCGGTCACGATCCGGGCGAGTTCCTCGGCGTACAGGGGGTTGCCGTCGGCGCGATGAACCAGGCGCCGGCGGGTCTCGTCCGGGACGTCCTGACCGGCGAACATCTCGATCAGGAGCTGATCGGTCTCTGCTGCCGTCAACCCCGAGAGGCCGATGGTGAGGGAGTTCTGCACCCCGCGGGTCCATTGCGGTCCGCGTTCGAGCAGCTCCGGGCGGGCGGTCACGACGACCAGCAGTGGCAGGTCGCTCAGCCATTCGGCCAGGTGGTCGACGAAGGCGAGCATCGCGTCCGTCGCCCAGTGCAGGTCTTCGAACACCAGAACCACCGGTGACTGCTCGGCGAACGACTCCAGCAGTTGCCGCCAGGCCGCGAACGACTCCTCCTGCGTCACCGACTCCGGCGGCCCGGAACGTTCGACGCCGACCAGCGTTCCGGCCCGGGCGCGCAGCCAGGCGCGGTCGGCGCCGTCCGGCAGGATCGCATCGAGCTTGTCCGCCACCAGCGTCGGCGGATCGGTGTCCAGGACCCCGGCCTGGACCTTGAAGATCTCCGCGATCGGCCCGAACGGCGTCTCGCCGTACGGCACTGACCGGCCCTCGCGCCAGGTGACGAGCTCGTCGTGCTGATCCAGCCAGGCACCGAGCTCCGCGACCAGGCGGGACTTGCCGATGCCCGGCTCGCCCAGCAACGTGACGAACTGCGGCACCCGCTCCGCGACAGCCTTCTCGAACGCCGTGCGCAGCAAGGTGAGATCACGCTGCCGGCCGACCATCGGCGTACTGAGGTCGCGGATCACGTCCGCGCCGAACCGGGCTCGTGGCGGTCCGGCCCGCCAGCGTTCGACCGGATGGCTGATTCCCTTGGCCACAACGGATTCCAGCGCTTCGTAACCGAACACGCGACTCGTCGCCGAGTAGGTACCAGGCCCGACCACGACCGCGCCGACCGGCGCCGAGGCTTGCAGCCGGGCGGACGTGTTGACGACCATGCCGGTGACGAACGGCTCGCCGAGCTCGGGTCGCGCGGTCAACTGAACCAGGGCCTCACCGGTCTCGATCCCGATCCGGACCTCCAGCGGCCCGTCCGGCAGTGCGCGCACCGCCTCGAGGATGGCCAGGCCGGCCCGGACCGCCCGTTCGGCGTCGTCCTCCCGCGACCGCGGTGCGCCGAACACGGCCAGGATCGCGTCCCCGGCGAACTTCTCGACCGTCCCGCCGTACCGCTCGACCGTCTGCCGCAGGGTCGAGTGGTACGGCGCCAGCCAGCGGCGGACGTCTTCGGGGTCGGCGGACTCGGACGCGGTGGTGAAGCCGACCAGGTCGCAGAACAGCACCGAGACGACCTTGCGCTCCTCGGTCATGGGGCCTCCCGGCCTGGACTGAGGAGCGTAGGGAGCGAAGCGACCGGAGCGACGAGGGAAGGCCGGGAGTAAAAGCCCCATGACCCCGCCGGCGCCGAAGGCCCGGCCAAAAGCACGGTCATGGGGCCTCCCGGCCTGGACTGAGGAGCGGAGGGAGCGTAGCGACTGGAGCGACGAGGGAAGGCCGGGAGTAAAAGCCCCATGACCCCGCCGGCGCCGAAGGCCCGGCCGAAAGCACAGCCGCTCAGCTCAGCTTTCGGACTCGAGGGAGCGGATCCGGGCGGTCAGGGCCTTGAGGAGGGCCTGGGCGACGTCCGGATTCTCCTTCACGACCGGCTCGAAGGCCAGCGCGGACAGCGCGAACGTGCTCAGCCCGTCCGGCCCCGCCACCACGGTCGCGGACCGCGGCAGGCCGTCGACCAGCGAGATCTCACCGAAGTAGTCCCCCACGTTCAGCGGCCCCCGGACGACACCGTTGACCTCCACCTCGGCCGACCCCTCCAGCACGACCTGCAGGCCGGCGTCGTTCGCACCTTGCTCGATCACGTGGCGGCCGGCCGCGACCTTCAGCGTGGTGCCACGCTCGATCAGGTCGGACAGCGTGTCCTTCGACAGTCCCTCGAAGAGATCGATCTTCGCCAGGAACTGCGGCAGGCTCTCGTAACTCATGGATCGCACCCCTCGATCGGTGCCCGGCACGGGCAGTTCTGTGAACTGCGCCACAGGCTACAACCGGCGAGGACCGCCCACCACGATTCAGCTCTTCGGCCATGCCTCCCACGCGGTCGCGAACATGTCGTCGACCGAGTAGGTGTTCTTCCAGTCGAGATCGCGGGCGGCCAGTTGACCGTCGGCGACGACGCGTGACGGGTCACCGGGGCGGCGCGGACCCTCGGTCGGGGTGAAGTCGATCCCGGTGACGCGGCGGGCGGCGTCCATGATCTCGCGGACCGAGGTGCCGGTGCCGCTGCCCAGGTTGTAGACCCGCTCCAGGGTCTTGCCGGCGTCCAGGGCGCGGGCGGCGGCTACGTGCGCGCGAGCCAGGTCGGCGACGTGGACGTAGTCCTTGACCGAGGTGCCGTCCGGCGTCGGGTGATCGTTGCCGTAGATCTGCGGCACCTTGCCCTGGGTGAGCAGATCGCACACGATCGGGAACAGGTTGTACGGGCTGGCGTCGTACACCTTCGGGTCGCCGGAGCCGACCACGTTGAAGTAGCGCAGCGAGGTGTGGTGCAGGTCGGTGGCGGCGGCCTGGTCCCGGAGCAGCCACTCCCCGACCAGCTTCGACTCGCCGTACGGGCTCTGCGGATCCGGTGCCGTCTGCTCGGTCACCAGCTCGTCCTTCGGGGTGCCGTAAACGCCCGCGCTGGAGGAGAACACGATGTTGCGGATCTCCTGCTCCGCCATCGCCTCCAGCAGCGACACCATCCCGGTCACGTTCTGGGTGTATGTGTGCAGCGGCCGGTCCACCGAGACACCGGCGTACTTGAACCCGGCCAGGTGCACGACCCCGCTGACCCCGTCCAGCGCGCTGCGGACCGCCGTAGCGTCGAGCAGGTTCGCCTGCACGAACGGCACCCCGTCCGGCACGAACTCGGCCTTCCCACTCGACAGGTCATCGATCACCACCACATCGATCCCATCGGCCAGGAACGCCCGCACCACATGCGCCCCGATATACCCAGCACCACCAGTCACAAGCCACGTCATGACCTTGATGGTGCCACCACATCGCAACCCGGCGCGCCCAGACGGGCCGAACTCGTACCATGGGTCATGATCGGCCTCGTTCTCGCCGCCGGCGCAGGTCGCCGGCTTCGCCCGTACACGGACACGTTGCCCAAGGCATTGGTCCCGATCGGCCCGGAAACCACCGTTCTCGACCTGATCCTGGCCAACTATGCATCGGTCGGCATCACCGACGTCGGCATCGTCGTCGGGTACGCCGCTGATGCGGTCGCGGCCCGCGTCAAAGGGTTCGAGCAGCGGCACGGCGTCAGCCTCGAACTGATCCACAACGACAAGGCCGAGACCTGGAACAACGCCTACTCGCTGTGGTGCGCCCGCGACCACCTGAAATCCGGCGCGCTGCTGGCCAACGGCGACACCGTGCACCCGGCCTCGGTCCAGCAGACCCTGCTCGACGCCCGTGGTGGCGGTCGGCGGATCATCCTGGCCCTCGACACCGAGAAGAAGCTGGCCGAGGAGGAGATGAAGGTGATCTGGTCCGAGGACAACGGCGTCGAGCGGATCACCAAGCTGATGGACCCAGGCGCCGCCACCGGTGAGTTCATCGGCGTCTGCGTGATCGAGCCGGACGTGGCGACCGACCTCGCCACCGCACTCCAGGAGACCTGGGAAGACGATCCGCAGCTTTACTACGAAGATGCGTACCAAGTCCTTGTGGACAAGCGATTCCGGATCGACGTGGCTCCGATCGGGACGGTCGACTGGGTCGAGATCGACAACCACGCAGACCTGACCCGGGCGCGGGAGATCGTATGCCGCTCTTAGCCCGGATGATCCCGGCACCGCTCGTTGTGGACGTGCGGCGGGGAGCGCTGTGCGAGTTGGCGAAGATCCTGGCCGACCAGCGGATCTCGCCCTCCGGCCGGGTGGCGATCGCGGTCGGGCCGACCCATGGTCCGGTCATCCGGGAGACCTTCCAGGCCGGGCTCGCGGGCGCGGACTGGTTCACCGTGGACGGCTGCACGATCAACGCCGCAATCAGGTTGGTCGAGCAGATCCGCCCGCAGCAGTACGACGCGATCGTCGGGATCGGCGGTGGCACGGTGCTGGACGTGACCAAGTTCGCCGCGGCCCGGCTCGGGTTGCCGATGGTCGCGGCGGCCACGAACCTCGCGCACGACGGCATCGCCTCACCGATCAGCACGCTGGACAACGACGCCGGTCGCGGCTCGTACAGCGTTCCCGCGCCGATCGCGGTGCTGGTGGACCTCGACCTGATCGGCCAAGCACCACCTCGATCGGTCCGCAGCGGCATCGGCGACATCGTCTCGAACCTGTCCGCGACCGCTGACTGGGAGGCCGCACACCGGTTGCGCGGGGAGGCGATCGATGGTTTCGCGGTCTCGCTGGCCCGGACCGCCGCACAAGCGGTGATGGATCATCGCGGCGGGGTCGGTGACGACGCGTTCCTCACCACTCTGGCCGAGGGGCTGGTGCTGTCCGGGATGGCGATGGTGGTGGCGGGCAACTCGCGGCCGGCCTCCGGGGCCTGCCACGAGATCTCCCACGCCATCGATCTGCACTATCCGGGCCGACGGGCCTTCCACGGTGAGCAAGTCGGCCTGGGAGCAGCTTTCGCGTGGTTCCTGCGCGGCGACGCGGACCACTTCAACGCGACCGTCGACTGCCTGCATCGCCATGGGCTCCCGGTACGACCCGCAGACCTCGGTTTCAGCCTGGACGAGTTCGCCGAGATCGTCTGCTTCGCGCCGCTGACCCGCCCGGGCCGCTTCACCGTTCTCGAGGAGTCGGCCCTCACCCCCGAACGGACCGGGGCCAAAGTGGCCGAGTTCGACGAACACGTCCACGCCCGGACCCGGGAGATCGTCCGGGACTGACCGGTCTGGATCTTTCGGTCGTCCAGTAGCCCGGCCAGGTCGCTCATCGGTCAGCTCCGTACCACCTGGCGGATTTTGGGGGTGAGGATGAAGGCGCCGGCGTAGAGCAGGGCGGCGATGATCAGGAGGCCGTCGAAGCCGATGATCAGCGCGGCGTACTCGAGGCAGCCGCCGAGCATCGCGCCGAGCAGGTTGGCGCCGAAGGACGCGGTGCCGTCCGCGGTGTCGGTGAAGCGCTTGGCGAAGATGACGTTCGCGGCGAAGATCGGCAGGAACGCGATCAGCACCGCGACCAGGGCCCGCAACCCCAGCGGCATCGAGAGCAGCCACTCGTCGGGGAAGATCCACGCCAGCGCGAGCCCGCCGAACAGAATGGCGTACATGATCTTCACTGGTGGCGTCTTGAACTTCCTGGTCACTTCGACCGCGGCCAGGACCGCCACCAGCACCCCGGCGAACACGATCGCGTTCACCACCCACGTCGTACCGAACAACAGCGCGAACCCGGTGATGCTCTTGGTCTCCAGCAGCATGAAGCCGGCGCCGAGCAGGAACAGGTCGGCGTACGGGCGCATCCGCCGGTACGACGATCCGCCGCCGGCGATCCCGACCCCGATCAGACCGGCGAGCATGACCAGCCCGAGCGTCACCAGGTACAGCGACGGGATCCGGTCGGTGAACAGGTACAGGAACGGCCGGTTGTCGGTCGCGGGCGGCGGCGTGATGGAGGTCGTCCCGGCCCACTCGTTCTGACAGCTCTGGTCCTGCTCGGTGAGACCGACCGTGACCACCGCCTGCTGCAGGTCGTCGCCGACCTTGTCCACGCACGGCTTGTGCCCGAACGCCGACTGCGCGGTCGACGCGAGCCGGTCGATCAGCCAGGTCTCGCGGTAGTAGTTGTACATCGCGAACGCGCCACCCGGATTGAGGTGATCGCGAGCGGACTTGAACGCCTCCTCGGTGAACAGGTAGCTCTCCAGCCGCAGCGAGCTAGCACCGTTCACCAGCGTCAGCGAGTCCGGCAGCGCCAGCAGGATCAGGTCGTACTTCTTGTCGGTCCGGGACAGGAACGCCCGTCCGTCGTCGATGTGCGACGAAACCCGCGGGTCCTGGTACGGCCTGTCCGGGTGCAGCGCCTTGCCGAGGTCACGGATCCGCGGGTCGATCTCGACCGCGTCCACGTGCGTCGCGCCCTTCTTCAACGCGATCGCCACGTCCGACCCCGACCCGGCGCCGATGATCAGCACGTTCTTGGGCGCCTTGCCGACGTTGGCCCGCTCGTACGGCAGGCCGTACTGCGGCTCCCACTGCAACCGTGCGTCCGCCGGGATCGCCTGCTGGTGCGGTACACCGTTCACCGTGATCGTCAGCAGCGGCACGTTCTCCCACGTGTACTGCTTGGTCTGCACCTTGTAGTACGGCGACCAACTGTTCTCCGGCCGCGTCGACTCATGGAAGAGCACACCCAGCATCACCAGCAACGGCGACAGTACGAACGCGGCACTCAACCCGGTGGCAACGGCACGGCGACCGGTTCCGGGAGACCGCGGAATCATCAGCGCACCGAACATGACCGTGACGATCAGGCCCCACCAGATCGGCGGCGCGCCGAGGAACGACAACCCGGTGAAACCCGCGATCCCGATCAGGCTGCCGATCAGGTCGAACCGGTACGCCGTCAGTCGTGGCAACTCGGCGAAACACCGGCCGACGAGCTCGGCGGGACCGGCCAGCACCACCGCGGCCGCGATGAAGATGATCGGCAGGATCACCCACACGGGCGGGCCGGTGGTGTTCAGGCTGGTGAAGTAGATGACGCTCGACGAACTGCCGCGGTTCACCGTCACCGGCTTCCACGCGATCACCAGGACCAGCAGCCCGAGCATGATCGGTGAGTAGTACGGCAACCGTTTCGCCTTGCCGGACCGGAGGATGCCGATGCCGATACCGAGGAACGAACCGAGCAGCACGAAGTTCGAGAAGTAGCTGAGATGGACCACGTTCGAGCCGGTCCAGCGGATCAGCGCGAGCTCGGTGAAGAGCATCAGCGCACTGGACGCGACCAAGCGGGTCCGGACCCCGAGGGGACTCGGCCACTTCGACGTACTGACCTGGTCAGTGGAGGAGTCGACAGCCATGCGGGGCGACGTTACCGGATTTCCCAGTGGTGTGCGTCACCCCGCACCCGTCGTGACGCAGCGTCAGTGACGCGCGGCCGGCTTCGGGAGCTGGCACCCCGACTTGTTCAGGTCGATGGCGCGGGTCGCGGTCAGGCAGGTGTAGAGCCACCAGGTCTGCTGGCCGTACGCCGCGCCCTGCTCGACCGTGATGTTGCCATCGGCGTCGACCTCGCACGGGTTGTTCACCGTGCAGTGCTCGCCGTCCTCGTTTCCGGTGTTGTTCACGCCGATCACCTCACCGGTCGAGGTGCTGACCACCGGGGATCCCGACGTACCGCCGATCGTCTCGCAGCCGGGCTGCTGGTACTTGATCGAGCTCTGCCAGGTCCAGTCACCCTCGCGCAACTGCGGGATGGTCGCCTGTACGGAGCACGTGTAGATGCGCTTCCAGTAGCCGGACACGACCGCCATCCCGGCGCCGTTCGCCGGGCCCTGCTTGGCCAGCGTCAGCGGCGAGACGTTGAGGCGGCTCTTGATCGAGGCGTAGCTCTCGTTCACCTGGTAGACGATCATGTCGGTCTTGGTCATCGTGCCGAAGAGGATCCGGCTCGCGCGGACGGTGCCGGCCCGGCTGGAGTCCGGCTTGAGCAACGTGATCGAGCGGGACGACGCACGGTTCACCAGCACCTGACCGGGCTGCAGGAACCCGCCTTCGTAGCAGTGCCCGTTGGTGAGTACGAGCGCCTTGTCGGTGCTGACGGATTCGGCGTACCGGACCAGGGACGCGGAGCAGTTGCTGAGCGCGGCGATCCCGGTGAAGTCGGCGCCAGGCGCCCGTACGGCGGGTTCGAAGGCTTGGGCCGACGTACTGCCGACCAGCGTGGTGGCGACTACCGCGGTGGCAGCCAGAAGTGTTCGGAACAGTTTCATGGGCGGTTTCCTGTCCTCACTGATTGTATTTGGAAGACTTCGTAACGCATGCACCTGCCGGTCACCATCACAGCCGTATGAAGGCGGGTATACGCACGGGTTTTCCTGCGCTGCGTGAGAGGACTGCTACTCTTCGTCTCCGGGTCCGCCTCTGCTCGAACCATCGGCTCATCCGGCACGTCGTACCGGAGAGGGTGGGGACGACAAGGTACGGTCGACTGCAGTATCGGCCCGCCGTGCCGCGTGATCAGAGAACGGAAGGACGTCATGCCGCAGGAGAAACCTGACCTGCGCAATCTCGGCGAGCCGGTGCGGTTCAAGCGGGCCTTGACGCTGGTCCTCATGACACTGGTGCTGCCCGGATCGGCGCAGATCGTGGCCGGCAGCAAGCGAGCCGGTCGCTGGGCCTGGCGGATCGTCGCCGGGCTGATCGCGATCGTCGTCTTCCTGGTGCTGCTGGGGCTGGTCTGGCGCTCCGGCACGATCAACCTGATGGCCCGGCCGGGCACCCTGCGGATCGTCCAGGTACTGCTGATCCTGCTCGCGATCGGCTGGGCCGCGCTGTTCGTCGACGCGTACCGGCTCGGCCAGCCGCTGACGCTGGAGCGCAACCACCGGCTCATCACCAGCATCCTGGACGGTGTCCTGGTGTTCGCGGTGGTCGGTGCGCTCATCTACGGCAGCGTGATCGTGAACACCCAGCGCGACTTCGTCGCCAGCGTATTCGGCAGCGGGCAGAAGTCGAAGGCCGAGAAGGGCCGCTACAACGTGCTGCTGATGGGCGGCGACTCCGGCGCGGACCGGATCGGCACCCGCCCGGACAGCATGACGGTGGCCAGCATCGACGCGGACACCGGCCGGACCGTCCTGATCGGGCTGCCGCGGAACCTGTCCAAGGTGCCGTTCCCGGCCGGTACGGCGATGGCCAAGCAGTTCCCGGACGGATTCACGTGGAAGAACTGCGGCGCCGAGTGCCTGCTGAACGCCGTCTATACGTACGCCGCCGACCACAAGAACCTCTTCCCCGGCGACCCGAACCCCGGTGAGACCGCGACCACGCAGGCGATCGAGGCGGTCACCGGGCTGAAGATCAATTACTTCGTGCTGATCGACCTGGCCGGGTTCCGGGACCTGCTCAACGCGGTCGGCGGGATCACCCTGGACATCGGCAAGCGGGTCCCGATCGGCGGCGGCAGCTCGCCGATCAAGGGCTACATCGAGGCCGGCAAGAACCAGCACCTGGACGGTTACCACGCACTCTGGTTCGCGCGGTCCCGGGCCGAGTCGTCGGACTACGAGCGGATGGCCCGGCAGAAGTGCGTGATGTCGGCGATGCTGAACCAGCTGTCGCCGTCGACCGTGCTGACCAAGTTCCAGGGCATCGCGTCGGCCAGCAAACAGGTGGTCAAGACCAGCATTCCGGCCAGTGAGCTGGGCACTTTCACCGATCTCGCGCTGGACGCGAAGAAGCTGCCGGTGTCAAGCTTCTCCGCGGTCCCGCCGTTGATCCACACCGGCGATCCCGACTTCGCGCTGATCAGAACCAAGGTCGCCGAGACCATCGCGAAGTCGGAAGCGCTGGACAAGGCGGGCTCGGGGGGAGACGGTAAGACTCCGAACACTCCGCGTAGCACCACCAGCAAGCCGACCACCAGTACGACGAAGAAGCCGAGCACACCGAAACCCGGCAGCTCGACCACCACACCCGCCACCGGCGTCGACGACGTCGCTTCGATCTGTAAGGCCTGATATGCCGTTGTCCCACTGGCCGCCCGTGTCCGTCGTGATGCCCGTGCTGAACGAGGAACGCCACCTCGAGGAAGCGGTCGGCCGCGTCCTCGACCAGGACTACCCCGGCGAGCTGGAGGTCGTGCTCGCCATCGGCCCGAGCAAGGACCGGACCCAGGAGATCGCGGACAAGCTGGCCGACCGCGACCCGCGGATCAGCATCGTGCCGAACCCGACCGGCAAGACGCCGGCCGCGCTGAACGTCGGCATCGCGCATGCCAAGCACGACATCCTGGTCCGGGTCGACGGGCACGGTGCCCTCACCGACGGCTACATCACCCGCGCGGTCGAGGTGCTCGACGAGAGCGGCGCGGACAACGTCGGCGGCGTGATGGCGGCCGAGGGCCGGACGCCGACCGAGATGGCGGTCGCCTGCGCCTACCGTTCCCGGCTGGGCCTGGGTGCGTCGGCGTTCCACCAAGGCGGCAAGGCCGGGCCGGCCGACACCGTCTACCTGGGCGTGTTCCGGCGGGCCGCGCTGGAGCGCGTCGGCGGGTTCGACGAGACCATGCACCGGGCCCAGGACTGGGAGCTGAACTACCGGATCCGCAAGACCGGTGGCCTGATCTGGTTCACACCCGACCTGTCCGTCACCTACCGGCCGCGCTCGTCGCTGTCGGCGGTCGCGAAGCAGTTCTTCCACACCGGCCAGTGGCGCCGCGAGGTGATCCGCCGGCACCCCGAGACGGCGAACAAGCGCTACCTGGCGCCGCCGGTCGCGGTGATCCTGCTGGCGGTCGGCACCATCCTCGGCATCATCGGCCTGGCGACCGGCAGCAGCTGGCTCGACCTCGGCTTCCTGGCTCCGCTCGGGTACGCCGTACTCCTGCTGGCCGGCTCCGCGTTCGAAGGCCGCTACCTGCCGTGGAAGGCCCTGATCTGGATGCCCCTGGTCTGCGCCACCATGCACGTCTCCTGGGGCCTCGGCTTCCTCCTAGGCCTCAAAGAAGACCCGAAAGCCGTCTGACCCACCCCGCCACCAACCACCCCACCGCGGGGTGGGAGCTACACCCGGGTGGCGGATTTGGTGTAGGCGGCTACTACTTCTTCGACGGGGCCGTCCTGGCGGAGTACGCCGGCGTCCAGCCAGAGGGCTCGGTTGCAGGTGTCGAGGACGACCTCGAGGCTGTGGCTGACCAGGAACACCGTGCCGGCCTGGTCGCGCAGTTCGCGGATCTTGCGTTCGGACCGGACCCGGAACTCGGCGTCACCGGTCGCCAGCGCCTCGTCAACGAGCAGGATGTCATGCGTCTTCGCCGACGCGATCGCGAACTTCAGCCGCGCCGCCATCCCGGTCGAGTACGTCGACATCGGCAGGTCGATGAAGTCCCCGATCCCGGAGAACTCGACGATCTCGTCGTACCGCTGCTCGATCTCGGCCGACGACATGCCCATCGCGAGACACCCCAGGACGACGTTCCGGTCGCCGGTGAGGTCGTTCATCATCGCGGCGTTGACGCCGAGCAGCGACGGCCGCCCGCCGGTGTAGACCACGCCGGACGCGGGTGGCAGCAGCCCGGCGATCGCACGCAACATCGTCGACTTGCCGGAGCCGTTGCGGCCGATCACCCCGATCGCATCGCCTTTGTAGGCAGTGAAACTGACGTCCTTGACCGCATGCACCTCGCGGATCGTCGGCCGGTCCTGGCGCTTCAGGATCCGCCGGAACGCGGTCGCCGCCGTACCCTTGCCGCCCTGGCCCGCGATCACCTTGTAGATGATGTCGAGGTGGTCCGCGATCACCGTTGGCTCAGCCTCGCCCATAGCGATCCTCCGCACGCCAGAAGTACACGAACCCCGCGGCGAGCATCACGAACGACCAGACGATCGCGATCGTCCACGCATGCGGCAGCTGGTTGCGCTCGTGCTCGTCGAGCAGCGCGCGCCGGACGATGTCGATGTACGCCGAGATCGGGTTGAACGCGAGGACCTGGACCACCCAGCCCGGTGCGTCGATCTGGGCCAGCTTGGCCGGCAGCGAGAAGAAGATCCCGGACGCGTACAGCCAGGTCCGCGTGATGAACGGCAGCAGCTGACTGACGTCCGACACGAACGTCCCGATCCGCGCGAAGACCAGCGTGATCCCGACGTTGAACATGACCTGCAGGAACAGTGCCGGTACGACGAGCAGCCAGCGCCAGGCGAGTCCGTCGGTGAGGCCGACGATCACGAACAGGATGCCCATCGAGACGAGCATCTGGTTCAGCTCGTTCAGCACATAGGCCAGCGGGAGCGTCGCGCGCGGGAAGTGCAGAGTGCGGATCAGCGACAGGTTCAGCGCCAGTGAGCGGGAGCCTTCGGTCATGCAACGCTGCGTGAACGTGAAGACGAAGATCCCGCTGAGCAAGAACGCGACGTAGTTGTCGATGCCGTTCTTGGTGCCGAGCAGGACACCGAAGGCGAGGTAGTAGACCGCGGCGTTGAGCAGCGGTGTCAGCACCTGCCAGAGCGAGCCGAGGCGGGCTCCGGCGTACATGGCGTAGGTGCGGGCAGTGGCGTAGCTGAGGACGAACTGGCGACGGCTCCACAGCTCGCGCAGGTACGAGCCGAGCGAGGGGCGGATCGAGCTTTTGGAGAGTCCGAAGCGTTCGGCCAGTGCCGCCGGGTCGGTCACCCCGGTCGGCCCGGTCATCGGGCCCCCGGCCTGGACTGAGGAACGCAGCGGGCGAAGCGACTGGAGTGACGAGGGAAGGCCGGGAACCAAGGCCCGATGACGCGCCGCGCCGGAGGTGCGGCATTCAACACTGCGGCGGTCGGCATTGCGCCAATCTACTGCGCTCTGTGACGCGGTCGTGACGGTGGTCGACCTCAGCGGCTAGGCGATCAGCCGGGCGCGCAGGCGGTCGAGATCGTCGGTGGTGAGACCACCGTGCCGCAGGTATGCCTCGGCGCCGCCGTACTTTTCGTCGACATGGCGCAGAATTGCGACCAGCGACTCGGCGCGGGTGTCGCGGAACTCGATCATCTCCGGATGCTTCGAGGTGTCCGGTTCGTCCGCCAATTGTTCGGCCAGCCACCCGGCGAGTCGCACCTGGGTGAGGAAGTAGTCGGCGACGATCTCGTCCTCGGGTACGCCGGCGACGCTGAGCGCGAGCGCCACGACCATGCCGGTGCGGTCCTTGCCGCCGTGACAGTGCACGACCACCGCGCCCTCGGGCTCGTCCGCGATCGCCTTGACCGCGGCCGCGAACAACTCCGGTCGCCGGTCGAGCATCCAGGTGCAGGCCGCGACGATCGTCGGCTGGCCGTGATCCGGGTCGGCCGGGTCCTGCAGTGACTGGCGGACGGCGATCGGGCCGCCGGTGAACGGGGTCGGTGCGCTCTCCACCTCACCGTCGCCGCGGAGATCCAGGATCCGGCTGACGTTGGAACGGCGTACCTCCTCGACGCCTTCGGGTGTGAGGTACTGCAGGCTCTCCGAACGGATCAGGACGCCTGGGCGGATGGTGCGGCCGTCGGCGGTCGGCAGTCCGCCGACGTCGCGCGCGTTGCGGCAGCCGGGCCAGTCGAGGTCCATGGGGTTACCGATCCTCGGGGTGGTCCGGATTCGGTCCCGGGTTGTACGGCGGAGGCGGTGGGAACGTGTTGCCTGGCGGCGGGTTGTTGCCCTGCTGCGGATTGTTGCCCGGTGGTGGATTGCTGCCCGGAGGCGGGTAGTTGCCCGGCGGCGGGTAGTTGCCCGGAGGCGGGTAGTTCCCCTGCGGCGGGTAGTTCCCCTGCGGCGGGTAGTTCCCCTGCGGCGGGTAGTTTCCCTGCTGCGGGTAGTTTCCGGGCTGGGGATAGTTGCCGGGCGGGTAGTTGCCGGGGGCACCTGGTGGCTGGGTGGGGAAGGTGTTGCCCGGGCGGTTGCGGCGGCGGTTCTTCACGATGCCGATGATGAGCAGAGTCGCGCCGAGGGCGAGGAAGACCAGGAAGGACCCGATCGCCCCGAAGATCGACAGCACGAACGCGACCACGGACGACCGCGGCCCGACGGCGTACGTCGCGGACGTCTCCTCATCGGCGCAGGTGATGCTGTAGTCCCCCGCCGGGACCGGGTCCACCGACCGGGCGACGACGTACCAGCTCTCGCCGTTGATCGTGATCGTCTCCGATCCACCCGGATCCTCGAGCGGCACGTCGGCCCCCGAGGAGTCCTTCGCCTCGCACGGCGGCGCGGGCACCGGCACGGACGAGTAGATCGTCAGGCCCTCCTTGTCCAGGTGGACCACGCCGTTGTCGATCGACTCCGGCGTCCGCGGTGCCGTCACGACGATCCGCCAGACGAAGAACCCGGTCAGCAGGAGGCCGATCGCGAAGCACGCGATCGCGATCCAGATCAGCGTCTTCTTCGCCGGAGCCGGCGCCGGCACCGGCTGCCCGGGATAGGTGCTCATCCACGTCCTCGCTTCGCTCCGGGCGCGGATGAGACACAACAGGCGCTGCGCTCGATGATGAACTCACTGCGTTCGTTCATGAGAGCACGCTATAACTTCCGGCTACGGTACGCCGAGCAGTCGCAGGCCGGCCGCGGTCACGGCGGCTGCCACCACGACCAGCACGAACGGGGCTTTACGCCAGGCCAGGACGCCGCCGACCAGCACACCAGCAGGGCGGGCGATCCCGGCCGGACCGTGGCCGTCGGTCAGCGCGGAGGTCGCAACCAGCGCGGTCAGCAGGACGATGGCCGCCGCGGCGAGGAACCGCTGGGCCCGCTCCGGGATCTCGAAACGGCTGCGCAGCGCCGGACCGGCGAACCGTAGCGAAAAGGTGCCCACGGCAAGGATCAGGATGCCGGCCAGCACGAGCGGGGTGTTGGTCATCGAGACACCTCCAGGGCGGGCTTGTCCGCGCGATAGAACAGCAGGCCCGCCAAGGCGAGCAGCACCGGCAGACCGGCCGGCAGGAAAGGCGTTGCCGCTAACGCGACCACGGTTCCGATCAAGGCCGCCGTACGGGTCGAACGATCGCGCAGCGCCGGCAGGACCAGGGCGAGCAGAACCGCGGGGAAGGCCGCGTCCAGGCCGAACTTGTCGGTGTCGGTGATGACGGAGCCGGCCAGACCGCCGGCGACGACGCCGAGGTTCCAGCAGATGAAGATGCCGATGCCGCCCGCCCAGTAGGCGGCGCGCTTCTGCTCGAGCTCCTCCTGGCCCATCGCGAACGCGACGTTCTCGTCGGTCATCACGTGGCTGCCCGGGAAGCGCCGCCAGCCACTGCCGATGACGTCACTGACCGCCAGACCGAACGCGACGTGCCGGGTGTTCACCAGCAGACCGGCGATCATCGCGGCGATCGGGCTGCCGCCGGCCGCCACGATCCCGACGAACAGGAACTGCGAGGCGCCCGCGAACACCACGATCGACAGCAGCACCGGCACCCACAGCGGCAGCCCGCCGCCGACGCTGATCGCGCCGTAGGACAGACCGACCACGCCGTCGGCCAGGCAGACCAGGCCGATGTCACGGGCCAGGCCACGGTCGAGTGTTCGCCAGATCGAACGCATGGGCATTATGATGAACAGCACTCCGCTCGTTCGTCAAGCCGAACAACCAGACCGATGGAGCGAACACAGATGGACACCAAGGCACCCCTCGACGTGATCGCCGCGTCGTTGCGCAGACATCGGGCCCGGGCAGGGCTGTCCCTGACCGAGGTGGCCAAACGCGCCGGCGTCGCCAAGTCGACGCTCTCGCAGCTCGAGTCCGGCACCGGCAACCCCAGCGTCGAAACCCTGTGGGCCTTGGCGGTTGCCCTCGACACCCCGTTCGCGGCACTCCTCGACCCACCCCGCCCGAAGGTGCAGCTCATCCGCGCCGGCGAGGGCCCGATCATCTACTCCGACCAGGCCGAATACAGCGCCACCCTGGTCGCATCCAGCCCACCGAACGCCCGTCGCGACATCTACCGCATCGTCGCCTCCCCCGGCCCCGGCCGGAAGTCCGAACCGCACATGCCGGGCGTCGTCGAACACGTCATCCTCGGCTCCGGCCGGGCCCTGGTCGGCCCAGCAGACGACCCGGTCGAACTCCACCCGGGCGACTACATCGCCTACCCCGGCGACCTCCCCCACATCTTCCAGGCCCTTGAGGAAGACACGGCCGCCACGCTCGTTTCCGAGCACGTATAACGTTCAGCGCTCACCTCTGGACAACGCCGGCCTGAAACAGGTGCGGCCAGGAACACAAGGGTCCCCCGTGCCCCCGCGTCCCCGGCCGACCAAAATTTTCGGCCGACCCCCCCCGCAACGCACCCCCCCACCCTGTTGAGGGGCT
>NZ_JBVHFT010000008.1:276871-360645 GCF_055562215.1 Kribbella sp. NPDC020701 | reverse complement strand
TCCCCCCCCCCCCCCCTCTCTCCCCCCCCCCCCCCCCCCCACCCCCCCCCCCCCCCCCCCTCCCCCCCCACCCCTCCCCCCCCCCCCCCCCCCCCCCCCCCCCCCCCACCGTCGTACGCGATCGATCAGAGTTTGCGGCCGACTGCTCCGGCGATGCACTCCTCGACCTGGTTGAGGGGCTTGACCCGGGGGCCGTCCGGCCACCAGTCGTCGCAGAGCGCCAGACCCGGCGGGATCAGCTCCTGGTCGGGGAACAGCTCGAGCAACTGCTCCCGTGTGCGGAAGACGCCACTGCCCATCGGGCTGTGGACGAACTTGTCCTCCATCATCCGGGCGATCTCGGAGTGCTCCGGCGTCTCCGGGTCGAAGAAGTGCGCGACCACCGTGTACGACCCCGGCACCACGGCGTCGACGTACTTCTTCATGATCTGCGGGCCGTCGTCACCGACGTAGTGGTGCAGGGTGCCGTTCTGGATGACGGCGATCGGCTGGCTGAAGTCGAGGAAGTCGTTCACCTCGGACAGGCTCAGCACGTCGTCGGGGTCGAAGATGTCGGCGCTGACGAACCGCGTGTGCTCGTTCTCCTCCAGCAGCGCCCGGCCGTGCGCGAGCACCACCGGATCGTTGTCGATGTAGAGAACCTTCGCCTCCGGCTGCAGCCGCTGCACGACCTGGTGGGTGTTCTCCGCGGTCGGCAGCCCGGAACCGCAGTCCAGGTACTGCGTGATGCTCGCCTGGCCGGCCAGGAACCGGCAGGCCCGGATCAGGAAGTTCCGGTTCGACCAGGCCAGGTCGTTGACCTGGGGCGCCACGCTGGCGACCTGGCGGAGCACCTCGCGGTCGATCTCGAAGTTGTCCTTGCCGTTCAGTGCGGCGTCGTACACCCGGGCGATACTGGCCCGGGTGGTGTCCACGCCCACCGGGATCGAACTGGGTGCCTTGGTGGCATCGGGCATCAGTGGGCCTCGCAGAGGATCGGGATGACTGAGGCTCCGACTCTACTGACAGTAGGGTCCGGTGAACACGTCGTGTATGCGCGTCAGGCTGGACGAGATCACAATCTGTTGTGAAATGATCTACTGCTTGCACCGGGACACAGGGCTGCTGGGAGGCGAGGCGTGACGGAACCGGGCACGTACGGCGGCCCAACCGCCCTGCGGATCATGCTCGGCGTACACCTGCGCCGGCTGCGTGAGGAGGCCGGGATCACCCGGACCGACGCGGGCTGGGCGATCCGTGGCTCGGAGTCCAAGATCAGCCGGCTCGAGCTCGGCCGGGTCGGTTTCAAGGTCCGCGACGTCGACGACCTGCTCACGCTCTACAAGCTCAAGGACGGCGAGGAACGCGAACGTCTGCTCAACCTGGCCCGGGACGCCAACAACCCGGGCTGGTGGCAGCGGTACGACGACCTGACGCCGAACTGGTTCCACTCCTACCTCGGCCTGGAGATGGCCGCGGACCTGGTCCGGACCTTCGAGCTCCAGTTCATCCCCGGCCTGTTGCAGACCCCCGACTACGCCCGGGCCGTGGTCCAGCTCGGCCGGCAGGACAGGCCGCTGGCACGCTCGGAGCAGGAGCGTCTGGTCGCCTTGCGGATGGGCCGTCAGCAGGTGCTCACCAGGCCGCGACCGGCCCGGCTCTGGGCAGTCGTCGACGAGGCCGTACTGCGCCGGCCGATCGGCGGCAAGGCGGTGCTGAAGACCCAACTGGAGTTCCTGATCGAGGCATCGAAGCGGCACAACATCACGCTGCAGATCATCCCGTTCGACAAGGGCGGCTACACCGCGACCGGCGGCGCCTTCACGCTGCTGCGTTTCAACGACACCGACCTGCCGGACATCGTCTACATCGAGCATCTGACCAGCGCCGTCTACCTGGACAAGCGCGAAGACCTCGACGCGTACGTCGTCACGATGGACGCACTCTCCATCACCGCGGCTCAGCCCCGCGAGACCGACCGCATCCTCCGCGAAGCCATCGACGCCATTTAGCAGTCAGCCTGCCAGCGCGCGGAGTTGTGCGCCCGGTCCGGGGCGGATCGCGACTTCACGCGGTGTCGGTTCGTGGCCGGCTTCGCACTGCAGGACGACGTGCACGCGCTCGTTGCAGTCGCCGCGATGGCGGGGCTCGATCGGCGGGCCGCCGTCGAGCGGAAGGTACTCGTCGCCCCACTGGATCATCGCGACGAGGACCGGATACAGCGCCAGTCCGGCCTCGGTGAGGCGGTACTCGAACCGTTCGCGCTGGCCGGGCAGGCGGTACGGCTGACGGCGCAGCAAGCCGCGCTCGATCAGGGCCGCGAGGCGCTCGGTCAGCACCTGCCGCGGGATCCCGGCCCGGGCCCGGATGTCCTCGAACCGCCGGACGCCGACGAACAGCTCGCGCAGCACATGGAACGTCCACTTGTCGCCGAGGATCTGCATCGTCCGCGAGATCGTGCAGTTCTCGGTCGACCAGCGCATCGCCTCGGGCACCTGCTCTGTCATAGCGTCAGGATAAGTCCGCTTGACAGACTTAGCCAAGCCGAGTCAGGCTGAATCCGTGAACCAGACTCAGACAACGGACCGGGCGCGGGCGTCGCAACCGGTGCCGACGCCGATGAGTACGCCGCTCGTCCGCCGTGCCGGTGAAGCCGACACGGACGAGCTGGCGCGGATGCTCACGGGGCTGACCGACGTCAGCCTCTACTTCCGGTTCCAGACCGCCATCGGCCGGCCGCCCCGGCCCGCACTCCTGCTGCGGATGCTGTGCCCGACCGGCGACGCGTTCGTCGCGACCCGTGCGAACGCGATCGTCGGCCACGCGATGTGGGCCTGGGCGCCGGGCGATTCCACTGCCGAGCTGGCGGCGATCATCAGCGAACCCGAGCAGGGGCGCGGGCTCGGGATCCGGATGCTGTCGATCGCGGCCGCGGACGCCATCGCGGCCGGCGCCACGCGCTTCCTGTTCATGGTCGGCGCGGCCAACGACCGGACGATCCGGATGATCCGCCGCCGCTGGCCCGAGGCAACGGTGCAGCGCGAGGGCACGCTCCTCGAGTTCTCCGTACCGGCGCGCCTACCGGACCAGCCGGAAGAACGCGCGGATGTCGTCGACGAGCAGGTCCGGCGCCTCGAGCGCGGCGAAATGCCCGCCACGGGTGAACTCCGACCAGTGCACGATCCGGTGCCGGCGATCTAACACCCGCCGGATCGCGGGATCCGTCGGAAACACCGCGACACCGGTGGGGACGCCCGGCCCGAGGTCGTCAGCCGCGGTGCGATTCTCGTAGTACAGGTTGGCCGAGGACGCGCTCGTGTTCGTGAACCAGTAGATGCTTGCATCGGTCAACAGGTGATCGAGCTCGACCGCATCCTCGGGCAGCACACGCGCCGGATCGGTCCACTCCCAGAACTTCTCGAGGATCCAGGCCAACTGCCCCACGGGCGAATCGCTCAACCCGTACGACACGGTCTGCGGCCGCGTCCCCTGCAGCTCGGCGTACCCGGTCCCGACCGCACGCAGCCGCTCGGCAGCTTGGAGCCGCCCGCGTTCGAGGTCCGTGAGCTGCTCGACATCACCGGGCTCGATCGCCGGATACGCCAAGCCACCATTGACATGTACGCCGATCACGTGCGCCGGATCGACCTGCCCGAGCAGGGGTGACACGACGGATCCGGTGTCGCCGCCCTGAGCGCCGTACCGCTGATAACCGAGCCGGCTCATCAGCTCGGCCCAGGCTCGCGCGATCCGCCCGTGGTTCCAGCCCGCGGACTCCAACGGCACCGAGAACCCGTGCCCCGGCACGGACGGCGCCACGACGTGAAAGGCATCCCGCGCATCTCCGCCGTACGCCGCCGGGTCCGTGAGCGGACCGAGGATCGGCAGGAACTCGGCAATCGACCCGGGCCAACCGTGCGTCATGATCAGCGGCAGCGCGTCATCTTCGGGCGATCGAACATGCAGGAAGTGAATCGCCTGCTCGTCGATCCGCGTCGTGGCTGCGGATACTCGTTGAGCCGCGCTTCCCGCACCCGCCAGTCATAGGCCAGCCAGCGATCGACCACCCCGCGCAAATAGCCCACCGGCACCCCACGATCCCACCCGTCCCCAGGCAGTTGCCGCGGCCAACGAACTCGCCGCAGCCGCTCCCGCAGGTCATCGAGCTCCGCATCCGGCACCTCGATGCTGAACGGGATCACTTCAGAGGTCATACGCCGTCTGGTGCAGCGGCTGGTAGAGGCCGACCTCCCCACCCCCGGGCAACCGGATCGACGTCACCAGACCCCAGCGCTCTTCCTGTACCGGCTTGACGAACTCCACTCCCCGCGCGGTCAGCTCGGCGACGGTTCGCTGGAGGTCGTCGCACATCAGGAACAGCTCGTGCGACTCCTCGCCGGCCGGATGCATCGCCACCTCGGCCGGCGGCAGCTTGAAGATCAACCAGCCGTGGCCGGTGTCAATGTGCGGATACTCCAGCACGTCCCGGAAGAAGTCCCGATCCGCCTCGGCATCCCGGCTGTAGATGATCACATGCGCACCATTGATCATCTCCCGCACTCTACTCGGGAACGCGAGAACACTCAGGTAGTCACCGGTGCGGTCCACAGGCCGACGATGCCGTCGATGAGGCCGTCGGCCATCTCGCGCCAGGTCGCTCGTGCGGTGGGCGTCCCGTCAGCCTGAGCGCGTTCGAACTCCGCGGTCATCTGGAGGATCAGATGGCGTGCCATGTCGCCGCGTTCGAGCCGCACCGGCAACGGCAGCTCGGCCAGGCACTCGTTGAGCCCTTCAAGAATCTGTTGCAGCGTCGGCGACGTCAGTGATTCCTCGATCTGGATCTCCCGCAAGGACGGATCGGTCATCAGCTGCGCGCTGAACCGGGCCAGCCAGCTGGGCGTGCCGAGGCTGCCCATGTGATCGGTGGCCGACCGGACCAGGCAGGTGACCCAGTCCCGCACGTCCGGCCGCGGGCCGAGCTCTGCCAGCAACTCCCGCCGTCGTGCCTCGATCGGCTCGGAATGCTTGCGCACGATCGCCCGGATCAGATCGGCCTTGGTCCCGAAGTGATAGCCGACCGCCGTGTTGTTGCCCTGCCCGGCCGCCTCGCTGATCTGCCGGTTCGACACCTCGTGCACGCCCCGCTCGGCGAACATCCGCTCCGCCGTGGCCATGATCAGCTCCCGAGTCTGGTTGACCCGCTCGGTCCGGACTTCCTTCGCCATCATCATCACCATTCACAGTCTGCCCGGCGAACTTGTTTAAGTCAACTGCCTGACTTAAAGTCTAGTTGCACAAACCAACTATCTAGTTCGTCGGAGGCTCGTGATGTCCGCTGCTCCTACCTCGGCTGCGTCTGAAGCCGAGGCGCCCCCAGCGCCTGCGCGCACCGGTGCCGTCGTACCGGTGCTCGCCTCGGCCGGCATCACGGTCGCGCTGATGCAGACCCTGGTGATCCCGCTCGTCCCGGAACTGCCGAAACTGCTGCACGCCTCGGCCGCCGGGACCGCCTGGGCGATCACCGCCACCCTGCTCGCGGCCGCGGTCGCGACGCCGATCATGGGCCGGCTCGGCGACATGTACGGCAAGCGCCGGATGCTGCTGATCAGCATCGGCATGCTGATCACCGGCTCGGTCGTCGCCGCGCTGAGCAGCTCGCTCATCCCGATGATCGGCGGCCGTGCGCTGCAGGGCCTGGCGGCCGGCGTGATCCCGCTGGGCATCAGCATCATGCGCGACGAGCTGCCATCGGAGAAGCTCGGTACGGCGACCGCGCAGATGAGCGCGTCACTCGGTGTCGGCGGTGCGCTCGGTCTGCCCGCGGCCGCGCTACTGGCCGAGAACTTCAACTGGCACACGCTGTTCTGGCTGTCGGCCGCCCTCGGCGCGATCGTCTTCGTCCTCGTTCTGCGCCTCGTTCCCGAGTCATCGGTCCGCTCCGGCGGACGGTTCGACGTACTCGGTGGGGCCGGGTTGTCGGTCGGCCTGATTTCGTTGCTGTTGGCAATCTCTCAGGGTGCCGACTGGGGCTGGACCGGTGGCCGGACCCTCGGCCTGTTCGCGCTCGCGGTCGCCGCGCTGCTCGCGTGGGGCTGGTGGGAACGCCGTACCGACGAGCCGCTGGTCGACCTGCGCACGACGGCCCGCCCGCAGGTGCTGCTCACAAACCTGGCCTCGATGGTGTTCGGGTTCGCGATGTTCGCGATGTCGCTGGTCCTTCCGCAGTTGCTGCAGATGCCGAAGGCAACCGGGTTCGGCCTCGGCCAGTCGATGCTGGCGTCCGGTCTGGTGATGGGCCCGTCCGGCCTGGTCATGCTGATCACCGCGCCGTTCTCGGCGAAGATCTCCAAGACCCGCGGCCCGAAGGTCACGCTGATGCTCGGCGCCGTCGTCGTCGCGGCCGGGTACGGCGTGGGCAGTGTGCTGATGAGTTCGGTCTGGGAGCTCGTCCTGGTCTCGCTGCTGATCGGCGCCGGCATCGGCCTCGCGTACGGCGCGATGCCCGCGCTGATCATGGCCGCCGTACCGGTCTCGGAGACCGCGGCCGCGAACAGCTTCAACACGCTGATGCGGTCGATCGGCACCTCGGTGTCCAGCGCGGTCGCCGGGGTGATCCTGGCCCAGCTGACCATCAGCCTCGGCGGCTACACGTTGCCGTCGCAGACCGGCTTCCGCGTCGTGCTCCTGATCGGCGCCGGCGCCGCATTGACCGCCCTCGCGATCGCTTCCTTCATCCCGACCCGCCGCGTCGCGGACTCACCGGCCTTGGAAGCCGAGGCGGCGCGCGCCTGACGACGTCGGCACCGGCCGGGTGCGGCCGCTTGACACCAAGCGGACACCACCTGGCCGGTTCACGTCACGCCGATGTGGCGCATACTGGAGACCTGATGGAATCCTTCCGCGGGACGACGCGTCGTCATCTGTCCACGAGCCCCTTCAAACCCCGCGTGCCGGACCCGGTCAAAGTCTTCGAGGTCGGGCAGCGAGTGTCCCACGACAGAGAAGGCCTGGGCCGGATCAGCTCGGTCGACGGCGGTTACGCGGTCGTCGTCGACTTCGGCGCCGGCAAGCTGATGCGCATCCAGGCCCCCTTCACCAAACTCCACGCCCTGTAGCTCCGCCCCTCACGCCTCGAGCGCGCCGAGGAAGGTGAGCACGCGGCGCGTCAGCAGTGCGGCCGCCGCTTCGTCGTACGCCGGAAGTGAGGCGTCGGCGAAGAGGTGGTCCTTGCCGGGGTAGAGGAACAGCTCGGCCTGGTCGGTGGATGCGACCAGCTCCCGGGCCGCGTCCAGATCACCCTCGTCGGCGAAGAACGGGTCGCCGTCCATGCCGTGGATCTGCACGGGTACGCCGGCCGGCCACGAGCCGAACTCGGACACCGGCAGACACGAGTAGAGGAACACGGCACCCTTCGCCCCCGGGCGCGTCTGCGTGAGCTGCTGCGCGGGCATCACGCCGAGCGAGTGCCCGATGTAGACGACACTGTCGGAGAATCCCTCGGCAGCCTTGAGGCCGCGGTCGAGGATCACCCCGAAGCCGGTCTCCTTCGCGTACCCGATCCCCTCCTCGAGGGTGGCGAACGTCCGGCCCTCGAAGAGGTCGGGCGTGTGAACGGTGTGGCCCGCCTGACGTAGCTCGCCGGCGAACGACTTCATCCCGTCGGTCAGTCCCTGAGCATGGTGGTACAGCACAACCTCGGCCATCATCAACTCCAATGATCCAAATATCTCGAACAATCGGCGATGCTAGTCTATTCGGATCATGTCGATCAACAGTTCGGTCCCCGATTACGACCTCGCGGACACCATCGAGCTGACCACCGTGGAGCAGGTCCGCGCGATCAGCGACCCGTTGCGAACGACGATCCTCGGCCTGCTGCACGAGCGGGCCGCGACCGTGACCGAGCTGTCCATCGCGGTCAAACGCCCGAAGAGCACGGTCGCGCACCACGTGAAGGTGCTGACCGACGCCGGCATCCTGCAGGTGGTCCGGACCCGGCGGGTGCGGGCGATCGAGGAGCGGTTCTACGGCCGGGCCGCCCGGATGTTCTACGTCGGTCTCGGCCGCCAGGGGCAGGAGGGGCAGCTGCCGCACGACTTCAACGACTTCGAGGTCGCCGCCGACGAGTCCAAGTCGGCGTACGAGGCCGGGCAGATGCGATCGTTCATCCGGCATGCCCGGATCCCCGAGGAGCGCGCGGCCGAGTTCTGGCAGGAGGTCGACCGGGTCATCCACGCCTTCGACCAGCTGCCGCGCTCCGGCGACACCACCTACGGCTTCACGGTCGGCCTCTACCCGATCCTCGACTACCCGACGCTGCCGCCGGCCGAGGACGAGCGGTAGGCAGTCGGCGTGGTCCCGGCGAGCTGACGGAAGACCCGGGCGAAGTGCTGACTCGAGCTGAAGCCCAGGCTGAGGGCGAGCGCGGTGATGGTCACGTCGCTGGTGTCGAGGAGCTGCCGGGCGCGGTCGATCCGGCGTTCGTTGAGATACCGATGCGGCGGCTGACCCAGCTGGCCGGCGAACAACTCCGCCAGGTACGACGGCGCGAGGCCGACGCGATCGGCTAGCTGCCGGAGTGTCCACCGTTCGTGAAACTCCTGATCCAGAAGGCGTTTCACGGTCCGCACCGCCGGATGCATCGCGAGCTGCGGTACGGCGGTCGGCGTCATGGATCGCGCGACCGCCAGCACCAGATGGTCGACCGCGAGCGCCAGACCGGTTCCGGCGTACTCGTAGCGCGTGGTGAGCTCGCGGACCAGTTGGGCGAAGGCGTAAGCGAGCTCTCCCGCCTCCCGGTGCACCACGGTCTTCGGCCATGGCGTCGCCAGCGGCGGTTGGCGGCGTACGACGGGATCCAGGTCGATGGCGGCGAAGTAGAAGTGGTGGTTGCCCGAGCGTCCGGCCAGATGGTGGGTGACGTTGGGCGGTACGGCGAAGAGGTGGCCGGGCCGGAGGACATAGCTCTCCGCACCGGCCACCCAGTGCGTGATGCCGTGCAGTTGCAGGTAGATCTCCCAGACCGGATGGTCGTGCGGCTCGATCAGGAACTGCTCGGGGACCCACTGCTCACCGGCATGCACGAGACCGCTGATCGGGTCGTGCACATCGGCATGGAAGCCCGCACGGAGTCCGCTCGGCCGGGTGAGAGACACCTGAAGATTGTGTCCAGTCGCCTGAACAACGGCAACGCCTCCGACCACCGGGCTGGCTACGGTTTTCGCATGCTCCCAGGACCTGACGACATCGCCTGCTACCGCGAACACGGCTACTGGATCTCGCCGGTGATCGTGCCGCCCGAGGTACTCGACGCGGCCGAGCGCGGGATGGAACGCTTCTACGCCGGCGATCACGACCACGCCCTCCCGGACCTGCCGGCGACCCGTGGCTGGCAGCCGTCCGATGGCGACGTACTCCGGAAGAACGACTACTCCTCGCTGCGGGTGGACGAGCTCGCGGCGCTGGTCCGGCATCCGGCGATCGGCGCGACGGCGGCCGCGCTGTCCGGTGCGGACGGGATCCGGTTGTGGCACGACCAACTGCTGCGGAAGCCGGTGGGCGGCTCGGCGCAGGTGGGCTGGCACACGGACCGGCAGTACTGGCAGTCCTGTACGTCGGACGACATGCTGACCGCGTGGGTCGGGTTCCATGACGTGGACGAGGTCAACGGTGCGGTGTCGTTCCTGCCAGGGAGCCATCGGTGGGACGTGACCGGGCTGGACTTCTTCTCGCAGGACAACGAGTCGCTCGCGGCCTCAATCGTCAAGCAGGGCTTCGATCCGACTCCGTTCGTACCCCGGATGCGGCGCGGCCAGGTCAGCTTCCACCACTGCCGCACAGTCCACGGCAGCTCGGCAAACCGCAGTACGGCGCCACGCCGGTCCCTCGCCATCCACCTGCAACCGAGTGACAACCGTTGGCGCCCCGGCTCGGCACATCCGAACGACACGCTCGTCCGGCACAACCCCGATCCCGACTACACCGACCCGGCAATCCAGCCCCAGCTCTGGCCGAATCCGTTAGCGTCCTGGGGTGGACACTCGTAGCGGACTCGATCTTGTTTCCCGGCTCGGCAGTCAGGATCACTGGCTCGCCGTGCTCATCACCCAACGCCGCTCCGGCGAACCGGCCGCCTCGGTCGTGAACGCCGGCGTGCTGGACCATCCGCTCACCGGCGAGCCGGTCGTCGCCCTCGTCGCCCGCGGCGGTACGGCGAAGCTCGCCCACCTACGGCGATCCCCGCAGGCCACGCTCGTCTTCCGCGCGGGCTGGCAGTGGGTCGGCGTCAGCGGTTCCGTCGAGCTCGCGGGGCCGGACGACGCCCTGCCCGGCATCGACGCGGAGCGTTTGCGATTGCTGTTGCGCGACATCTACCACGCGGCCGGCGGCGTGCACCCGGACCTCGAGGAATACGATCGCGCGATGGCGGCAGACCGTCGTACGGCGGTCCTCGTCAAGCCGGAACATTTCACCGGCAACCCACCCGAGTAGAAGGACGGCTGCTGTGGAGACGGTTGAGTTGGGCGGGTCCGGGATGGTCGTGTCCCGGGTTGTGCTGGGGCTGATGCGGATCAAGCAGCTCACGGACGCCGAGATCCGGGAGCTCGTCGGTGCCGCGCGCGAGGCCGGGGTGACGATGTTCGACCACGCCGACATCTACGGCGGGTCGCATGGCTGCGAGCAGCGGTACGGCGACGCGCAACCCGTCCCGCCGGCGGAGCGGGACCAGGTCACGATCCAGTCCAAGGTGGGCATCCGCGCCGGCTTCTTCGACTCCTCTCGCGAACACATCCTGTCGAGCGTCGAGCAGTCGCTGAAAGCGTTGCGGACCGACTACCTGGACCTGTTGCTGATCCATCGCCCGGACACCCTGGTCGAGCCGGACGAGGTCGCTGCCGCGTTCGACGAGCTCCACAGCAGCGGCAAGGTCGGGGCGTTCGGCGTCTCGAACCACACGCCCGCGCAGATGGAGTTGCTGGCCAAGTCGGTCCGGCAGCCGCTCGTCGCCAACCAGATGCAGTTCAGCATCGCGAACGCCGCCCTCGTCGCCCAAGGCCTGGCCGCGAACATCACCGGGCTCGACCAGTCCGCCGACCTGGATCTCGGCGTACTCGACTACAGCCGACTGAAGGACATCACCATCCAGACCTGGGGCTCGTTGCAGAAGCCGCCACCCGGCGGGGTCTTCCTCGGCGACCGCGAGAACTACCCCGAGCTCAACGACGCCCTCGACCAACTCGCCCACGACCACGGCACCACCCCCACCGCGATCGCCGTCGCCTGGATCGCCCGGCACCCCGCCCGCATGCAGATCGTCGTCGGCACCACCAACCCCACCCGCCTCCGCGAAGCCGCCGCAGGCGCGACCGTCGACCTCACCCGCGAACAGTGGTACCGCCTCTTCACCGCCGCCGGCCACACCCTCCCGTAGTCCATCTGGTGACTGGGCGGCTAGTGGCACATGCGCCGCGTCCACTCAGCACGTCTGCGGTAACCGGCGGAGCACGCGTGGGTTAGCCGAGGCCCTTGAGTAGTTGGCGGGCCATCACGATGCGTTGGACCTGGTTAGTGCCTTCGTAGATTTGGGTGATTTTGGCGTCTCGCATCATGCGTTCGACGGGGTAGTCGTGGGTGTAGCCGTAGCCGCCGAGGAGTTGGACGGCGTCGGTGGTGACGGCCATGGCGACGTCGGAGGCGAAGCACTTGGCGGCGGCGCCGAAGTAGGTGAGGTCGGCGTCACCGCGCTCCGAGCGTGCGGCCGCGGCGTACGTGAGTTGGCGGGCCGCCTCGATCTTCATGCCCATGTCGGCGAGCATGAACTGCAGGCCCTGGAACTCCGCGATCGCCTTGCCGAACTGCTTGCGCTCCTTCACGTACCCGAGCGCGTAGTCGAGCGCACCCTGGGCGATCCCGAGCGCCTGCGCGGCGATCGTCACGCGGGTGTGGTCCAGCGTCGCCATCGCGGTCGCGAACCCGGTGCCCGGCTCTCCGATCATCCGCGAAGCCGGGATCCGCACGTTGTCGAAGTACACCTCGCGGGTGGGCGAGCCCTTGATGCCGAGCTTCTTCTCCGGCGCCCCGAACGACACCCCCTCATCCGACTTCTCCACCACGAAGGCAGAAATTCCGCGAGACCGCGCCGCTGGATCCGTCACCGCGAAGACCGTGTAGAAGTCGCTCACCCCGGCGTTGGTGATCCACCGCTTCACACCGTTCAGAACGAACCCGTCGCCATCGGCGACCGCGCGCGTCTTCATCGAGACCGCGTCCGAGCCGGCCTCGGGCTCGGACAGGCAGTACGAGAACATCGCGTCACCCGACGCGACCGGCGGCAGGTAGCGCTGCTTGACCTCGTCCGAGGCGGACAGCAGCAACGGCAGCGAGCCGAGCTTGTTGACCGCCGGGATCAGCGAGGTCGAGGCGCAGGCTCTGGCGACCTCCTCGATCACGATCACCGTCGCGAGCGCGTCCGCCCCGGCGCCGCCGTACTCCTCCGGGATGTGCGGGGCGTGGAAGTCCGACGCCTTGAGCGCGTCGTACGACGCCTTGGGGAACTCGGCGAGCTCGTCCACGTCCCCCGCGTGCGGGGCGACCTTGGCGTCGCAGACGTCGCGCACGGCGTCGCGGATCGCCTGGTGCTCCTCGGACAGCGCGTACAGGTCGAATGAGTTACTCACGAGTCACACAGTACGACGAACAATCCGCGTACGGAGGACGTCGTACGCCGAAAGTGACCAACAGCGCACGCCTTGGAGAGCCGGTGGACATGAGCCGGTCACCGCTTGATAACCACGATGGGTAGAGTCCCCGGCATGAGTGAAGCGACCTCCCGCCCCCTGCGGATCGCCGTCATCGGCACCAGCTACCTCGGCGCGAACACCGCCGCGGGGATGGCCGAGTTCGGTTTCGACGTCATCGGCGTCGAGATCGACGAGCACCGGCTGAAGCTGCTGAACGACGGCAAGGCGCCGCTGTACGAACCCGGGCTGGACCCGCTGCTGAAGAGGCACGTCGAGTCCGGCCGCCTGCGGTTCACCAAGGACTACCGCGAGATCGCGGACTGGGCCGACGTGCACTTCATCGCCGTCGGCACCCCGCAGCTCGAGGGCAGCGAGGCGGCCGACCTGTCCCAGGTGCACTCGGTCGTCGACATGCTCGCGCCGCTGCTGACCAGGCCGACGCTGGTCGTCGGCCGGTCCACGGTCCCGGTCGGTACGTCGGCGATCCTGGAGCAGCGGTTCCACGCCGAGTCCCCGGCCGGCACGGCGGTCGAGCTCGCCTGGCAGCCGGAGTTCCTCCGCGAGGCGCACGGCGTGGACGACACGCTGCACCCGGACCGCCTGGTCTTCGGCCTGCAGTCGGAGACCGCCGAGACCCGGCTGCGGGAGGTCTTCGCGACCCCGATCGCCGAGGGTACGCCGGTCGTCGTCTGCAACCGGCCCACCGCCGAGCTGGTCAAAGGCGGCGCGAACGCCTTCCTGGCCACGAAGATCTCGTTCATCAACGCGCTCGCCGAGCTGGCCGACGCGACCGGCGCCGACGTCACCCAGCTGGCCGACGCGCTCGGGTACGACAAGCGCATCGGCCGCGGCATGCTGAACGCCGGCCCCGGCTACGGCGGCGGCTGCCTGCCCAAGGACCTGCGCTCGTTCATGCACCGGGCCGGCGAGCTCGGCGTCGAAGAGGTGATCACGCTGCTGCGTGAGGTCGACGACATCAACCAGCACCGCCGGGCCCGGATCGTCGACGTCACCCACGAGGTGCTCGGCGGCGAGTGGGTCGGCAAGAACATCACCGTCCTCGGTGCCGCCTTCAAGGCCGGTACGGACGACGTCCGCGACTCGCCCGCCCTCGACGTAGCCGGCCGGATCCAGCTGCACGGCGCGAATGTCACTGTCTACGACCCCGAGGCGATGGAGAACGCCCGCAAGGTCCGCCCGACCCTGCGCTACGCCGCCTCCGCCACGGAGGCCTGCGAGGGTGCGCACGCCGTACTGCACCTGACCGAGTGGCCCGAGTTCCGGGAGCTGGACCCGGCCGCGCTCCGCGGCGTGGTGGAGCACCCGGTCGTGATCGACGCCCGTCTGTTGCTCGACGCCGCCGCCTGGCGCGCCGCCGGCTGGACCTACCGGGCTCCCGGCAAGCCCTAAAGCCCCTTAGGACACTGTCGCGTTACGGATGACCGGGCGGCTGAGGGCCACGAGCCCGATCAGTGCGGCCGCGACGCCGATCCCCAGGCACACACCGGTGATGCCGACGCTGCTGACGTCGGCGAGGCTGCCCAGGATCGGGTTCATCACGACCAGGGCGAGGCTCTGGCAGAGCACGATGACCGACTGCAGCCGGGACTGGTACTCGCGCTCCACCGAGTTCATCAGCAAGGGCAGTACGTGCCCGGTGAAGGTGCCGACACCGATGCCGCTGACCACAGCAGCCGCGATGGTCAGCGGCAGTGGGTCCAGCGCGGACAGTCCGATGAATCCGACCGCCGCGAGCAGCAGGCCGAGCATCGCGACGATGCCCGGTCGCTGGAACGCGCCGCGCATCAGGATGCGGATCGAAACGACGCCGACCCCGAGGCTGCGGGTGGCGATCAGGATGCCCGCGGTCTGCGCGTCCCAGTGGTGGTAGCGGGCCAGCAAGGGCAGCAGCAGCGAGTCCATCGGGATCAGCAGACCGGCCGCGATGGTCATCGTGATCAGCAGTGCGCGGGTCAGTGGCCGGCCGAACGCCGCGCGGACGCCGTCGACGATCGAGCGGAACATGGTCGTGGTCCGCGCACCGTGCGGCGCCGTCGTCCCGCGCAGCAGGATCAGGACGATGATCATGATGCCGAAGGTGAGGGCGTCGAAGCCGGCCGCGGCTGTCAGGCCGGCCCAGTTGACCAGGACACCGCCGACCGCGGTGCCGGAGACGGCGAAGACGACGCCGATGACCTGGAAGCTGGCCAGGGCGCGCGGCACCTGCGCCGGCGGGACGAGCAGGCGCGGCATGGATCGCGACGACGGCAGGAAGAAGGCGTCGATCACGCCGACGACGAGCGCCAGCACGACCAGCAGCCAGATCGGCTCGCCCACCGCCGCCGAGGCCGGGACCAGGGCGGCCGTCACCAGGAACATCGCCGTACAGCTGACCAGCAGGACGCGAGGCGCGCCGAAGCGGTCGCCGACGGCGCCGCCGATCAGCAGCAGAGCGGCCCGAGGGGCAGCGGCCAGCAGCAGGATGAGGCCGGCGACGCGGCCGCCGTGCTGGGTGGCCGACCATCCGATGGCGAACGTCATCGTCAAGTCACCCAGCAAGGACACGACGGCGCCGAACAGCCAGATCCAGTAGCGGACCGGGATGCGCTGCGTATCCGGTTCAGTGGGCGGAGTCACGATCGACGACCTTAGACGACAACGGGTGGGATCACACGACTACCCTGCTGCAGCTTGTGGAAAACCTGAGGCGTATTCAGCCTTTACGGAGCTCTGCCGCGCCATTACGCACAGTATCGCCCTTGGCCCGGGCCAGATCGGCCAGGGACTCCTGGAAGGCGATCATCCGGTCCCGCAGTTTCTCGTCGGACGCGGCCAGGATCCGGACCGCGAGCAGGCCCGCGTTGCGCGCGTTGCCGATCGACACCGTCGCCACCGGGACGCCGGCCGGCATCTGCACGATCGACAACAGCGAGTCCATCCCGTCCAGGTACTTGAGCGGCACGGGTACGCCGATCACCGGCAACGGAGTCACCGACGCGAGCATGCCGGGCAGGTGCGCGGCCCCGCCGGCACCGGCGATCAGCACCTTCAGTCCCCGCTCGTGCGCTGACCGTCCGTAGTCGATCATCTCGGTCGGCATCCGGTGCGCCGACACCACATCTGCCTCGAAGGGCACATCGAACTCGACGCACACCTCGGCCGCGGCCTTCATCGTCGGCCAGTCGCTGTCCGACCCCATCACGATGCCAACACTCATGCGTCACCCCTACTCGTCGATGGTTCCGGTCAGGTACGCGGCCGCGTGCCGGGCGCGTTCCCGGGTCTGCTCGAGGTCGTCTCCGTACGCCGTGACGTGGCCGATCTTGCGACCCGGCTTGACCGACTTGCCGTAGAAGTGGACCTTCAGGCCGGGGTCGCGGGCCAGGCAGTGCAGCAGCCCGCGGTGCATGTCCTCGACGTCGCCGCCGAGCACGTTGACCATCACCGTGTACGGCGCTCGCGCGGCCGGCGATCCGAGTGGCAGGTCGAGCACCGCCCGCAGGTGGTTCTCGAACTGGGACGTGACCGCGCCGTCGATCGACCAGTGGCCGGTGTTGTGCGGACGCATCGCGAGCTCGTTGACCAGCAGGCGCCCGTCGCGGGCCTCGAACATCTCGACCGCGAGGATGCCGACGACGCCGAGCTCACCCGCGATCCGCAGCGCGGTCTGCTGGGCCTGGGCCGCTCTCTCCGGTGCGAGGCCGGGTGCGGGTGCGGTCACCTCGACGCAGATGCCGTCCTTCTGGACGGACTCGACGATCGGGTACGCGACGGCCTGGCCGTGCGGTGAGCGGGCCACGATCGCGGACAGTTCGCGAACGAAGTCGACCTTCTCCTCGGCCAGGATCGGTACGCCGCTGTCGAGCGCGACCGTGATCGCGTCGTCGTCCGGGCCGTCGATGAACCACACGCCCTTGCCGTCGTACCCGCCGCGGGTGGTCTTGAGGATGATCGGGAACCCGCCGACCCGCTTGGCGAAGTCCGCGACGTCGGCCGCGGTCTCGACCGCCTGATGCGCCGGCGAGGGTGCGTCGAAGGTGTCGAGCCGGCGGCGCATGACCGCCTTGTCCTGGGCGTGGACCAGCGCGTCGGGTCCCGGGTGGACCTTCATGCCGTCCGCCTCGAGCATGTGCAGCAGATCGGTCGGGACGTGCTCGTGGTCGAACGTGACCACGTCGCACTCGGCGGCGAACCGGCGTACCGTCTCGGGGTCCTTGTAGTCGCCGACGGGCGCGTCCGCGACCGTCTGGGCGGCCGACACCGTCGGGCCCTCGGCGAGCACGCGGAGCTGGATGCCGAGCGCGACCGCGGTTTCCTGCGTCATCCGGGCCAGCTGACCGCCGCCGACCATACCGACCACGGGCGTTCCGACGGGGAGATCCTTGCGATCGAACTTCACAGGCTGGAGCTTATGTCCATACATCATCCGTCCGGCAGCGGGCTACGGACACGCGCGGGGGATTTCGGAACCGGACCGTTCGCCGGGTACCGTGGGAAACTGACCCTCCCCGTTGCGATGCGATCACAGAAGGTTTCCGAGACCGTTGAAGCTTGTCACCACGCTGTATCGCCAGGTTGAGCACCTGGTGCACGAAGTGGCCAAATTCGGTCTGGTCGGTCTGCTCGGTCTGGTCGTCGACCTGCCGATCTACAACTGGCTGGTCTTCAACAACCCTCTGGTGCTCGCCGACTCCGGCGAGGGCATGCTGCACCACAAGCCGCTGACCGCGAAGCTGATCTCGACGACGGTCGCGACCATCGTGACCTACTTCGGGAACCGGTACTGGACCTGGCGGCACCGGGAGCGCAGCGGGCTGCACCGCGAGTACGTGCTGTTCTTCGTCCTGAACGGCATCGGCCTGCTGATCGCGGCCGGCTGTCTGGCCTTCTCCCGCTACGTCCTAGACCTGCACAGCTGGCTGTCCGACAACATCGCCGCGAACTTCGTCGGCCTGGGTCTCGGCACCCTGTTCCGCTTCTGGTCCTACCGCAAGTTCGTCTTCCGCGAAGAGATCGAACTCGACGAGGCCGAACACACCCCCGCCCCCAACTCCCCCGCCGCCCTGGACCCCGAATCCACCGGAGACCTCCCGGCCGTCCGCTAGCGCCGGCTTCACGAATCCCGGAACTGCCGGCGCAGTTTATCGTTGGCTGTCTGTCGGTGGGGCGTGTGAGGATGCGGCATGGCTGAGATCGTGGTTCGTGTCGGGGTGGCCGGGGACTTCGAGGACGTGTCGGAGCTGTTCGGGGCGGCGATGATGTTTGATCCGTCGCCTAATGAGCTGGGTCGGCAACTCTTCGAGCCTGAGCGCGCGTTGGTGGCGACCGATGGCGGGGAGGCTGTCGGGACTACCCGGGCGTTGACGCGGGATTTGTCGGTGCCGGGCGGCGTGGTGGCGGCCGCGCATGTGACCGGGGTCGGGGTGAAGGCGACGCATCGTCGGCGGGGTGTCATGTCGGCGTTGATCACCCGGCAGTTGCGTGAGGTGCCGGAGGCGATCGCGGTGCTCTGGGCCAGCGAGCCGGGGATCTACGGCCGGTTCGGGTACGGCGCTGCCACGTGGGGCACGGCGTACGAGGTCGATCTGCACCGCGTCGGCCCGCCCAGCGTGCGGATCCGTCCCGGCGAGCTCGGCGAACTGACCGCGGACGACGCCCTCAAGGAGCTGCCGCCGCTCCTCCGCAGCCTGCAGGAACGACGGCCGGGAGTGTCCGGCCGCTCCGAGCTCCAGTGGCAGCGGCGGCTGGAAGACAAGAAAGACGATCGGCACGGCAAGACTGCCCGGCGGATCCTCGTGCACCGTGACGAGACCGGCGCCATCGACGGGTACGCGCTGTGGCGCGGCAAGCTGAACTGGGGCGCGACCGGTCCGGCCAGCGAGGTGTCGCTCCAGGAGCTCGTCGCGCTCGAACCGACGGCGTACAAGGCGTTGTGGCAGCACGTGCTGACGCTGGATCTGGCCGCCACCCTCGAGTTCGAGTACGCCGCCGTCGACGAGCCGCTGCAGCAACTCGTCACCACCCCGACCGCGCTGAACCGGCGGCTGAACGAGTCGCTCTGGCTCCGCGTGACGGACGTCGCTCGCGCCCTCGAACAGCGCCGGTACGCCGTCCCCGTGGACCTCGTCCTCGACATGACGGACGACCTGATCCCGGCCAACGCCGGCCGGTTCCGGCTCACCGCCGACTGTACGACGGCCCGGTGCGAACGGACCGACGATCCGGCCGACCTGACGCTGTCCGTGACCGAGCTCGGCGCGATCTACCTCGGCGGCCGCACCCTCGCCGAGTTCGCCGCCACCGGCCGGGTCACCGAGCACACCCCAGGAGCGGTGGCCGCAGTGACCTCAGCCTTCACCTGGCCGATCGCCCCGGTCAGCATCGAGGTCTTCTGACAACGGCTCAGATCGTCACGATCGCGGTCACGCCGAGGGCCACACCGACGAAGTAAGTGCCGAACGCCCCGAAGTCGCGAAGCGGAGCGCCGCGGATCCCGCGCTGCCGCGAGACGTTGGCGCCGAGGACGAACAGCAGAATGCCCATCAGCGCAATGCAAACGATGGTGACAGTACTCATGCGACTACCCCTTCCGGGAGCAGCGCCGGTTCGATGAGCCGGCGGACGATGGTTTCGCTCAGCCGGGTGCCGAGCAGGGCGTCGGTCTTGTGCATGCCACCCGGGCAGGTCACGTTGACCTCGATCAAGCGGCCGCCGATGACGTCTGCCCCGGCGATGGCGAGGCCATGCCGGCGCAGGAGCGGACCGAGGGCGGCGACGATCGCGCGGTCGGCGTCGTCGATCGTTGCCGGCGCGACCGGCGGCCCGATCCGGAAGTCGTCGGCGGCAGGCCGGCGCAGCACCGCACCGGCGATCTCACCGTCGACGAGGAACAGCCGTTTGTTGCCATGCGCAACGGTCGGCAGGTACTCCTGGGCGATCACCTGCCGCTGGCCGCCGTGGGTGGCCGACTCCAGCAGCGCGACCGCGGTGTGGTCGTCGCGCACCAGCCACACGTCGAGTCCGGCACCGACGTCAAGCCGGCCCACAACTCGGTGTTCGGGACACTGACCGAGGACGGCGCCCGGGCCGCGGAGATGGCCGCCCGCGCCGGCATGACCCGGCAGTCGATGGGTGAGGTGATCCGCGACCTGGTCGCCCTGGACGTCCTCGAGATGCGCACCGACCCCGCCGACGGCCGCGCCAAGGTCGTCACCTACACCGATCACGGCGTGTCGGTCGCGAGCGACGGCCGTCGGCACCTGATCGAGCTCGAGAAGTGGCTCACCGATGAGTTGGGCACCGACGCCTACGAGACCTTCCGCGACGTCCTGTCCCGCCTCCCTGAGCTCCTCGATCGCTGGTCCGGTGCGGACTCCTAGCGGTCGTTGTCGTCGGAGCTGAAGAGGGTCTCGCTGTCGTCCGTGCGAGGTTGCTGCTGCTGCGGGCGGCGGCGCATGTGGTCCGGGGGCTCCTCGTCCGCGAGGATGCCGTCGCCGGGCCGGCCTTCCGGACCACCGAAGAGCAGGTCGGACATCTGCAGATGGACGTGCTCGACATGCGGTACGTCGGGCAGCACGACCTGACCGCGCTCACCGGCGGACTCGATGTGCAGGGTCCCGCAGCCGAGCATCCGGTCGATCAGGCCGTGCTCGTAGGAGACGTCGTTGATCCGCATCAGCGGGATGTCCCGCCCGGTCCGGGTGAGGATGCCGTGCCGGGTGATCAGCCGGCGGTTCGTCACCGTGTACGTCGAGAAGAACCAGTTCAGGAACGGCTTCAGCGCGAAGGCGGCCAGGATCACCACACCGACCGCGAGGATCGCGATCCGTCCCGGTGTCTGCAGCGATCCGGACGGCACGATCGCGGCCAGGAAACCGCCGCCGCCCGCCACCAGGAGCAGCAGGAACACCGGAAAGATCAGCGCCTTCCAGTGCGTCCGGGTGCTGACGACGACGTACTCGTCCTCACCCAACAACTTCGCCGAGATCGCCATGCCCCCAGTGTCACAGTTCCCAGGTTCGCTGTCCCCTCCCGACACGATCGGGCCGGACCGGCCCCGACACGATCGGGCAAGGAAGTGATTTAACACTTCACAAAATGCATACAGTGCGCCAGTCGCCTGTCCGCCGCGGTCGGCGGCACCTGGGTCGAGCGCAACGGCCCGCGCAAGGCGATGTTCGTGTCCGCGTGTTTCTGGGCCACCGGCTTCCTGGTCGGCGCCCTCGGCATCGGCACCGGCCAGCTCTGGCTGGTCTACCTGGGGTACGGCGTGATCGGCGGCATCGGCCTGGGCATCGGCTACATCTCCCCGGTCTCGACGCTGATCAAGTGGTTCCCGGACCGCCCGGGCCTGGCCACCGGCCTGGCGATCATGGGCTTCGGCGGCGGCGCACTCGTGGCCAGCCCGCTGTCGCGGCAACTGCTGAGTGTGTACGACTCCGGCTACGACCCGGACGTCAGCTCGTCGGTCGCCGGTGGTGGTGCGCTGGTCGGCCTGTTCCTCACCCTCGGCATCGGCTACTTCGCGATCATGATGTTCGGGGTCTTCAACATCCGGGTGCCCGCCGAGGGCTGGGCACCGGACGGGTTCGACCCGGCGACGGTGAAGCAGAAGCCCCTGGTGACCACCGCCAACGTGTCAGCGGCCAACGCGATCAAGACACCGCAATTCTGGTGCCTGTGGATCGTGCTGTTCTGCAACGTGACCGCGGGGATCGGGATCCTCGAGCAGGCCAGCCCGATGATCCAGGACTTCTTCCGCGGGTCGGACGGCAAGTCAAGCGTCGCGGTCGCGGCAGCGGCCGGGTTCGTCGGACTGCTGTCGATCTTCAACATGGCCGGCCGGTTCGGCTGGTCCACCACGTCGGACGTGATCGGCCGCAAGCCCATCTACGCGATGTACCTGGGTGTCGGCATCATCGCCTACTTCCTGCTCGCGACCGTGGGGCACAACAGCACGGTGATCTTCGTCCTGCTGGCCGCGGTGATCATCTCGTTCTACGGCGGTGGTTTCGCGACGGTTCCGGCGTACCTGCGGGATCTCTTCGGCACCTATCAGGTCGGTGCGATCCACGGCCGGCTGCTGACCGCGTGGTCGGCGGCGGGTATCGCCGGGCCGCTGATCATCAACGGTTTCCTGGACCACGAAGGCAAGCCGGGCACGCTGACGGCCGCGGCGTACCGGCCGGCGTTGTTCACGATGGTCGGCGTGCTGGCCTTCGGCTTCGTCGCCAACCTGATGATCCGCTCGGTCTCCGACCGGTTCTACGAACAGCATCATCCGGGGGCCGAAGCAACTGTGGAGGCAGCGCAATGACCCAGACCGCACGCCTGGTGATCTCCTGGCTCCTGGTCGCCGTACTCCTCGGCTACGGCATCATCGAAACCCTGATCACCGCGGCAAAGATCTTCACCAGCTAAAACAGCGAAAACGATCAAGTACGACGGGCCTGGCGGCGGCACGATGGTCCCATGACAGTGCCATCGGCCGGGCCTCCGGCGCCGGCGAGTCATGGGGCCGACGTGTTCGCCGCCTTCGTCGAGGTGCTGGCCGAGGCACTGGACGATCACGGAGCGACCGGCACCGCCGACCTGGCCGCTCGCGTCCAGCTGTCCCGGTCGCACCTCGACAGAGTGGTCGCGGCCGCGGCGGGCGAGCGACCGGGCGCGTTCCGGCGCCGGATCCTGCTGGAGCGGTCCGCGTACCGGCTGCTGACCGGGCCGGGCCACATCCTCGACGTCGCGGTCGAGGCCGGCTACGGATCGCACGAGGCGTTCACGCGCGCCTTCAGCCGGGCGTACGGCGTGGCGCCGGCGGCCTGGCGGGGTCGTCCGGACCGGATCCGGATCGACGCGCCGAGCGGCATCCACTTCCATCCACCGAACGGCCTGCGTGTGCCGGCCGGGGACAAGGTGAGCTCCATGGACCTCGTTCGTACGATCGTCGACCATCACATCTGGTTGCTGGGCAAGATGCTCGAGCAAGCTGCCACGCTGACCGACGAGCAACTCGACCGCCCGATCGAGATCTCGGTCGAAGGCATCGACGACCACCCGACACTGCGTTCGCTCCTGTCGCGCCTGGTCGGTCAGCTCGCCATGTGGCACGCGAATCTCGCCGGGCAGGAGTACGACTTCGCTGTAGAACAAGGCGAAAGCGTCCAGAGCATGCGTCACCGGCTCGACGAGGCCGGGCCCGCGTTCGCCGCCGAGATCGGTGAACTCTGCAGCCAGAACCGCCTGGACGAGCTGATCGTCTGCCCGGGCGACAACGTCGAGGTCTACACCGCGGGCGCGATGATCGCCCATGTCATCACGTTCGCCTCGTACCGTCGTACGCTCGTCGCCGGTGCTCTGCACGACGCGGGCCGCGACGACTTCGACGGTGGCGATCCGATCCGCTGGATCACCCTGGCAAGCTGATGTCCGCGCGACTGATCGCGGTCAACGTCGTCCACGAGATCATCCGTGGACCGACCCGCTGGACCGCGATCGACAAGCGCCCGGTGCCCGGGGCGGTCGTGGTCGAGGAGCTCGGTCTGGTCGGCGACAAGCAGTGCGACACCCGGTACCACGGCGGCCCGGACAAGGCGCTCTACGCCTACGCCGAGGAGGACGCCGACTGGTGGTCGGTCGAGCTCGGCCGGGAGATCTCGCCCGGCCTGTTCGGCGAGAACCTGACGACTCATGGCCTCGACGTCACCAGTGCGCTGATCGGCGAACGCTGGCGGATCGGCGGGCCGACGACCGGGATCCTGGTCGAGGTCCGGTCAGCGCGCACGCCCTGCGGCAACCTGGCGGGCCGGATGGGGATCCCGCGATTCCATCACCGGTTCGCGCGTACCGGTCGGGTCGGGGCCTACCTCAAGGTGCTGTCGACCGGCTCGGTGCGGGCCGGCAACCGGATCGTCGTGGTCTATCGGCCGGACGGCGGGAAGACGATCGGCGAGGTATCACGCCGGGCGTAGATGGGTGACGTCTCCGGCGGCCAACGGGCGCGGACCTTCCCGGGTGTCGACGATGAGGCGGCCGTCGTCGGCGAGGTCGCGGGCGGTGCCTTCGAGGAAGGTGCCGTCCGGCAACTCCACGCGAACGGCCTGCCCGAGGGTGGCGGAGAGTTCGCGGTACTCGGGGAGGATCGTCGCCGGATCGCCGTTCGCGTCGACCCAGGTCTGGTAGCGGTCGGCGAGCTCACGCAGTACGACGGTCAGCACGGTGGCCCGATCGGTCGTGGCCGCCTTCTCGAGGGCTAGCGAGGTCGCCGCGGGATGCGGCTTCTTGTCGTCGCGCAGAGTGACGTTGAGGCCGATGCCGACCACAGCGGCCGGGCCGTCGACTCGTTCGAGCAGGATGCCCGCCAGCTTGCGGTCCTCGATCAGTACGTCGTTCGGCCACTTCACGAGCGCGGGGATCTCCCCCACCCGTCGTACGGCGGCTGCCACGGCCAACGGGACCAGCAGACCGAGCCATGGCCACCGGGCCGCGGGTACAGCCGTCGGACGCAGGAGGGCCGACATCAGCACGGCAGAACGCGTCGGCGTGGTCCACGTGCGCCCCAGCCGGCCACGACCGGACGACTGGTACTCCGCGGCCACCACCAGCCCCTCAGCGGCCCCCGCGGACGCCGCCGCCGCGACAACCGCGTTGGTCGACGGCGTCTCCGCGAGTACGTCGATCTGCGTCCAGAACGAGCCAGGTCGCACCAGCCGCCCGCGCAGGAACCGTGCGTCGAGGGGCGGCCGATCCAGGTCGCTGAACATCAGCCGGTGTTCTGCAGGCCGGCAGCGACACCCGAGACGGTCAGCAACAGCAACCGCCGGGTACGAACGATCTGCTCCTCGTCGAGTGAGTCATCGGTCCGCAGCGTTCGCAGTGCCCGCAACTGCAGGTAGCTGAGGGCGTCGACGTACGGGTTCCGCAGTTCGACCGCTCGGCCCAGCACGCGCCGCCCGGCCAGCAACCGGTCCTGGTCGAGCACCTTGAGCACCCACTCGGTGGTGAGCGCGTGCTCGTCGAGCATCAGCCGGGTCAGGTCCGGCCGATCGCCGAGCTCGAGATAGCGGCCCAGGATGCGCCGGTCGGTCTTCGCCAGCGACATCTCCGCGTTCTCCAGCATCACCTGGAACAGCGGCCAGTTCTGGTTCGCGTCCCGCAGCGCGGCGACGTCCCCGACGGCCGAGAGCGCAGAGCCGAGGCCGTACCAACCAGGAGCGTTCACACGGGCCTGCGACCACGCGAACACCCACGGGATCGCCCGGAGGTCCTCCAGCGACGACACCGCGACACCACGCCGGGCCGGCCGCGACCCGAGCGGCAGCTGACCGAGCTCCTCCAGCGGAGTCACCCGCCCGAACCACTCCGCGAAGCCATCCGCCTTCACCAGCCGGTGGTACGTCGTACGCGCGGCCTCGTCGAGGGTCTTCTCCACCACGGCGAACCGATTGGCCGCCGCGGCAGCCCGCTCCTCGATCGCCGGAGTGGATGCGAGCAACGTCGCCGCCGTCACCTGCTCGATGTGCCGCTGCGCGATCGCCGCGTTGCCATAACGGGCCGGGATCGCCTCACCCTGCTCGGTGAGCTTGAACCGCCCGGCCACCGACCCGGGAGCCTGAGCCAGTACGGCGCGGTTCGCCGGGCCACCGCCACGGCCCAGTGCCCCGCCACGACCGTGGAACAGGGTCAGCCGGACCGCATTGCGCTGCGCCCACGCGGTGATCCGCGCCTGAGCGTCGTACAGGGCGAGTGTTGCCGAGACGGGTCCGACGTCCTTGGCGGAGTCGGAGTACCCGAGCATGACCTCGAAGCGCCGGTCGTTGGCGGTGAGCCGGTGCCGGACCCGGGTGAGCTGGATCGCGTTGTCCAGCACCTCCACCGAGTTCTGCAGGTCTTCACCGGTTTCGAACAGCGGTACGACGTCCAGCTCGATCGGACGCCCGTCCATCGCGGCATCCGCCAACTCGTAGACCGCTGCGAGGTCTCCGGCATTGCGGGTGAACGAAACGACGTACCGACGGCACGCCTCGGGGCCGAAGCGCTGCTGGATCTGACCGATCACCCGCAGCGTCGCGAGCACCTCTTCGGTCTGGTCGGAGAGCTCACCGCCGCCCAGCACCTCTTCGAGCGCCTTGGTGTGGACCGAGGAGTGCTGACGGACCTCCAGCTCGGCCAGGTGGAAGCCGAACGAGTTGACCTGCCAGATGAGTTGCTGGAGCTCGCCGTACGCCTGGCGTGGTGCTCCAGCGGTGACCAGAGAGTCCTGCAGCACCTTGAGCTCGTGCAGGAAGTCAGAGGCCCGCGGATAGCCGAAGTCGGCGTCGCGGGCGCGAGTTGCGGCCAGCCTGCGCGCCGCGAGCAGCAGGAGCTGGCGGTGCGGTTCGGCGGGTGAGCGAGTCTCGATGTCCGCGATCAGGTCCGGGTTGACCGCCCGCGCGTCCTCCAGGATCCGACGGACCGGGGCGGACGGCGGAGTGGTTGCGGCGTCCAGGGTGAGCGCCCGGCCGAGGACGTCGGTGGCTTGCTCGAGCGCCCGCAGTACGTGGTCGGCCTGGATCTGCATGGCCTCGCGGGTGATCGCGGCGGTGACGTTCGGGTTGCCGTCGCGGTCGCCACCGATCCACGAACCGAGCCGGACGAACGGCGCCACCACCGGCGGGCGCATCCCGGCCGCGTCACCGGCGAGCGCGTCGTCCAGCCGCCGGTAGACGTTCCCGACGACATCGAAGAGCGTCTCCTCGAACACGGCCATCGCGGACCGGACCTCGTCCAGCGGAGACGGCCGGCTCGTGCGCAGTTGCGACGTACGCCAGAGGATGTCGACCTGCTCGATCAGGCGGCGCCGGTTCTCCGCGAGCTCGCTGTCGCCGGTCCGCGGGTCGCCACGCTCGTCCAGCAGCGACGAGATGCGCCGGATCGTGGCCAGGACTGCGCGCCGCCGGGCCTCGGTCGGGTGCGCGGTCAGCACCGGGCGGAACTCCAGCCCGTTGAGCAGTGCGCGGGCCTGCTGCTCGCCGCTGTCGTGGGAGATCTGCTCGACCGCCTGGGCGAGCTCGGAGATCGCCGGTGCGTCCCCGGAGCGGTCCCGCTCGCGCAGCACGCGGGCGCGGTGCAGTTCCTCGCTGAGGTTGGTCAGGTGGAAGTAGCAGGTGAACGCGCGGGCGACGTCCTCGGCTCGCTCGTACGGCCAGGACGCGACGAGTTGCTCGGCCGCGGCGCCGTCACCGGCGATGGTCAGCTCCCGCAGTTTCTCGACGTCGTCGAGCAGCGGCTGACCGGCGTACTCGACCAACACCTTGCCGAGGATCTCGCCGAGCAGGCGGACGTCGGCCCGAAGTTCTTCGGGCACCTCGAACCGTGCGCGGGTACGGGTCTCACTTCCGGTCTCGGTCACGTTCGCCCACCCTATCGGGGCGGACCCGTCATCGCCGCAGAGTCCGCCAGCTGGAAGCCCGATCGTGACCCCGCGCTCAGCTACTTCCCAGTACGGCGGGACCGGGGAGGATCTCGGCCCGAATCGGGTGGGCAGGATCCTCCCCACCCGGCGGTCAGACGTTGGCGAAGCCGCCGCCGACGACTTGGGAGACAACCTTGGCCAGCTCGACGGGGGTGCGGTCGGTGCCGTCGACGACGAGCATCCGGGCGCAGGCCTCGGTCATCGAAGCGAGCAGCTCGGCCAGGACCGGCAGGTTCGCATCCGGGTCGGTGACGCCGGGAAGGGACTGCAGCAGGGTCAGGCGCAGTCCCTCGACCAGGAACGCGCGAGCGGCCCGGACTCGCTCGGCGACCGCGGGCGCGGCGCCGTACTGCGCCCCGAAAACGATCCGCCAGGACTGCGGGTTCTTCGCCGCCGTGGTGAGGAAGGCGGTCAGGCCGTCGAGGACGTGTTCCTCGGGGGTGCCGACGCTCGGGTCGGCGGGCAGCGCGGAGACGATCGAGGCGACCAGGTGCTGCTCCTCGCGGCCGAGCAGAGCTAGCAGCAGCTCGTCGCGGTTCGCGAAGCAGTCGTAGACGACCGGCTTGGTCACACCCGCGGCGTCGGCCACCGACTGCATCGTCGTACCGGCGTAGCCGTTGGTGGAGAACACCTCGAGGGCCGCGTCCAGGATCATCGGGCGCCGGCGTTCCGGCCCGAGATGCGCCGCCCGGCGGCGCTTCTCGGAATCCTCAACCACTTGACAAACCTACCAGATCGTAGGAAATTCCTACGGTCTGGTAGGAACTGCCCGGGGGTGGTCGCGATGGCCGAGCGAGGCAGTGCCGTGTGGCTCGAGTCCGCAGGACTCACCACGCTGGACGCGAAGGAACTGGCCCGGCTGGTCGACCGGACCTCGGAGCGGGAGCTTCGGCATCGGCTCATCGGGGGTGTGCGAGAGATCGCGTTGCGCGAGATCTTTCGCCGGATGCCGGAGTATCTCCGCCCCGCCCGGGCCGCCGGGTTCGACGCAGTCGTCGCCTGGCAGATCACGGGGGCCGGCGGGGACGGTCGGCCCGAGGACGTGGACGAGCACTGGATCCGCATCCGCGACGGCCGCTGCACGGTGCTCGCCGATCACCCCGAGCCTGCCGACATCTCGATCCGCACCGATCCGACGACCCTGCTTCGCGTCGTCACGGGCAACGAGGACCCGGTCGTGGCCGTGCTGAAGCAACGTCTCTCCGTCCGCGGCGACCTCGCGTTGGCCGCCCGCCTCACCAAGATCTTCGCCGTCGGCCCCAGCTGACCTCACCGATCGAGGCCCGACCCTTTCTGCTCCTGCGGGGCGCGGCGCCCGCCATCTCGGTCAGGATCTCGTCCTCACCCGCGCCGGTCCGCCCACTGATGCCGATGGCAATCGTCCGCGCGGCCACGGGTTCCCCGGCCGCAGACTCGCGACCCGCGCCGGGATGTCGAGCGCGTCCGCCAGGGCTGGACCTATCGGTGACACGGTTCAGCGGGACTGTTGCGGGGAACATCACAGCGCCGGTACGCCGTACTGGCGCGTAGGCTGCCCGCTTATGGGAGAGACGGTGAACATCCACACGACTGCCGGGAAGATCGCCGACCTCGAGCACCGGCTCGACGAGGCCGTGCACGCCGGGTCGGAGCGCGCGGTGGAGAAGCAGCATGCCCGCGGCAAGAAGACCGCCCGCGAGCGGATCGCGCTGCTGCTGGACGAGGGCTCCTTCTCCGAGCTGGACGAGTTCGCGAGACACCGGTCGACCAGCTTCGGCCTGGACGGCAACCGCCCGTACGGCGACGGCGTGGTGACCGGGTTCGGCACCATCGACGGCCGCCAGGTATGCGTGTTCGCCCAGGACTTCACCGTCTTCGGCGGCAGCCTGGGCGAGGTCTTCGGCGAGAAGATCCTCAAGGTGATGGACCTGGCCACCAAGATCGGCTGCCCACTGATCGGCATCAACGACTCCGGCGGCGCGCGGATCCAGGAGGGCGTGGTCAGCCTCGGCCTGTACGGCGAGATCTTCCGCCGCAACGTCCGTGCCTCCGGCGTGATCCCGCAGATCTCCCTGATCATGGGCCCCTGCGCGGGCGGCGCGGTCTACTCCCCGGCGGTCACCGACTTCACCGTGATGGTGGACGAGTCGTCGTACATGTTCATCACCGGCCCGGACGTGATCAAGACCGTCACCGGCGAGGACGTCACCCAGGAGGAGCTCGGCGGCGCGCGGACGCACAACACCAAGTCCGGCAACGCGCACTACCTCGGCAGCGACGAGGAGGACGCGATCGAGTGGGTGAAGGCCCTGGTCGGTCACCTCCCGCAGAACAACCTCGAGGACCCGCCGGTGTACGACGCTCCCGCGGACCTCGAGCTCACCGAGACCGACCTCGCGCTGGACACGCTGATCCCGGACTCGCCGAACCAGCCATACGACATGCACACCGCGATCGAGGCGGTCGTCGACGACGGTGAGTTCCTCGAGGTGCAGACGCTGTTCGCGCCGAACATCATCGTCGGCTTCGGCCGGGTCGAGGGCCGCCCGGTCGGCGTGGTCGCGAACCAGCCGATGCAGTACGCCGGCACGCTGGACATCGACGCGTCCGAGAAGGCGGCCCGGTTCGTCCGTACCTGCGACGCGTTCAACGTCCCGATCCTGACCTTCGTCGACGTGCCCGGCTTCCTGCCCGGCACCGATCAGGAGTGGAACGGCATCATCCGCCGCGGCGCCAAGCTGATCTACGCCTACGCCGAGGCGACGGTGCCGATGATCACCGTGATCACCCGCAAGGCCTACGGCGGTGCGTACGACGTGATGGGCTCGAAGCACCTGGGTGCGGATATCAACATCGCCTGGCCGACGGCGCAGATCGCGGTGATGGGCGCACAGGGTGCGGTGAACATCCTCTACCGCCGCGAGCTGGCCGGAGCCGAGGACCCCGAGTCCCGCCGGCAGCAGCTGGTCACCGAGTACGAGGATCACCTCGCGAACCCGTACATCGCGGCCGAGCGCGGCTACATCGACGCCGTCGTCAAGCCGAGCGAGACCCGCGCCGAGATCGTCCGCGGCCTCCGCCTACTGCGCACCAAGCGCGACACCCTGCCGCCCAAGAAGCATGGGAACATCCCCCTGTGAAGGCCGAACCGATCCTGCAGGTCGTCAAGGGCGACCCCACTCCCGAAGAGCTGGCAGCTCTCGTCACGGTCATCGCCGCCCGCGCGGCTGCCCCGGCACCCGCTCCCGAACCCGAACGAGCCAACAACTGGGCCACCTACTGGCGCAACGCCCGTACGCCGTTCCACCCCGGCCCGGGTCGTTGGCGCGCGAGCGCCCATCCGTGACACTGGCTGCCGAATCCATCGCACCGCTCTGATCGCCTGCGTCTACCGAGCGGCCGAGTGGCGCCACAAGTCCGTCGAACTGGCCGCCCACGACCTACTCCAGCAACTGGACGCCAAGACCGGACTGACCGCCTAGAGCGTCAGGTCCGGCGGAAGCGGATCAGGGGGTAGATGGGGGTCTGGTCGGTGGTGCGGGCGGGGCCGGGGAACGTGGTGGCGCCGTCGAGGGTGAGGCCGTGGCGGGTGGCCTGCGCGACCAGGTGGGTCAGGGCGTCTTGGGCGCGGGACTCGTTCGGGGTGCGGCCGTCAGCGTAGCGGCCGGCGTCGGATTTCTCGGTGGTGGTGATGAAGACTCCGCCGGGGCGCAGGACCCGCGCTACCTCGGCGATGACTGGTTCGCTGTTGTCCAGCAGGTGTAGGAGCCAGATCGCGATCACCGCGTCGCAGCGGCGGTCGGCGATCGGAAGGGTGGTCGCGTCGGCGGCTGCTACGTGACCGGGCAGCCGGATCCGCGCGTGGTGGAGCATCGCAGTGGAGATGTCGACGCCGTGGACAAGGTTGCCCAAGGCAACCAGCTCGGCTCCGACGCTGCCTGTGCCTACAGCCAATTCCAACACCCGCCCACCGCCGGCTGCGCCATGAAGGAGGGAGTGAACGGCGAGGGCCGCGGACTGGGCGCGGACGGTGCCTCCGCGGGTGTCGTCGTACGTGGCTGCGACGGTCTCGTCGTAGCTGAAGCTCGGTGTCGACGTCCAGAGGGCCGGCCAGGGGATGCCTACCTCGATGAGCATCCGGCGGAGGAGCGGCAGGGAGAGGCCGACCACGTTGTGGTAGTCGCCTTCGATGACCGAGACGAACGGACCACCGAGGCCGTCGACGGTGAACGAGCCGGCGACCACGAGCGGTTCGCCGGTGGCGACGTACGCGTCGATCTCCGCGTCGGTGAGGTCGGCGAAGTGCACGGTGGTGGACGCGAGCTCGCGCAGTTCCTGCTTCGAGTTGGTGTCGATCAGGCAGTGGCCGGTGTGCAGTACGCCGGACCGCCCGCGCATCGTCCGTAGCCGATCGCGCGCGGTCTCCGGCGTACCGGGTTTGCCGTACGCGACGCCGTCGAACTCGAGCACCGAGTCGCACCCGAGCACGGTCGCGTGGTCATCAAGGGAAGCGACCACCGCCCGGGCCTTGAGGGTCGCGAGCAGCCGCGCGAGCTCACCCGGGTTCTCGGCGGCGATGTGGTCCTCGTCGACCCCGGAGACGATCACCTCCGGCTCGACCCCGGCATCCCGCAATGTCTTCAGCCGCGCCGGCGACGCCGACGCGAGCACGAACCGGGGCTTCACAGCTTCGCGAGGGCTCGGCGCAGCGGGTCGAGGCCGATCGACCCGAGGTTGAGCGCAGCGGAGTGGAACGTCCGCAGGTCGAACGCGGATCCCTTGCGCTGCTTGGCCTCCTCGCGCGCCTGCAGCCAGATCCGTTCACCGACCTTGTACGACGGCGCCTGCCCGGGCCAGCCGAGATAGCGGTTCAGCTCGGCCCGCAGGAACTCGGTCTCCATCCGGCAGTGCGCGCGGAGGAACTCGAACCCGATGTCGGCGTTCCACCGCTCCCCCGGACGCCAGCCGAACGGGTTGTCCCGCGGGATCTCCAGCTCCAGGTGCATGCCGATGTCGACGATCACCCGGGCCGCCCGGAACCCCTGCGCGTCGAGCATGCCGAACCGCGCGCCGGGGTCCTCGAGGTAGCCCAGTTCCTCCATCAGGCGTTCGGCGTACAGGGCCCAGCCCTCGCCGTGACCAGAGACCCAGCAGGCGATCCGCTGCCAGCGGTTCAGCAGGTCCGTGCGCAGCATCGTCTGCGCGCACTGCAGGTGATGCCCGGGCACGCCCTCGTGGTAGACGGTGGTGACCTCACGCCAGGTGGCGAAGTCGTCGACACCGTTCGGCACCGCCCACCACATCCGGCCCGGCCGCGTGGTCAGGTCCTCGCTCGGTGGCGTGTAGTAGATCGAGCCGTCCGAGGTCGGCGCGATCATGCACTCGAGGATGCGGATCTCGTCCGGGATGTCGAAGTGCGTGCCGCCGAGCTCGACCACGGCCGCGTCGGACATCTGCTGCATCCAGTCGCGGAACGCGTCCTTGCCGTGGATCTTGCGGCCCGGGTCGTCGTCCAGCAAGGCGGCGGCCGCCTCGATGCCGGGGTCGCCGCCGTTCAGGCCGGCCGCGATCGCCTGCATGTCCGCCTCGATCCGGGCCAGCTCCTGCCAGCCCCAGGCGTAGGTCTCCTCGAGATCGATCGTCGCGCCCAGGAAGTTGCGGGAGGCCAGCGAGTACACCTCGCGACCGCACGCGTCCTTCTCCGTCGCTCGCGGCGCCAGGTCGGACGTCAGCCACTGACCGAACTGCTCGTAGGCCTTCCGCGCCGAGGCAGCGGCCGCCTCCACGCTCGACTTGACCGCGCTGTCCGGCGCCCGGCCGGCCAGTCCGGCGAAGAAGTCGTCCCCGTCGGCGCCGGTCCAGCTGGCGATCCGGTCGGCCAGATCCTTCACCTGCCGCACCGCCGACACGCGGCCCTTCCCGGCCTGGTCGAGCAGCGAGTCGCGGTACCCGTCCAGCGCCGTACCGACCTGGTTGAGCCGGATCGCGATCGTCTCCCAGTCCTGATCCGTTGCCGTCGGCATCAGGTCGAACACCTGCCGGATCTCGGCCGCGACCGAGGCGATCGCGTTCACCTGGTGCTGCGGCAGGCCGGCCTCGTACGTCTCCAGCTCGAGCCCGAGGCGCTCCAGGAACGCGTCCTTGGCGACCTCCTCGCGCGGGCTGCCCGTCTCGATCGCCCGCGCCTCGGCGACCGATCGCCGGGTCAGCTCGATCAGGCCTTCGAAGCCGGACGGAGAGTAGTCCGGTAACGCGTGGTCGTGACCCGCGATCCCCATGAAGGTCGCGGCGGCCGGCTGCAGAGCGACGTACTGCTCGAGGTAGCGGTCGGCGAGCTGGTCGATCGGGCTGTTCGGCGTGAGTGCGTCGGTCACCTGGCCGACCCTACCTCGCAGGGGTGCGGAGGGCTGACCTGTTTGTTGCCGATACTGTGGCCGAGCGATTCTGAGGAAAGGAAACGGGGTTGAGTCAGCCACCCTACGGCGGTCCGGGTCAGAACCCGCCGTACCAGCAGCCGGGTCCGCCACCCGCCCAGTACGGCCCGCCACCCGGTTCTTACGGTCCCCCACCACAGCAGTACGGCGGTCAGCCTCAGTACGGCGGTCAGCCGCAAGGCCAGCCGCAGTACCGCCCGGCCTCGATGGCGCCGCAGCAGGGACCGGGCTTCGGCTGGGGACCCAGCTTCGGGCCGCCCGGTCCTGGTGGGCCTGGTGGTCCTGGTGGTCCGGGGTTCCAGCCGGGCTGGCAGCCGCAGCGGCCGAAGAAGAAGTCCAAGGGACCGCTGGTCGCGATCCTCGGCCTGGTCGGGGTGGCCGTCGTCGGCGCCTGGATCTTCGGTGTGATCAAGAAGAACGCCGACAACGACTACACCCCGCCGGTCAGCTCGCGCCGGTACACGCCGGAGCCGACCACCACCTCGGAGCCGACCGAGCAGCCCACCGAGGAGCCGACCTCGACGTCGTCGACCTCAGCTCCGAAGCAGGCCCCGTCCGACGCGACGGTCGTCGCCAAGAACGCGCTCTACACCGTCGGCCAGATGCGCACCGTGAACTGCAAGGAGCCGAAGGTCCGGCCGACCACCGCCAAGAACGCGGCGTCGTACTGGGCCGCGCTCAAGCCCTGCCTGGACCAGTCATGGGCCCCGCTGGTGGCGAAGGCGGGCTACAAGTTCACGGCGCCGCAGATGCTCTACTGGTCGGGCACCAGCGTGCACAGTCCGTGCGGCGACGGCCCGGTCAACGTGCCGTTCTACTGCTCCGGCAACCACATGATGTACATGAAGGTCGACGTCTTCGTGAAGGCGTACAACGAGTACCCGGACGCCGAGTCCAAGGCGTATGCGCGGATGTGGTACTCGCGGTCGATCGCCCACGAGTACGGGCACAGCGTGCAGTACATGACCGGGATCCTGCAGGCGTCCAGCCGGATGCGGTACGAGCAGACCGACTACGCCGGCCAGATGCGGATGACGCGCCGGATGGAGCTGCAGGCGAACTGCTTCGCCGGTGTCTTCCTGGCCGCGAACAAGCGCAGCTACCCGATCAACGGGATGATGCTCTACGTCTGGAAGAAGTGGGTCGTCACCGCCGGAGACAAGCCCGAGCAGGGTGACCACGGCAGCGTGGCCAGCCAGGCCCGCTTCATGGGCAAGTCCTTCACCAACGCGAATCCGGCCAGCTGCAACACCTTCGCGGCGTCACCCGCCAACGTCAGCTAGGTCCGGCGGGGCGACCTGCTGCCAGGAGTCGAGCAGGATGTCGTGCAGCTCGTCGGCGTCCTCGAGCGCGGCGAGGCGGGCCCGAACCCAGTTCGAACCCGCCTCGTGCGGCGGAACCCAGAACTTCTGAGGTTCCGCCGCGATCAGCTCCGCCCGCTCCAGCCGGGGACACCGCACCGCGAACGACGTCTGGTCGTCCGGAACCGTCACGAACATCCGCCCCGCGACATCGAACGTCGGGTGTCCCCACCGCTGCTTCTCCACCGTCGCCGGGAAGGACAGCGCGATCCGTCGTACGTCGTCAGCGTCCAGCACGCTCACACTGTAAGGCGTTTGCGGCCCGGGAGCAGGAGTGCGACGATCGCGCCGGCGGCGACGATGGCGGCGCCGGTCCAGACCGCGGGGACCAGTCCGTCGGCGTACGCCTCCGGGGACTCGTAGGAGCCGGCCGAGGCGAAGACTGACGCGAGTACGGCGACGCCCATCGCGACGCCGACCTCACGGATGGTGTTGTTCGTGCCGGACGCCACACCGCGGTCCGCGTCGGACGCGCTCGCCATCACGACACTCGCGGCGGGTGCGAAGGTCAGGCCCATTCCGACACCGGCAAGGACGAACGGGATGACCATCTCGCCGTACTGTGTCGTGGCTGTCGTGATCAGAGCCAGCCAGCCGAGCGCTGCGGCGAGCAGCACCTGCCCGGTCGCGATCAGGACACGCGGCCCGACCCGGTCGACGATCAGGCCGGCGATCGGTGCGACCACCATCGGCGCCATCGTCCACGGCATCGTCCGAATACCCGACTCCAGCGGGCTGTAGCCCTGCACGACCTGGAAGAACTGGGCCAGCAGGAACACCGAGCCGAACACGCCGACCGAGAACGTGAACGAGGTGATGTTCACGACGCTGAACGCCCGTACCGAGAACAACCGCAGCGGCAGCATCGGAGCCGCGGTCCGCCGCTCCCAGCCGACGAACGCGGCCAGCAGCACCACACCGGCGACCAGCGAGCCCAGCACGCTACCCGACGTCCAGCCGTCATCGGCACCGTGCACGACACCCCAGACGATCGACAGTACGCCGGCCGCCGACAGGACCAATCCGACCAGATCCAGGCGCTTCGCCGTACCCTTCGACTCGGTCAGCACGCGGGCGGCGAGCAGTACGGCGATCACGCCGACGGGCACGTTCAGCCAGAAGATCCACTGCCAGTTCAGGCCGTCGACAACAGCTCCACCGACGACCGGACCGACCGCGACGCCGAGTCCGGAGATGCCACCCCAGATGCCGATCGCTGCACTGCGCATCTTCTCGGGTACGGCGCCGGCCAGCAACGTCAGCGACAACGGCATCACGGCTGCCGCGCCGACACCTTGAATCGCGCGGGCCCCGATCAGCATCCACGGCTCGGTCGCCAGCGCGCAGGCCGCCGAGGCGAGCGTGAACAGGGCGATCCCGGCGAGGAAGATCCGCCGGCGACCGAGCCGGTCACCGATCGCCGCCGCGGTCAGCAGCAGGGCGGCGAAGGACAGCGTGTAGGCGTTCACGAACCACTGCAGGTCGGACAGGGACGCGCCGAGCTCGGCCTTGATCACCGGCAGCGCGTTCGTCACGACCAAGTTGTCCAGCGTGACCATGAAGGTGGGAATCCCCACCGCGGCCAGCACAGCGCCGAGCCCGAAGCGGCGGGCCGGCGGTGTGACCTTGTCCAGCTCATCGAGAGCGGTCGACGTCATCCCAAGCTCCTAGTTGTAATTCACTGATAACAAGTTCGTGGAACCAAAGTATGCATCCACTGATAACATGTCAAGGGACGCGAAGGAGAAGATCCATGACGAGGGTTCGGTTGACGGCGGCGGAGCGGGGCGAGGAGGTGCTGCGGGCGGCTGTGCAGGCGTTCGGAGCATCCGGGTACGAGGGCACCAAGACGGACGAGATCGCCCGGATGGCGGGTGTGTCCCAGCCCTACGTGATCCGCCTGTTCGGCACGAAGCAGCAGCTGTTCCTGGCCGCCGTACAGTCCGTCTGCGACCGGATCGAACAGATCTTCCGCGAGGCGGCCGAGGAGTCCCCCGAGCTGAGCAGTCTCGGCCACAACTACGAGCGCCTGCTGGAGGAGCCGGAGCTCCTGCTGGTTCTCCTGCACGGCTTCTCAGCCAGCGGCGACCCAGCCATCGGCGACTGCGTCCGCAATCGCTTCGGCGGCATCTACCACCTGATCCGAGACCTCACCGGCGCCTCCCCCCGAGAGGCCCGCGAGTTCCTCTCCACCGGCATGCTCCTCACAGTCATGTCAGCCATGCAAGTCCTCGGCCCCGACGCCATCACCCTCCCCTGGTCCGAAGAACTGACCTCTACCTTCGGCACCGACTGAGCCCGCGCGTACTCCCGGCTAGACTCCTGTGGCGTGCTGGAGACGCGGCTTGATCTTGCTCGGGTTCGGGCGGCTCGGCGGGTTATCGACCCGATCTTTCTAGACACTCCCCTGTACCCCTGTGAGGCGCTGGAGCCGGCCCTCGGGTGCGCGGTGAGCATCAAGCTCGAGACGGCGAATCCGGTCCGCAGCTTCAAGGGACGCGGCACCGAACTGGTCACGACCCAGCTCGCCGAGAGCGGCTCACGGGCCGTGGTGTGCGCCAGCGCGGGCAACCTCGGCCAAGCCCTCGCGTGGTCCGGTCGCGGACGCGGGCTCGACGTCACCGTCGTGGCGTCCCGCTTCGCGACCGTCGCCAAGCTTGATCGCATCCGCGCGCTGGACGCCAAGCTGGAACTGGTCGACGGCGACCACGAGTTGGCTCGCGAGCGGGCGGCGGCAACCCACTCCTGGCACCAACGACGCGTCGTCACCACCGACTCCACCAACACCATCGCCGACGGAGTCGCCGGCCGGTATCCCATTCCGGCCGTCCTGGACGACCTCCTCAAGGTCGCTGACGACGCCGTCCTGGTCCAGGAAGCGTCGATCATCGCCGGAATGCGGCTGCTCCTCGACCGCGCGGGCCTGGTCGTCGAACCGTCGGCCGCGCTCGGCATCGCGGCGATCCTCGAAGACCGTGACCGCTTCGCCGGCCGACACGTGGTCACCATCGTGTGCGGCAGCAACGTCGACCTCAACGCCTACCACCGCTGGGTCGGCGCGGCAGGCTGACGGGTTCCTCCGTCGCCGTAACTGAATCGTCCTTGTGCATCCACCGACCATTGTCGGGCCTGTTCGGTGGTCGACCGGTGCACAAGGTGGCGGGAACCCCTGGCTGACGGAAGACCTGACGCGATCCGCTGCGTGAGCCTCGTTCCACCAGAGCGACCGCGGGGGCAGGTGTGGGTGTACCTGCTGGGCTAGTCGCGGGTGAGTTTTTGGCCGGCGGCGAACCAGATGGTGGCGGTGGCGAGGAGGAGGGCGCCGACGGTGACTAGGAGGGATCCCGGGATGTCAGCGCCTTGGACCAGAGCGGCGGCTATGGCGACTACTGGGACGAGGAGGGTGGCGATTGCCCCCGGCAACAGCCAACGGCGCAGGGCGTCTCGGTGGATTCGGGCGTACGACGGGAGTTGGGCGCTGAACGCGGTGGCCAGGTGGACCAGGAGTAAGGCGATCGCGGTGATGGCCAGGCCCCAGGTCGGCTTGCCCGGGGCTCGCATCAGCCAGCCAAAGGTGACTATCAGGAGGAAGACCAACCCGGCCAGCGAATCCGGTAGGACCACCGTCGCGAGGAGCATCGGGACTCCGAGCAGTGGGATCAGGTCCATCTGGTCCCAGGACTGCAGCGCCGGGACCACGAGTGCGACGGTTCCCGCGACGGCGATCACCAGCCTTGCCAGTAGTACGGCTCGTCCGGATGCCCGCAGCTGGGCCAGCCACAGCGTGATCCTCTCGGCGGCCGTCATCAGTACCTCCCCCGATCGACAGCCGTCATGAGCGCATCCTCGAGGCCCGCGGTCATGAGCGCATCCGCGGGGCGGCGGATAGCCGGGACGCGTCTCGGAGGACCTCGTCCAGGGTGCCGGCGCCTCGCCAGCGCACGGTCGGTACGCCGAGGTCGCTGAGGCGGTCGAGGTCGCGGCGTCGTTCCAGCAGCCGCAGGCGCCAGGCGAGCGGCCAGGTCCGGGCGTCGTGCTCTTCGAGGTCGATGATCGACGCGACGTCCGGTGGCAAGGTGTCCACGGCGATCACCGTGCAACCCGAGTGCACGAGCGTCACGACGTACCCGAGCGTTGCTTGCCTTAGCAGCGGGCTGAGCACCAGCACCAGGCTGTCGGACCTGATCCGGTTCCGCCGGGCCAGTTGTTCTTCGTCCTGCTGGCGGCCCCGGCGATCGGCGTGCACGAGGGTGTCGAGGATCCGGCGCAGGTGGCCCCGGCCGCTGCCGGAGCGGACGCCGCGGACCAGGTTCCCGGTGTCGATCAGCCGGACGCGGTCGCCGTGCCGCAGGTAGTGCTCGGCGATCGACGCGGCCGCTCGTACGGCGGTGTCCAGGCTGCTCGACCGCCCGTCGATGCCTTCGCTGATCCCGATCTCGCCGCCGGTGTCGAGCAGGATCACCACTTCGGTGTCGCGATCGGACCAGGTCGACGTGACGTGCAGCTCGCGGGTCCGCGCGGACACGGACCAGTTGATCCGCCGCAGCCGGTCCCCGGTGCGGAACGGCCGTACGCCGGCCAGCTCGGTCCCCTCACCCGGTCGCCGCGAGCGATGCAGCCCCACCAGTCCGGCCGGCCGCGGTACGGCGTCGACCGCCTCGAAGCCCTCCCGCAACGGCAACGTGGTCACGGACAGCGGCTCCGCCGACGTCACCTGGACCCGATAAGCGCCGAGCGTCGAGGTCGCCGCAACCGTTGGTCGCTCCAACGCCCGCTGACCCCACCGCTTGGACCTCAGTCCGACTTCGAGCGTGACGGCACCGTCCGACACCGGCTCCGCGATCGCCGCCTGCGGTGGGTCGTACTGGAACCACTGCGACCGCGGCAAGGCTGCCACGATCAAATCGATGTCCGGGTCAACAGTCCCGGACACCCGCAGCCGGTACGTCGTCGCTTGTCCCTCGAACAACACGTCCGTGTCGAGCTCGGTGTGCACGTCGGGCCGTTCACGCGGCCGGAAGTACCGTCCCCAGACCGCGACGAACGCCAGTGGCAGCCCGAACACCGCAGCATCCGGCCGCCGCGCGAGCACCGCGATGCCAAGCAGCACGGCGGCCGCGCAGACCGCCCGGATCTGCGCATGGGTCGGTTGCCATCTCATCAGCGGGAAGCGCTGACCACGGTCGGAGGTGTCGCGACCGTACCGAGCACCGTGCGGACCACGGTCGCGCCGGTGACCTCATGCAGCCACAGCTCCGGCCGCACGGTGATCCGGTGCGCCAGAGCAGGTACGGCGACCGCCTTCACATCCTCTGGTACGACGTAGTCCCGGCCTTGGATCACGGCGTACGCACGGGCCGTCAGGAGCAGCGCGAGCGAGCCACGAGGTGATGCGCCGACGAGGACCTGCGAGTCCCGACGGGTCGCGGCCGCGAGCTCCACGCAGTACTGGCCGACCGTGTTGTCGACGGCGACCGTTTCGACGGCCCGTTGGGCGGCACGCAGTCCGGCGGCATCGGTGACGGCGTCGACCGTCTGGTCTTCCTGGCGGCGGCTCATCCGGCGACGCAGTACCTCCCACTCCTCCTCGGCGCTCGGGTAGCCGAAGCCGATGCGCAACATGAAGCGGTCGAGCTGGGCCTCGGGTAGCGGGTAGGTGCCTTCGTACTCGACCGGGTTCGCGGTCGCGAGCACGTGGAACGGGTTGGGCAGCGGGAAGGTCTGGCCCTCGACGGTGACCTGGTGCTCCTGCATCGACTCGAGCAGTGCGGCCTGGGTCTTCGGCGGGGTCCGGTTGATCTCGTCGGCCAGCAGCAGGCCGGTGAAGATCGGCCCCGGCCGGAAGACGAACTCCGACTCCTTCTGGTCGTACACGAACGCGCCCGTCACATCCGACGGCAACAGGTCGGGCGTGAACTGCACCCGGCGGAACTCCAGCCCGAGCGCCTGCGCGAACGACCGGGCTGCCAGCGTCTTCGCCAGGCCGGGGTAGTCCTCCAGCAGCACGTGCCCGCCCGCGAGGATCCCGGCGAGCACCAGCTCCAGCGCCTCAGACTTCCCGACCACTGCCTGGCTCACCCGCTCAAGCACCCGGCGGCTCAGCTCAGAGACCTCGCCGAGCGTTAGGTCGTGATCAGTCACAGTTCCTCACAGGTTCTCGATGGTGTGGATCGCGTACTCGATCTCGTCGAGGGACGCGGTGCGTTTGTCGTCGCCGGTGATCAGACCCCAGAGCCGATCGCCGGTGAGCGCGCGGGCCCGGTCCGGCTCGCGCTCGGGATCGATGCCGTGGCGGTGCACCAGGCGATCGGTGGTCAGCTCCAGCAGCAGCGGGCGGATCCGCCGGATGAACGTCTGCGAGCCCTCGCCGGCCCGGCGTTCCCGGCTGGACTCCTGCAACCAGGTGGCGATGAACTGGGTGCCGTTGTCGTTGCTCCGGGCCCGCAGCACGGCCAGCTCGTCCTGCCGGCCGGGCCAGTTGGTCTCCAGCACCTGCGGGCCGATCAGCCGGATCGCCAGCGACCCGAACCCGATCGCCAGCGCCGCGGTCACGAACCACAACGGCCGGGGCGCCATCCCGGCCGCCGCAAACACGCCGACCAGCAGCAGGCTCGCCAGCACGGTAATCCCGACATGCTGCAGAAGCACCTTGTCCAGCCGCAGCGACCGGACCTTCTTCCGCTCCTTGGGATCCGGCGGCGGTCCCTTCTCCTCCAACGGTGACCACCGGTACGACGTCATGACGCGGCTCCCGCGGTGTCGGCAACAGCCAGCTCGTCGCGGAGACGAAGGAGCGCGGCCCGGGCCTCGGTGCGCGCCTCCTCGGTCGAGCCGTGCGTGGAGTAGCGGGCCTCGCGGTACAGCTCACCGAGCCGATCCAGTTGCGGCTCGGAGATACCCCCGACGCCCAGGACCCGAACGGTGAACTCGGCCGGCGTCTCCGACGCATCACGCGCCACCCCCGCGGACGCGGCCGCCTCCTCGAGCGCGACCCAGCACGCGATCACCGCGTCGGTCGCCGTACCGGAATCGATCCGCGCCAAGCCGGTGTCGACGGCCTCAGCCAACCGATCGGCCTTGATCCGCTCCCACTCGGCGTCCGTCGTCTCTGCCTGCGGAAGCTCGACCTTGCGGATGATGCGGTAGATCAGCCGGCCCAGGAACAGCGCGATCACCGCGATCAGGAGGTAGACCAGCGCCTGCCACAAGGCCTTCAACCAGTCCGGCACCGGCCGGGGCTTCACGTTGCGCTGCGGCGGCGGCCCGACCGGTGTCGGCACGTTCACGGACTGGGTCGGCGTGAAGGTCGGCAGCGTGCGCGGGCTGGACCGCAACGTGCTCTCACTGACCGGCCGGACCGAACCACCGGCCGACGCGAGCACCACGAATCCGGCCGCCACGACCCCCACGAGCAGGACGGCGGCCAGCGCGAGCGCACCCCGACGCTGCGTCTGCATCTGGGAAGGCTAACCGATCAGAAGCCGGTATCGAGGAACGGTAGGCGAGATGTGGAAAACGCTTGCGAGGTCGCGGCCAGCGCACCGGCCGTGTGCTCCTCGACCAGTCCGGCCCGGCCGAGCCGCGCGAGCGACGGCTTGCCGAGGTAGACGGCCCCGAGTTCGCGGACGTCGACGGTCAGATCGGGCGTCCGCGTGCTGGGCTCACAGGCGGCGCCGTCCGGGCCACCGGTGAGGTGCCATGTCCCGGCGTTCCAGGGCAGGAAGTTGTCAGTGACCGCGAGGACGACGTCGACATCCCGCGCGTATGTCCGGGCGGCGAGCGCGCGGCCGACATCGACCGGGCGCACCCACAGGCCGTCCCGGGTGATCGGTGACGGGGCTCGCTGGTCGAGCAGCAGATCGAGCAGCGGGTCGTCCGAGGCCAGCATCTCGCAGCGGATCTCACTCAGCAGGTCTGGCTCCAGCAGGTAGCGCCACAGCGCAGCGTGCGACGCGACGTCCACGGCATGCACCCGGTTGACCTCGACGAAACCCTTCTCGGCCCGCTTCGTCCGGTAGTACGCGAACCCGGTCACCTCGCCGTCGCGCTCGGCCAGCACACACCGCCGCTTCGACCCGCTGGCCGGATCGCCCGTCACGTTGTCGGCGATCACGTACTCGTGCCAGCGCTCGTCATGCTGGAACATCCCCGGCCGCTCTGCCGCGAGCCGGTTGCGCAGTGCCGCGCAGGTCGCGAGGGTCTCCCGCACGTCGACGTACCGGATCCGTACGTCGTCGATGCCGGCCACCGGTCGCAGTCCGCGCGCGGCTTTGGGTACGACGATCTCCTGGACGTCCGACGCGAACCCATAGCCGAAGCGGCCGTAGATGACCGGCTCGCTCGCAGTCAGGGCGGCCAGCGGCTCGGTCCCGGTCTCGTGGATCTCGGTCAGTTGCTCGCGCATCAGATCCCGCAGGATGCCGCGCCGCCGATGCGTCGGCCGAACCCCGACCATGGTCACTCCGGCCACCGGCACCTCGGCGGCGCCCGGCACCGCCATCCGCAGCGAGAACGCCCCGGTATGACCGACCAGCTGTCCGTCGTCGATCGCGACGATGCTCCGGTCCGCCTCCCAGACCTTGCGCTCCGTCTCGTACTGCGCCTCGGTCCACGGCGCCGCGAACGCCAGGTCCAGGAGCTCCACGAGCTCGTCCCACCCACCCTTGAACCGCCCGGTCTCGATCGCCATGGCCCCCTGCCTACCAGACCCCCCGGACCCCCGCCCATCGATTTCCGTGCAGCTCGACAGGAGGTATCGCCCCTCGACCACCTCGGATCGGCCTGTCCACGCTCAGGATCCACTGGTCCAACCGATACCTCCTGTCGAGCTGCACACTAGGGAACAGCTCTGGACTGATGAAAATCGTTTTCATATACTCGGGGCATGACCGCCCAAGTGAAGACGCCGTTGTCCCTGTTGGTGGGGCTCTCCACGACGCTGCGGGGGCCTGTGCTCGCTGCGATGACGGACGCGACCACAGTGGTCGTGGTGATCGATCAGGACGAGCTGCCCGAGCGCGGCGTGCTGACCTGGCGAGTGCAGGATGCGTCCGGGCCGATCGACGCCGGCGAGTTCACGGTCGGGGACGACTGCGGTGCGTGCCAGCTGATCGAGTCGCTGGTGCCACTGCTCGAGACTCTGGTCGCGCGGGCGCACTGGGATCACGTCGTACTGGCCACTCCCCCGGCGATGGAGGCGCGGCCGCTCGTGACCACACTCGTGGCGGCGCTGCCCGAGCTCGTCGTCGACACGGTCACCTGCGTGGTCGACGCCGTACTGCTCGTCGCGCAACTGTCCGGCGACGAACTGCTGGCAGAGCGAGGGCTCGCGCTCGGCCTGCCGGACCGACGCAACGTCGCGGAGCTCACCGCACGACAGATCGAGTACGCCGATGTCTGCGTACTCGCGAACGCCCATCGCAACGCGGCGCCCGAGCGACTGCACAACCTCCTCGGGCACCTGAACCCGCGGACGACGGTTGTTGCCACCGACCCGGGAGGCGTGCCGATCGGCGCGGTCGCTCGTACCGGGTTGTTCGACTTCGACGCGGCCGAGGCGTGGGCCGGTGAGCTCGCGTCGTCGGACCGGGTCCAACCCAGCGGGGACGGCGTCACGACTGTGCTGTGGCGATCGACCCGGCCGCTGCATCCGGCCAGGCTGAACGACGCACTCGAGGACATCGTGAACGGCGTGGTCCGCAGCCGCGGTGTGGTCTGGCTGGCGAACCGTCCGACCCAACGGGTCCGCTGGGAGTCGGCCGGGTACAGCGCGTCGCTCGGCATGCTCGGCGAGTGGTCCGAGACCGAGCACCTCGCGGAGTGCTCGGTCGTGGCGACCGGCATGGGCCTGGATCCGGCCCGCCTGCAGTCGGTCCTCGACGCGTGCCTGCTGACCGAGTCCGAGCTCGCCAGCCTGAATTGGCAGGACCTCGACGACCCGTTCGCCGGGGTGCTCTAGGCGAGAAGCGGCAGGCGGTCTGCGTGCGGGCCGAGCATGTCCAGATCGTCCTCGTCGAGCGGGATCCGGCCGGTCGCCTTGAGCACGTACGTCGTGGTGTCCCAGCCGATCTCGTCCCACGCCTCCGGGCCGAACAGGCCGTCCAGCGTCCGGGCCACCACCTGCAGCCCCTCCGGATCCGGCTCGGGCGCGTCCGGGAAGCCGACGACCAGGTCGAGGTGGTGGACGGTTGCTTCGAGCACCAAGGTCGCAACGAAGTCCTTCGCCCGCAACACGTGCCCCTGCGTCTCGACCCGGCGGGTCTTGTCGGCCAGGCCGGCCGCGGCCGCCCGTACCGCCGCCTCGGACACCTCGCGCCAGTGCTGGACCAGTACGCCGGGCTTCCGGTACGCCGCCGCGACCCCGCGGACGAAACTCGTATCCGGTTCGGGGTCACCATTGGTCCGGGCCGGGAAGTCCTGCCAGTACGTGACGAAATCGCGATCCGGATCCGCGGTGGCCGGGCTGGCGAACGCGATCAGAGCGCGCTGAGCGTCGTACAGCAGATGGACCAGCAGCGGACCGACCGGCATACCGGCGCATCTGGTCTCGCGCTCGAAATCCGCGTCGCTCAACCCCTGCACGGTCTCGGTCAGGCGCCCATACGTCCGCCCCAGTGTCGCCGCCAGTCCCAGCGGCAGCGCCCCTCGCTCGGGTGCCTTCATCCAGGCCCTCCTCGATGTATCCTCTCCGAACCTAACCCGAGAAGGCGCCTGCATGTTCCTAAGAGCGGACGGTTTCGAGGTGGGCAGCGGCGATGGCTTCGAGGTGGTTGAGGTCGGAGGAGACGGTGGCGAAGGAGTAGCCCTGGGCCAGCCGGCGCTTGGCTGACTCGCCGTCGAAGGTGTGGATGCCGGCCGCGATCCCGGCCTCGGCTGCGGTCCGCGCGATCAGCTCGACCGCCTCCTCGAACGGACCCTCGATCTCCGGGTCACCCGGGAAGCGGGCACCCAGCGCGAGCCCGAGGTCCGAGGGCCCGACGTACACGCCGTCCAGCCCGGGCGTCGCGCAGATCTCCGCAACGTTCTTCAGGCCGAGCGGGGTCTCGATCATCGCGAGTACGACGGTCGCCGCGTTGGCGTCGGCCGGGACCGGGCCGATGCGCAGCGACGCCCGCGTCGGGCCGAACGAGCGCCCGCCGACCGGCGGATACTTGGCCCCCTGGACCGCCCGCGCCACGTCGTCCGCGGTATCGATCAATGGCACGATCACACCGGCGGCTCCCGCGTCCAGCGCACGCCCGATCGGCGTCGGATCGTTCGCCTCGACGCGGACCAGCCCGACCGACCTGACCTCGCCGAGCGCCGCGCCCGCGTCGATCGCCAGCAGCCCGTTCAGCAGGCCGGTGGATCCGATCAGCCCGTGCTGCCCGTCGAGCACCACATAGTCGTAGCCGAGCCGCGCGATCCGCTCGGTCGCCGGTGGCGCATCCAGCGTCACCCAGTAGCCGACCAGCTTTTCGCGCGAACGGATCCGGTTGGCGAAGTCAGTCATACGGACGAGGCTAACTACACCGGTGGGACGCCGTGGCGGCGGTGCGAGAAAGTCCGGTCCTTGGACTGGGCGGCGGCCAGCCGGGCGATCAGGTCGTTGCGCAGGTTCTCCGGCTCGACGATGGCGTCGATGACCAGGTCGGCGGCCAGCCGGAGGATGTCGATATCGGTCTCGTACTCCTCGCGGAGCTTCGACACGTACTCGACCCGCTCACCCTCGTCGGCGATCTCCTGGATCTTGTTGTAGTACACGGCGTTGATCGCCGCCTCCGGCCCCATCACCGCGATCTTCGCGGTCGGCAACGCGATACACGCGTCCGGCGAGAACCCGGGTCCGCACATCGCGTAGAGGCCGGCGCCGTACGCCTTCCGGACGATCACCGACACGGTCGGCACGGTCGCCTCCGACACCGCGGTGATCATCTTCGCGCCATGCCGGATGATCCCGGCCCGCTCCACCTCACTGCCGATCATGAAGCCCGGCACGTCGCACAGGTACACCAGCGGCACGTTGAACGCGTCGCACAACCAGATGAACCGAGCCGCCTTGTCCGCGGAGTCGACGAACAGTACGCCGCCCTTCACGACCGGCTGGTTCGCGACGATCCCGACCACCTGGCCGGCCAGCAGGCCGAACCCGGTGACGAGCTCCGGCGCGTACGCCGGCTTGACCTCGAAGAACGTGTCCGCGTCGAGGAGCGCGTCGATCACGTCGTGGATGTCGAACCCGACGCTCTCCTCGGCCGGCACCAGATCCCGGGTGAAAGCGCGCGCCGGCGGCGAGGCGTCGTACGACGGAGGCCGCGACTGCCACGAACCGGGCAGGTAGGAGAAATACTGCTTCGCGAGCTCGATCGCCTCGGTGTCGTCGGACGCGAGCAGGTCGCCGCAGCCGGAGACGCTGGTGTGCATCCGGGCGCCGCCCATCTCCTCCAGCGTCACCTTCTCGCCGACCACCATCTCGGCCATCCGCGGTGAGCCCAGGTACATCGAGGCGTTGCCGTCGACCATGATCACGATGTCGCAGAACGCCGGGATGTACGCGCCACCGGCGGCGGACGGACCGAACAGGCAGCAGATCTGTGGCACCTTGCCGGACAGCGCGACCTGGTTGTGGAAGATCCGCCCGGCACCGCGCCGGCCGGGGAACAGGTCGACCTGGTCGGTGATCCGGGCGCCGGCGGAGTCGATCAGCCAGAAGATCGGCAGCTCGTCGCGGATCGCGACCTCGGTCATCCGGACGATCTTCTCCACCGTCCGGGCGCCCCACGACCCGGCCTTCACGGTCGGGTCGTTGGCGACCAGCAGGGCCGGGCGGCCGTCGACCAGCGCCCGGCCGGTGAGCACGCCGTCGGCGGGCAGCCCGGGGTTGAGCGCGTTGGCCAGCTGGGCGTCCTCGACGAAGCTGCCCTCGTCGACGAGCAGGGCGATCCGGTCACGCACGTACAGCTTGTTCTGACTCGCGAGCTTGGCCGCCGCCTTCTCCGGTGGCCCCAGTGTCGCCTCGCGCGCAACCTTGACCTCTGTCCAGTGATCCCGCGTCATACGGTCATCCTGACACTCACCGTTCGTAGGCCGTCATTCCACCGGGAGCCCGAGGCTCCGGGCGATCAGCATCCGCTGGACCTCCGACGTACCCTCGCCGATCTCGAGGATCTTGGCGTCGCGGTAGAAGCGCGTCACCGGGTACTCCTCCATGAAGCCGTAGCCGCCGAAGACCTGGGTCGCGATCCGGGTCGCGGTCACCGCGGACTCGGTCGCGTACAGCTTCGCCACCGACGCGGCCTGCTTGAACTCGGCCATCGACGCGCCGGCGTCCTTCAGTGCCGCGGCCCGGTAGACGAGCAGCTCCGCCGCGTCGGCCATCACCTTCAGGTCCGCGATCTGGAACGCGACGCCCTGCTTGCGCCCGATCGGACCACCGAACGTCTGCCGCTCGCCGGCGTACTGGACCGACATCTCCAGGCAGGCCCGGATGCACCCGAGTGCGACGGCCGCGATCGCCACCCGCCCGTCGTCGAGCGTCGCGAGGAACTGCGCGAACCCCTTGCCGCGCGTGCCGAGCAGGTTCGCCTCCGGCACCCGGCAGCCGGTGAACGCCAGCGGATGGGTGTCAGACGCATGCCAGCCGAGCTTGTCGTACGCCGCCTCGGCCACGAAGCCCGGCGTACCACTCGGGACGATGATCGTGGAGATCTCCGGTTTGCCGTCGGCCTTCTCACCGGTCCGCGCGGTCACGGTCACGCACGAGGTGATGGTGGAGCCGGAGTTGGTGATGAACTGCTTCGCGCCGTCGATCACCCACTCGCCGCCGTCGAGCACCGCGCGCGTCTTGGTCGCGCCCGCGTCGGACCCCGACTCCGGCTCGGTCAGCCCGAACCCGGCCAGCTTCTGGCCCGCCACCAGGTCGGGCAGCCAGGTGGCCTTCTGCTCGTCGGTGCCGAACGTCAGGATCGGGTTGATCCCGAGCCCGACCGCCGCCTCGAGGGTGATGCCCATCGACTGGTCGACCCGGGAGATCTCCTCGATCGCCACGCACAGACTCGTGAAGTCACCGCCCGCACCGCCGTACTCCTCCGGTGCGGTCAGTCCGAACAGGCCGAGCCGGCCCATCTTCTGCACGACCTCCACCGGGAAGTAGTGCTTGCGGTCCCACTCGGCGGCGAACGGCGCGATCTCCGCCTCGGCGAAGTCGCGGACGCTGTGGCGGAACTCGCGGTGCTCCTCGGACAGCTCGAACATGACGCACTCCTCTGTGCTTGACGCTTACGTAAACGTAAAGCACGCTGGGGTGCGTGCACAATATCCCGGTGCCTACCTGGTCGATAGCCGAACTGGCAGCCGAGTACGACGTCACGCTGCGAACGATCCGGTTCTACGAGGACCGCGGCCTGCTCACGCCCGAGCGCCGCGGCACGGTCCGCGTGTACCACTCCCGCGACAAGGTCCGTCTCGGCCTGATCCTGCGCGGCAAGCGCCTCGGCTTCTCCCTCGACGAGATCGCCACCATCGTCGACATGTACGACGCCGAGCCGGGTGAGGCAGGCCAGCTCGAATACCTCCTCGCCCAGATCACCCACCGCCGCGCCGACCTCGAACAGCGCCGCCGCGACATCGACGAAACCCTGCAGGAACTCGCCGAGGTCGAGCGCCGCTGCCAGGCCGACCTCGAGTCGCTGCGCACCCGGTAGATCTCCACGACGCGGAGCCGTAGGCGTACGGCCACGCTCGGTCTACCGTGAAAGCGGGGCCGCCGTACACGAGGCGGAGGGGAGAAACCGTGAGCGAGACCGGCATGACAGCGTCCGCATCAACCGGCACCGGATCGACCGGGGAAGCAGCAACCGGCACCGGATCGACCGGCACCGGGGGGCCGCCCTACTCGCTGGGGACGGACGAAGCGGTCGCCGCGGCCGGATCCGACGCCGTCGCCGGGCTGACCGGGACCGAAGCGGCGAGCCGGCTCTCCTCGTACGGCCCGAACCAGATCGCGGCGGAGAAGCCGCCCTCGATCTGGGCCGTCGCGCTGGCCCAGGTCCGCGACCCGATGAACCTGATGCTGATCGCCGTCGTGGTCGTGAGCCTGCTGATCGGGGAGTTCTCGACCGGGATCCTGGTCGCCCTGCTCATCCTGCTGAACGTCGGACTCGGCACCCGCCAGGAGCTGACGGCGCGGGCGAGCGTCGATGCCCTGGCCAAGATGCAGATCCCGCAGGCCCGGGTGATCCGCGACGGCGAGGTGACGATGATCGCGGCGACCGAGGTGGTTCCGGGCGACCTGGTCGAGGTCGAGGCGGGCGACATCGTGCCCGCCGACGGGCGCATCATCCGGTCCGCGACGCTGGAGGCGCAGGAGGCCGCGCTCACCGGGGAGAGCGCGCCGATCGCCAAGGACTCCGGCACGCTGATCGAGGCAGATGTCGCGCTGGGCGACCAGACCGACATGCTGTTCCAGAACACCTCGGTGACCCGGGGCACCGGCACGATCCTGGTCACCGCGACCGGGATGCAGACGCAGATGGGCCAGATCGCGACGATGCTCACCTCGGTGAAGCGGACGCGGTCGCCGTTGCAGCGGGAGCTGGACTCGCTGACGAAGATCCTCGGGACCATCGCCTGGGGCGCGGTCGCGATCATCGTGGTCGCCGGCCTGATCCGCGGGGTGCCCGGCAAGGAAGTGCTGCTGCTCGGCACCGCGATGGCGATCTCGGCGATCCCGACCGGCATGCCGGCGTTCGTCTCCGGCCTGCTCTCGCTCGGCGCGAAGCAGCTGGCCGCGGCGAAGGCGGTGGTGAAGAACCTCACCGATGTCGAGACCCTCGGCGCCACCAGCGCGATCAACACCGACAAGACCGGGACCCTGACGCTCAACCAGATGATGGTCTCGACGTTGTACGCGAGCGGATTGTGGTTCACTGTCGACGGCGAGGGTTACCGCAAGAGCGGCGCGATCCGTTCGGTGGCCGGCAAGCCCGTGCCGGACTTCACCCGCCTCGCCCTCGGCCTGGCCCTCGACAGCGACGCGGTGGTCGGTGACGACGGATCGGTGATCGGCGACCCGACCGAGGCGGCGCTGGTGGTGCTGGCCGCGAAACTCGGCATCGACGCGGAGGAGACCCGGCAGGCCTACCCGCGGCTGGCCGAGGTTCCGTTCGACTCCGAGTACAAGTTCATGGCGACGTTCCACCGGGTGACCGTCGACGATGTCGAGCATGTCATCGAACTGGTCAAGGGCGCACCCGACGTGGTCGTCGCGCGTTGCACCCAGGCCGGCGGTCCGCTCAGCGGCTCGCAGCTGCCGATCGCCGAGTCGCGGGCCGGTATCGACGACGCTAACGTGCGGATGGGGCAGAAGGGCCTGCGGGTCCTCGCGTTCGCCGCCCGCCTGATCGCCGACGACGAACTGCCCACGATGACCGCCGACCCGATGTCGTTGACCCAAGGGCTGTCGTTCGTGGGGATGGCGGGAATCATCGACCCACTGCGCGCGGAGGCCAAGGACGCGGTCCGGACGGCGCTCACGGCCGGCATCGACGTACGCATGATCACCGGCGACCACGCGATCACCGCGCAGGCGATCGGCGGGGAGCTGGGTCTTGGGCCGGGAGCGGTCAGCGGGACGGAGTTGCAGGCGCTCACCGACGAGGAGCTGAAGGAGCGGTTGCCCCAGCTGCACGTGTTCGGGCGGGTCACGCCCCAGGACAAGCTGAGGCTCGCCCGCACCATGCAGGAGCTAGGCCTGATCGTCGCGATGACCGGTGACGCCGTCAACGATGCGGCCGCCCTCAAGCAGGCCGACATCGGAGTGGCTATGGGAAGCGGGAGCGAGGTGACCAAGCAGGCCGCGCGGATGGTGCTGACCGACGACAACTTCGGCACGCTCGTCCACGCTGTGGAGATCGGCCGGCGCGTCTACGACAAGGTCGTTTCGTACGTTCGATACCAGATGACGCAACTGCTGTCGCTGGTCCTGCTCTATCTCGCCGCGACCGTGTTCAACATCAACGAGGGCGTGGCGATGACGCCCTCCATGGTGTTGTACCTGCTGTTCGTCGCCACCGTGGCCGGCGTCGTCATCATCGCCGTCGATCCCGGTGACCCCGACGTGATGCACCGGCCACCGCGTGACCCCGGCGTACCGATCACGAACCGGGGCGCCGTGGTGATGTGGGTCGTCTACGCCTTCGCGCTGTTCCTTGCCGCGCTGGGGCCGCTGATCCTGGGACCGGACGAGCCGAGTCCCACCCAAGCCAGCGTGTCGATGACCATGACGTTCGTCGTGATGGGGCTGGGGACCGTGTTCAACGCAGTGGTCAACCGGCGTGACCCGACCAGCGGCCTCACGCCACCGATCGTGAAGGCGGTGGCGATCGGGCTGATCTCCTTCGTCCTGCTCTTCCTCGGCACGCAGCTCCCGACACTCCAGGGCGGGCTGCTCACCACCCAACTGAGTCCACGCCAGTGGTTCACCTGCGCCGGCCTGGCCGCGATCCTCCCGATCGTCGTCGAGGTAGGCAAGCTGATCAGACGCCGCCGCCACCCCCAACCACCAACCCTGACCCCCGAGTACGCCGTCGCCCCGGCCCGCGCCCGACGGCCGGCGACCGCGTCAGACGCTGTCTCCGGGGAGGTGGACCACGCGGACCCCGGCAGGTAGTTGAGCGCCGCCGGCAAGCAGCGCCCCGTCCAGCCAGGCCTCGACCACCTTCGCCAACTCCTCCGGGTGGCTGAAGTTCACCGCGTGCGCAGCCCGTTCGACGAGCGCGACCGACAGGTGCCCGGAAGCGAGCCGGACCACTTCGTCGACCCGCGACGGAGACGGCATGAGCGGGTCCCGGCCACCCAGGACGGCCAGCGTCGGGACGGGCGTGTGCAGCAATCGCTCCAGGGACGGGAAGAGGGTCAGCTGGTGGAACAGGCGCAGGCCGTTGACCGGCCCGAACCTCAGGTAGTCCGGCAGCGCGACCGGAACCATCCTCGGGCTCTCACGACTCACGTCCAGCGCCAGTTGGCCGAGCCCGCGGCGCAGTGGTTGGTTCTGCAGACCTCCAGCCGGCGAGACCAGGACCAGGCTGTGGACCCGCTCAGGCGCCTCGTGCGCCACCTCGAGTCCGACCGGACAGCCCATCGAGTTCCCGAGCAGCACGGCCTGGTGGATGTCGAGGGCATCCAGGATCGCCAGCAAGGCGCCGGCCAGAGCGCGAATGTCCAGGACGTGGTCGCGCCGCTCACTGCGGCCGTAGCCCGGCAGGTCCGGGACGACGTTGAGCCGGCGGCCGGCAAGGACACGTGCCGTAGGCATCATGTACGCGCCGGAGATGGCGAAGCCGTGGATGTGGACGAGGGGGATCCCGCCGCCATTCACACTGCGCTGGACGTGGACTGACCTGCCCTCGACGCGTACGTACTCCGTAACCCACCCGCCGTCGGCCACCATGGCGAATTCTCCCACGCGCGGGACGGGTCCGTCGCTGATCCGGCTTCATCCAGGCAGGGTGATGCAGGGCGGGTGCCCGGGGTAGTCGAATGATCGCTTGGAGGGTGGGGCCGGATCGGGCCGGGAGGGGGTTGTGGATGACATCTCGCGAGCAGCGGATCGCCGACTTCATCGAGGCGTTCCGGGTCGAGCCGGGTTCGAAGGTCAAGCTGGGCAGGGACTTCGATCCGGCGTTCCGGGGGACGATCAAGTCCAAGAAGATGGGCCGTCGACTGCTGGCCGAGGGCATCGACCTGCTGGCCGAGTATCAGACCCGGCTGTACGCGCAGCACACGAACAGCGTCCTCGTAGTGCTCCAGGCGCTCGACGCCGGCGGAAAGGACGGCACCATCCGCCACGTGATGACCGGGGTCAATCCGCAGGGCGTGGCGGTGCACGGCTTCAAGGTTCCCTCCAGCGCGGAGCTGGATCACGACTATCTATGGCGCTACGGGCTGCAACTCCCGCGTCGCGGCGAGATCGGCATCTTCAATCGCTCGCACTACGAGGAGGTGCTCGTCGTCCGCGTGCACCCCGCTCTGCTCGAGCGTCAGAACCTGCCGCACAGCGCCCGGGGCCAGGGACTCTGGAGACGGCGTTTCCACGAGATCAACGAGTGGGAGCGAACCCTCAGCCGCAACGGCACCAAGATCGTCAAGCTCTTCCTGAACCTGTCCAAGGAGGAGCAGCGGACGCGCTTCCTGCGGCGGATCGACCTCCCCGACCACAACTGGAAGTTCTCCTCGGCCGACGTCCGCGAGCGTGAGTACTGGGACGACTACCAGCGGGCGTTCTCGAAGATGCTGTCCAGCACGAGCACCGAGTGGGCGCCGTGGCACGTGATCCCCGCCGACCGCAAGTGGTACGCACGCATCGCGTCGGCCGCGGTGATCGCCAACGCGCTGATCGAGATCGATCCGCGCTTCCCCACGATCGACAGCGACGCACGCAAAGCGCTGCTGAAGGTGAAGGAGACCCTCGAGGCACAGTCGCCGGAAGGGGCAGCGCCCGACCCGTTCGAAGCAGGGTAGGCCGGGACCGCGATGGCTGCGCCCACCGACCGTCCCGACGTCAGACCGCCGTGGTGGCAGGAGTATGTGCCCGGCGTCGTGCTGGCCAGGTCGTACCAGCGAGGATGGTTGCCGAAGGACATCGTCGCCGGCCTTGTCCTGTCGGCACTGCTGGTGCCGCAGGGGATGGCGTACGCGCAGCTGGCCGGGCTGCCGCCGGTCACCGGCCTCTACACCTCGATCCTGTGCCTGCTCGGCTATGCGGTCTTCGGCCCGTCCAAGGTGCTGGTGCTCGGTCCTGACTCGTCGTTGGGGCCGATGATCGCGGCAACGATCGCCCCGCTCGTGCTCGCGAACGGCGACCCCGCGCGGGCCATCGCGCTCGCCTCGATGCTGGCCGTGATGGTCGGTGTGGTGATGACGGTCGCCGGGCTGGCCCGGTTCGGGTTCGTGGCCGACCTGCTGTCGAAGCCGACCCAGATCGGTTACATGAACGGGCTCGCGCTGACCATCGTCATCGGCCAACTGGCCAAGCTGTTCGGGTTCTCGGTCGATGCCGAGGGGCTGGTGGAGGAGGTGCGCGAGGTCGCGTTGGGGCTCGCGCACGGGCAGGCCAACCTGACGGCCGCGATCCTGGGGGTGGGTTCACTGGCCGGCATCCTGCTGCTGAACAGGTTCATGCCCAAGCTGCCGAGCGTCCTCATCATCGTGGTGCTGGCCTCCATCCTGGTCGGCGCGTTCGACCTGACCTCCCACGATGTCGACACGGTCGGCGTACTCCCGCAGGGATTCCCGCCGTTCACGATCCCGGATGTCACCTGGGGCGACCTGCCGCCACTGGTCGTCGGAGCATTCGCCATCGCGGTGGTCGCGCTCGCCGACACGATGTCCACGGCGTCGGCGTTCGCCGCTCGCAGAGGCGAGCGGGTGCGCGGGAACCAGGAGATGGTCGGTATCGGTGCGGCCAACATCGCGGCCGGGTTCTTCCAGGGTTTTCCGGTCAGCACCAGCGGGTCCCGTACCGCCGTCGCCGAGCAGGCAGGCTCCAAATCCCAGGTGACCGGTGTTGTCGGCGCTGTGACGATCACGGTGGTGCTGGTCTTCGCCACCGGCCTGATGCAGTACGTGCCGCAGCCGACCCTGGGCGCGATCGTCATCGCCGCCGCGCTGTCGCTGGCCGACATCGCCGGGACACGCAGGCTGTGGCGGCAACGGCGGACGGAGTTCTGGCTGTCCATCACCGCGCTGCTCGGCGTGGCCCTCCTCGGTGTACTGCCCGGCATTCTCATCGCCGTGGGCCTGTCCATTCTCAACGTCTTCCGCCGCGCCTGGTGGCCGCACCAGGCCGAGCTCGGCCGGGTGGAGGGGATCGACGGCCTGCACGACACCGAGAGCTACCCCGACGCCGATCTGCTGCCCGGTCTGGTCGTCTACCGCTTCGACGCACCGCTGATCTTCGCGAACGCGCGGATGTTCGGTGAGAAGGTGCGGGAGCTCGCCGAGGACGACCCGGACCTGCGGTGGATCATCGTCGCCGCCGAGCCCATCACCGACGTCGACACCACCGCCTCCGACATGCTGCACGAGCTGGACGCCTGGCTCAACGAGCGTGGGGTTTCGCTGGTCTTCGCGGAGATGAAGGATCCGGTGCGCGAGAAGATCGAACGGTACGGGCTCACCCGCACGATCGATCCGGCGCACTTCCTCCCGACGCTGGACGAGGCCGTCGAGCAGTACGTGCGGGAGTCCGGCGCAACCTGGAGTGCGCCGGAGAACAAGGCGTGACTGTCGATCTGCGGTCGGGGCATTCGTGTAGGGGGTGAGAGAACGCCTACGCGAGGAGATAGTCATGATCACGGTGGTGTGCAACCTGACGCTGGACGGTGTGATGCAGGCGCCGGGGCGGGTGGATGAGGATGTGCGCGACGGCTTCGAGTACGGCGGCTGGGCGACGCCGTACAGCCAGGACGCGATGGGGCGCGTGCTGGGTCAGCGGGCCGGTAGGTACGGCGGGATGCTGCTCGGGCGGCGGACGTACGACGACTTCGCGGGCTTCTGGCCGAAGCAGCCTGACAACCCGTACACCGAGGCGCTCAACCGCCAGCAGAAGTACGTCGCCTCGTCGACGCTGACGGTCCCCGAATGGGTCAACAGCCACGTGATCGGCGTGGACGACATCGCGAAGCTGACGGCCGAGCAGGACCTCATCGTCCTCGGCAGCGGTGAGTTGATCCGATCGATTCCGGACCTGATCGACGAATACATCCTGCTGATCCACCCGCTCGTCCTCGGCACCGGCCGCCGCCTGTTCGGCGACCTGCACCAACCACTCGCCCTCGAGCACTCCGAGCCCACCACGACCGGCGTGGTGATCAACACCTACCGGCCGGCATCCGTACCGAACAACGGGTAGTGGTCGGCCGACACGCTGCGGGGTGGCGCTCACCGGGGCCGAATCAGCCACCACTACCCGTTGTTCGGTACGCCGACTAGACGGCGACGGCTGATGAGCGGAGGGCGGTCCGGTAGCGGCGGAGAGCCAGGTCGGCCAGGCGGGGGTCGGCGCCGAGGGGAGGGCTGACGAAGCGGGGACCGGAGAGGCGGCGGACGCGGTCTGCGAAGAAGCCGGGGGCCAGAAGGTACGTCGCTACGGCGACTCGACCGGGAGTGCGGGAGAGGACGGCGGGCAGGCGTTCACCGGCGCCGGAGACGTAGCCGACCGAGACCGGCCGGTCGATCCGGGCGGAGAGCAGCTCGGCTGTCTCGGCGCAGTCGGCGAGAGCTCGGGGGTCCGAGGAACCGGCGGCGGCCAGGACCACGTGGTCGACGCGGTTCAGGCTCCCGAGGCGGTCGGCGAGAATCTCGGCCAGCACCGGGTCCGGGCCGAGCGCGTCGGCAGCGTGGACCCGGCCGGGGAACCGGTCCACCTCGGCGGCGACGTCGACGTAGACGTGGTAGCCGCTGCTCAGCAACAGCGGCACCACGACGGCTTGGTTGCTATCGGCAACCACGCGGCCGACCAGCGACGGCAGCGCCGGTACGTCGACGTCGACGAAGCCGAGCGACACCGGCACCTCGGGACACCGCCGCGCCATCAAGCGGGCCAGCTCACGCACCTCGCGGATGCCGCGGGGATCCGCAGTCCCGTGCGCCGCCGCGATCAGGTCGACACCCCGCGGCATCGCGCCGACAAGCAGCCGAGGCCTCCGCCGGCTGGACAGGTCCGCGGTCACGTTGGCACTCCGGCTGGTTCGACTGCGAGGCGGTAGCCGCGGCGGACGACTGTGCGCACGAGCTCGGGGCGGCCCACCGCCGTACGCAGTCTGTTCACCGTTACCTCCACCGCGTGGACGTCCTCGGCTCCGGGGAGTACGGCGAGCAGCGCGGGCCGCGACACCACGTCACCGCCGGCCGCGACCAGGGCCGCCAGTACGGCGCGTGGACCCGGGCCGAGCGGCAACACGACCCCGTCCAGCACCGCAGCACCACCGCGGATCACCAATTGCCCGAACTCGGTCTCGATCGACCGGGCGTTGTCATCCGTCAGCCGGTCGGTCACGATCCGGATCAGGGCACCCAACCGGTAGCGATCCGGCACGAGCGGCTCCAAGCCCAACGCCACAAAGGGTCCAGCGGTCACCGGACCGACGCAGGCGTTCAGCACCCGACCTGTCCGCAGTGCCGACACAAGAGCGTCGTACTGCCCGGTCAAGGCCGCAGCGTCGAGCATGGCCTGCGCACCGGGTGCAGAGGTGTGCACCACCGCGTCCACGATCCCTGTGCAGACCTGACCGATCATCCGCTCGACCATCGCCGGGTCAGGCGCCGGACCCCAGCGGTACACCTCCAGCCCGCGCACCGACGCCCCAGCCGACCGCAATGCGTCCTGCAGCGCCGGGTCCGACAAGCCATGCAGCTGTACGACGATCTTCCGCCCGTGCACCCCTTGGTCGCGGAGCCACTCCACCACCTCGGCGGTCGTCTCCGACCGGGCAGACCAGTGCTCGACCAGTCCAGCAGCCCGGATCGCACCCCGCGCCTTCGGACCGCGGGCGAGGATGCGCGACTGCTCCAGCGTGCCGAGGAGATCCGCGGCCAGGCCGGCGGTGTCGGCCGCCTCGATCCAGCCACGGAACCCGACCGCGGTGGTGACGACGACATCGTCCGGCGGGTTCGCGATCACCCGCCGGGTCGCCTCGAGCAGTGCGTGGTCGTCGGCGACCGGCACGATCTGCAGCGTCGGCGCGTGCATCACCTTCGCGCCGCGCCGCTCGAACGAGGCGATCAGGTCCTCGGCGCGGCGGTGCGCGCTGATCGCGATCGTGCAGCCACTGAGTGGCCCGGTCCTAGTCACCGGAATTCACCACTACCTGTCCGTCGACCACTTCGACCCGATACACCGGAAGCGACTCCGACGGATCGTCCAGGCACTGGCCCGTGCGAAGGTCGAAGACCTGCTTGAACATCGGCGACGCGACCGTCGGTACCTCGCCCCGGCTGCCGACGATGCCGCGGGACATCACATTCGCGCCGCTGAACGGATCTTGGTTGCCGATGGCAAACACTTCGCCGTCATGCGTGCGGAACAAGGCGATCTGTACGTCCCCGATCAGGGCCGCGACACCACGCTCCGGCAACAGTACGTCGTACCGGCAGACCACCGTCTGACTCATCGCGGTCACACTCATCCACGTCCTCGCTTCGCTCCGGGCGCGGATGAGGCACCGGGCACGCTGTGCTTGATTGTGAACTCGCTTCGCTCCTTCACTGGCGTACCTCCAATCGGGGGCCGGCGAGCAGCACCGGCTCCAGCTGTCCGCGCTCGGCCGGGGTGGCGGGCCGCGGCTGGTTGCGCTCGACCACGTACCGCAGGTCGGCGTCGGGCTGGTCCGGTGCGTTCACGAACGAGACGAACCGGGCCAGCTTGTCGGGGTCGTTCAGGGTCGCCTGCCACTCGTCGACGTAGGAGTCGACGTGCTTGGCCATCGCGGCGTCCAGGTCGGCGGCGATGCCGAGGCTGTCGTTCAGTACGACGTCCCGCACGTGATCCAGGCCGCCGTCGAGCTCACGCATCCACACCGCGGTCCGCTGCAGCCGGTCGCCGGTGCGGATGTAGTACATCAGGAACCGGTCGATCGCCTGGAACAGCTCCTCGTCACTCAGGTCGGACGCGAGCAGCTCGGCGTGCCGGGGCGTCATGCCGCCGTTGCCGCCGACGTACAGGTTCCAGCCCTTCTCGGTGGCGATCACGCCGACGTCCTTGCCGCGGGCCTCGGCGCACTCCCGGGCGCAGCCGGACACCCCGAGCTTGAGCTTGTGCGGCGACCGCAGCCCGCGGTACCGCAGCTCCAGCGCGATCGCCATGCCCACCGAGTCCTGTACGCCGTACCGGCACCAAGTGGACCCGACACACGACTTCACCGTCCGCAACGCCTTGCCGTAGGCGTGCCCGGACTCGAAGCCGGCGTCGACCAGCCGCTGCCAGATCGCCGGCAACTGCTCGATCCGGGCGCCGAACAGGTCGACCCGCTGGCCGCCGGTGATCTTGGTGTAGAGGCCGAAGTCGCGGGCCACCTCGCCGATCGTGATCAGGCCTTCGGGGGTGATCTCGCCACCCGGGATCCGCGGGACGACGGAGTACGTGCCGTCCTTCTGCATGTTGGCCATCACGTGGTCGTTGGTGTCCTGCAGCGTCGCCCGTTCGCCGTCGAGCACGTGCCCGCTGGGATCGAGGCTGGCCAGGATCGACCCCACCACCGGCTTGCAGATGTCGCAGCCACGGCCGGTCCCGTGCCGCTCGACGATCTCACTGAACGTGCGCAGCTCGGTGATCCGGACGACGTCGAACAGCTCGGCCCGGCTCACAGCGAAGTGCTCACACAGGGCCTTGCTGACCTCGACGCCGGCCTTGGTGAGCTCGGTGTTGAGCAGGTTCTTCACGATCGGCAGGCAGGAACCACAGCTCGTCCCGGCCTTGGTCTTGCCACACACCGACTTGATGTCGCTGCAGCCTTCGTCTCGTACGGCGCACCGGATCGTGCCCGCGGACACGTTGTTGCACGAACACACCGGCGCGTCGTCGGGCAGCTCGAGCTGCACCGGTCCGGCGCCCTCTGGCAGCAGGAACGCGGCCGGATCCGCGCCGAGCTCACGGCCGACCATCGGGCGCAGTCCGGAGTACGCCGACGCGTCGCCGACCAGGATGCCGCCGAGCAGCGTACGAGCGTCATCGGACAGCACGAGCTTCTTGTAGACACCGGCCACGGGGTCGGCGTACACAATGTCGAGCGCGCCCTCGGTCGCGCCGAACGCGTCGCCGAAGCTGGCCACGTCGACGCCGAGCAGCTTCAGCTTGGTGGAGGTGTCCGCACCCGGGAACGTCGCCTCGCCACCGAGCAGCCGGTCGGCGACGATCTCGGCCATGGTGTAGCCGGGGGCAACCAATCCCCACACGCGACCTTCGATACAAGCGACTTCGCCGATCGCCCAGACACCGGGCACCGACGTACGGCAGGCCTCGTCGACGACCACGCCGCCGCGCTCGCCGATCTCCAGGCCGGCGGCCCGGCCAAGCTCGTCCCGCGGGCGTACGCCGGTCGCGAAGACCACCACGTCGGCCGGGAGATCGGGGCCTTCGGCAACGGCCATCGCCCGGGCCGCGCCCTGCGAGGTGAGCTTGACCCGGGTCGTCTGGGTCGAGGTCATCACGTCCACGTCGAGATCCCGGATCAGCCGAGCCAGTGCGCTGCCGCCGCCCTCGTCGACCTGCAGCGGCATCAGCCGGGGCGCGAACTCGACGACCTTGGTTGCCGCGCCGAGGGCCCGGAGTGCACCGGCTGCTTCGAGGCCGAGCAGCCCGCCGCCGACGACGACGCCGTGGACGTCCTTGCCTTCGCTCTTGAGCCGTTCGACGTACACCCGCAGCGCGGCCACGTCGTCGATGGTGCGGTAGACGAAGCAGCCTTGGGCGTCGCTGTTCTTCACCGGCGGGACGAAGGCCGACGAGCCGGTCGCCAGGACCAGTTCGTCGTACCCGATCTCCTCGCCGCGCGCGGTCTTCACGGTCTTGCCGGCGGTGTCGATCTCGGTGACCTGCACGCCCTTGCGCAAGGTCACGGCCGGGTCGTCCCAGAGCTCCGGGTCGCCGAGCGAGAGGTCGTGCGGGTCGCGGCCGGAGAAGTAGCTGGTCAGCGCGACTCGGTCGTACGGGAGCCGCGGCTCCTCGGCCAGCACGGTGACGCGGTAGCTGACACCGGTGTCGCGTGAGCGCAGTGCCTCCACGAGCCGGTGCGCGACCATGCCACCGCCCACCACCACAACCTGCCGGGCCTTGCTCAGCTCTGCCATCGTCGCCCTCCTGCTCGGGACTGGTTCGGTCTCGCCGCGACGGAAGCGGTCGAGCAGTTCGCCGACGGCGCCGGTGCAACTGCCGCACCCGGTCGTCGCCCGCGTCGTGGCGGCGATGCCGGCGACACTGTCGGCACCCCCGCGCCAGGCCGCCTCGATCGCGGCCCTGGTGACGCCGTTGCACCTGCAGACGGTCGCCACCTTCTTCTTCGGTACGACGGGTTCCGCCAGCAACCCGGCCGCCACCACCGGCGTCCCCCGGTCCGCCAGCAAAACCAGCTCTGCGGCCACATCCGGCGCTCCCACCGCGACCGCCGACCGAACCACGCCGTCCCGGAGAACGGCCCGCACATACCGGCCGCCGTCCTCCAGCCGGACAACTTCCCCGCCCTCGTCCTTGTCACCCAGCACAAGCACGTCGAGCCCGCCGGCCGTCAGCCGAACAACGTCAAAGTCAGGCAGCTCAGCCGGCGCACCTGACAACTGCTGGCCCAGTGCCTCGGCCTGAGACCAGGCAGAAGCAACAGTGCCTGTCATCCGGCCGTCCACCTCGGCGCAGTCGCCGATCGCGTGCACCCGTGGGTCATCCGGGCTCGTCAGCGTGCGGTCGACAACAATCCCGGTCCGGACGGTCAGCCCGGTCGCCAGCTCGGTCCGGGGCTTCACCCCACACGCGACCACCAGCAACTCACCGAACACCTGCCGTCCACTGCGCAGGTTCAGCGCCCGGAATCGCCCATCGCGAACGTCGGTCCCGTCGAGGGTCGTGTTGAGCAACACCTCGACACCCAACTCCCGCACGGCCCGCGTGACCCGCCGCCCGGCGGAGAGCCGAACCGTCTTGTCCAGCAGGCTTTCCCCGTCATGAACCAACGTGACCGCGACACCCCGCTCCCGCAGCGCACACGCGGTCTCCACACCAAGCACGCCACCACCAAGCACCACCGCCCGCCGCACCTGCGAGAGACCAACGACCGCCTTCGCGTCGGCTGTGGATCGCAACGTGTGAATCCCGGCGGCGTCGACCACCTCGGCCGGCACGACCGGCACCGCTCCAGTGGCGAACACCAGCCGGTCGTACTCCCATTCGCGACCACTGGCATCGGTCACGACCCGGCGATCCCGGTCGACAGCAACCGCGGTAGCCACCGGCTCGTCCCCGACCACGGGAGCTGCCGCGCGGCCGGCGAGGTACTCGGTCAGCCGACTGCGGTTGTACGACGGCTCGTCACCGAGCACAACCACGTTAGGCAGCAGCTGAGCGAGCCGCCGGCCCGCCATCCCACCACCGATGATCACGACACGTTCGGTCATGTGGCCTCCCGGCCTGGACTGAGGAGCGCAGGGAGCGCAGCGACCGGAGCGACGAGGGAAGGCCGGGAACCAAGGCCCCATGACCCTGCCGGCGCCGAAGGCCCGGCCAAAAGCACAGCTGTGACTTCTACGGCACAGACCTTGAACTCGGGCATGCGGGAGACCGGGTCGAGTGCATCGTTGGTGAGCTCGTTGACCGCGCCCGCCCCGCCGTAGTGGAACGGCACGAACACCGTGTCCGCCCGCACATCCGCCGTCACGCGAGCCGGCAGCACCATCGAGCCGCGAGCCGTACGCAACCGGACCGGACGCCCGTCCGCGATCCCCAACTGCGCAGCCACCCGTGGGTGAATCTCGGCGTACACCTCGGGCTCGGCCTCAGCCAACTCCGGCACACGGCGGGTCTGCGCGCCACTCTGGTAGTGCTGCAACAGCCGGCCGGTGATCAGATAGATCGGCGCCGCCGCGTTCAGGTCGTCCGCGACCGGCCGGTGGTCCACCGGCACCACGTGCGCACGACCATCCGGCGTTGCGAACCCGTCCGCGAACAACCGCGGCGTCCCGGGATGCCCCTCGAACGGAACCGGCCAGAACAGCGCCTCACCGGAGTCGATCCGCTCCCAAGTGATCCCGGAGTAGTCCGCCTTCCCACCGGCACTGGCCAGCCGCAGTTCCTCGAAGACCTCACCAGGATCGGTCGAGAACGCCGCCGTACACCCGAGCCGCGAAGCCAACCCCGCAAAGACATCCAGGTCACTGCGCACCTCACCCGGCGGTGCGATCGCAGCCTGCCGCCGCAGCACGCGTCCCTCGAGCGACGTCATCGTGCCCTCTTCCTCGGCCCACTGCGTGACCGGAAAGACGACATCCGCGAGCAGAGCGGTCTCGGACGGTACGACGTCCGCCACCACCAGCAGGTCGAGAGACGAGAGCCGCTCACGCACGGACGACAAGCGGGGAGCTGACACCAGCAGGTTGCTGCCATGGACAAGCAGTGCCTTCGGACCGTCAGGCGTACCAAGGGCATTGATGAGTTCGACTGCACTCTTGCCAGGTCCGGGGAGGTCAGCTGGGTCGACGCCCCAGACGCCGGCCACATGCGCTCGCGCAGCCGGGTCGGTGATGCTGCGGTAGCCGGGCAGCTGATCGGCCTTCTGACCGTGCTCCCGACCGCCCTGACCGTTCCCCTGCCCGGTGATGCAGCCATAGCCGCTGCCAAGCCGCCCAGGCAGCCCGAGCGCCAGCGCCAGGTTGATGCACGCTGTCACGGTGTCGGTGCCCTTGCTGTGCTGCTCGGCGCCGCGACCGGTGAGGATGAACGCTCCAGCACCACCGTGTACGGGCGCCGCAGCCGCAAGCACCCGAGCGGTCCGCCGGATCGTCGCCGCGGGCACACCGGTGACCCGCTCAGCACGCTCCGGCCACCAGGACGCCGTCGACCGGAACAACACATCCGGATCGTCCACCCGCTCATTCAGGTACGCCGTATCCGCCAGACCTTCCTGCAGTACGACGTGAGTCAGCGCGAGCACCAGCGCCAGATCCGTCCCCGGAGTCGCCTGCAGGTGGATGCCGGCATCGTCCGCGGTCAGGCCTGCGGTCGCCGAGCGACGCGGGTCGACGACCAGAAGTCCACCCGAGTCTCGTGCGGCCTGCAGATGCGCGACCGCGGGCGGCATCGTCTCGGCGATGTTGCTGCCGACCAGCAGGACGGCACCAGCACCGCCCAGGTCGGCCAGCGGGAACGGCAGTCCACGGTCGATCCCGAAGGCCCGGTTGGTCGCGGCCGCCGCGGACGACATACAGAACCGGCCGTTGTAGTCCACATTCGCGGTCTTCAACGCCACCCGGGCGAACTTGCCCAGTGCGTAAGCCTTCTCGTTGGTCAGACCGCCCCCGCCGAACACAGCGACCGAGTCACGGCCGTGGGCGGCCTGCAACGACCGGATGCGGTCGGCCACGAAGTCCAGCGCGGCGTCCCAACTCGTCTCCACCAGATTGCCCGCCGCGTCGCGCACCAGTGGCATGGTGAGCCGGTCCGGCACCGTGAGTACCTCAGGAGCCGTCCAGCCCTTGCGGCACAACCCGCCCCGGTTGGTCGGGAACTCGCGCGGCCGCACCTCCACTGCACCCGGCCGGTCGACCGGGTGCAGGGTGGTGGCGCACTGCAGAGCGCAGTACGGACAGTGAGTGGGGACAGCGCTCACACGCGCTCCCGGCTGAGCGGGCCACCCTTGCGGAGGTAGCAGAAGTACGTCACGGCCAGGCACAGGACATAGAAGCCGCAGAACACGTACAGCGCCGGGACCAGCGAGCCGAAGTGACTCGTCGACATCGCGAACCCGCGCGGGACCAGGAAGCCGCCGTACGCGCCGACCGCGGAGGCGATCCCGATACAGGCCGCCGCCTCCCGCCGGGCCCGGCCGGGGTCGCCCGGCGTGGTCAGCCGGAACACCGCGGGGATCATCCGGTACGTCGATCCGTTCCCGGCGCCGCTCGCCACGAACAGGACCAGGAAGCTGATCAGGAACGCGGTGAAGCTCCCCGAGTTCAGCGACACGATCGCGGCCAGGATGCCGAGGCCCATCACCACGAACGCGCACACCGTCACCCAGGCGCCGCCGACCTTGTCCGACAGCTTGCCGCCGAACGGCCGCGCGACCGACCCCACCAGCGCGCCGAGGAACGCGATGTGCGCCACCGTGATCTCCGGGAACGTGGTCTTGATCAGCAGCGGGAACGCCGCCCCGAAGCCGATGAACGAGCCGAAGGTGCCGATGTAGAGGAACGAGATGATCCAGGTGTGCGGCCGCTTCGCCGCCGCGATCGAGGCGCGGAACGACGAGGTCGCGGCAGACAGGTTGGACATCAGCTTCCAGGCCAGGAACGCGGCCAGCAGGATCAGCGGGATCCACATCAGGCCGGCCCGGTTCAGCGTCAGTCCGGCGCCGGCGACGATCACGATCGGCACCAGCAACTGGACCACGGCCACGCCCAGGTTGCCGCCGGCCGCGTTGATGCCGAGCGCGAAGCCCTTCTCCTTCTCCGGGTAGAAGAACGAGATGTTCGTCATACTGCTGGCGAAGTTGCCGCCGCCGACACCCGCTGTGGCCGCGACCAGCGCCATCACCACGAACGGCGTACCCGGCTGGGTGATGAAGTAGGACAGCCCGATGGTCGGGATCAGCAGCAACAGTGCGGAGACGACCGTCCAGTTCCGGCCGCCGAATCTCGGTACGGCGAACGTGTACGGCAGCCGCAGTGTCGCGCCGACCAGGCTGGGCAGGGCGACCAGCCAGAAGAGCTGGTCGGTGCTGTAGGCGAAGCCGGCCTTGGGCATCGAGACCACGACGATGCTCCACAACTGCCAGACCGAGAAGCCCAGGAACTCGGCGAAGATGGAGGGCCAGAGGTTGCGCCGCGCCACCGCGCGGCCCTTCTCGGCCCAGAAACCGGCGTCCTCCGGGTCCCAGACATCGATCCAGCGCCCGCGCCGCGGCGCCTCGATAGTGCCCACCGCACCGGCTTGGTCGCGGTGAGTGACGACCTCCGGTGGTGTCTCGAGCGTCATCGTGCGTCTCCGATCGTCCGACCTGACTGATTAGGCCAGGACGCTATGACCGGGGTGTTTCCGAGTAGTCATCTTGTTGTTACGCCGCCGAAACGGCTCCCGCACACCCACCGCCGGGTGGTGAGAGAAGACGCGCTGATGCCTGAGTACTGTGCCGGTACCGAGCGTCGGAGGGGACAAGGGTGAGACAAAACAAGAGCCGGGCACGCTGGACGTGGCGCGCCGCGATCGCCGCGGTGCTGATCGGGTGGCTGGTGCTCGGCGCGCTCGGCGGGCCGACGGTCGGGAAGCTGAGCGAGGTCCAGGAGAACGACAACGCCAACTTCCTCCCGAAACAGGCCGAGTCCACGGTGGTCGCAGGAGAGTCGGCGAAGTTCGTCGACTCCAAAGCGCTGCCGTACTTCGTCCTGATCACCCGCGACTCCGGCATCACCCCGCAGGACCTCGCCAAGGCTCAGGCCTTCCTCGTCAGAGTTCCGACGCTGGACCTCGGCGACGGCAAGACCATCGGTGACTACCTGGCCGCGCCGGCCAAGACGGTGATCCCGTCGGAGGACAAGAAGGCGCTCCTGCTCACCATCGAGCTGGACGGTGAACGCGCCGACGACGTGGTCAAGCAGGGCGAGACCGTGCTGTACGCCGTCGCGGACACGATGCGCACCGACATCAAACAGAAGCTCACACCCACGGGTCTGTCCGTCTACGTCACCGGACCGGGCGGCGTCTTCGCGGACTTCGTGGTGGCGTTCAGCGGGATCGACGGGATCCTGCTCGGCGTCGCGCTCGCGGTGGTGTTCGTCATCCTGCTGATCGTCTACCGCAGCCCGATCCTGCCGATCGCGGTGCTACTCACCGCCATCTTCGGTCTCGCCCTGGCCGCGCTCGTCATCTATCCGCTGGCGAAGAACGACGTACTCGAGCTGAACGGCCAGAGCCAAGGCATCCTGTTCATCCTCGTCGTCGGAGCCGCGACCGACTACTCGTTGCTGCTCGTCTCGCGCTACAAGGAAGAACTGCACGACTACGAGAGCAAGTACGAGGCGATGAAGGTCGCGTGGCGTGCGGCGATCGAGCCGATCGCGGCCAGCGCGGCGACGGTCATCCTCGGCCTGCTCTGCCTGCTGCTCTCTCAACTCGGCAGCACCAAGGGTCTCGGTCCGGTCGGCGCGATCGGCATCGCCGGTGCGCTGATCGCGGCGATGAGCTTCCTGCCCGCGATCCTGCTCGCCTTCGGCCGGCGGATCTTCTGGCCGTCGATTCCACGCCTCGACCACGTGCATGCCGGCGACCAGGTCGGCGGCCGCAAGCTGTGGGGCCGCGTCTCCGGTCTGGTCGGCCGCCGGCCGCGCCGGGTCTGGGTGATCTCCGTGCTCGCCCTGCTGGCCTGTGCCGCGTTCCTGCCGACGTTCAAGGCGAGCGGCATCTCGCAGGAGGACCTGTTCCTCGACAAGGTCGAGTCCGTCACCGGCCAGCAGGAACTCGCCAAGCACTTCGACGCCGGCGCCGGTACGCCGGTGCAGATCCTCACCCCGGTCGCGCAGGCCGACCAGGTGGTCCAGACCGCGTTGCAGGTCGACGGCGTCAGTACGGCGTCCGCCTCGACGGCACCCGGCGTACCGCCGAAGGTTGTCGACGGCAAGGTTCTGGTCCAGGCCACGCTGAAGGTCCCGGCCGACTCACCCGACGCGACCAAGGTGGTCGAGCACCTGCGTACCGAGCTGGACAAGGTCAGCCCGGACGTCCTGGTCGGCGGCAACACCGCGATCAACCTGGATGTGCTCGACGCCAGCAAGCGCGACCTGCGGGTGATCATCCCGTCCATCCTGGCCGTCATCTTCGTCGTACTGATGCTCTTGCTGCGTTCGCTGGTCGCCGCCGTGCTGCTGGTGGTCGCGAACGTGCTGTCCTTCGGCGCCACGGTCGGCGTCAGCGCGCTGGCGTTCAACCACATCTTCGACTTCCCCGGCGCGGACCCGAGCATCCCGCTCTACGCGTTCGTCTTCCTGGTGGCGCTGGGCATCGACTACTCGATCTTCCTGATGACCAGGGTGCGGGAGGAATCCCAGGAACAGGGCACCAGACCGGGCATCCTGGTCGGCCTCGCGGTCACCGGCGGCGTGATCACCTCGGCCGGCGTCGTCCTCGCGGCCACCTTCTCCGCCTTGGCCGTCCTCCCCATCCTCTTCCTCGTCCAGATCGCGTTCATGGTCGCCTTCGGCGTCCTCCTCGACACCACCGTCGTCCGCTCCCTCCTCGTCCCCTCCCTCGCCTACGACATAGGCAAGAAGGTCTGGTGGCCCAGCAAGCTGTCGTCCTAGGTTGTGAACCATGGAGACCTTTGTGGGGTCGATCGTCGTGAACAACGGAGGCGGGGCTTGGGTGGAGGTGCCGGGGGATGTGATTGCCGCGTTGGGTGGGGGTGGGCGGATTCCGGTGCTGGCTACGTTCGATGGGGTGGCTTATCGGGGGTCTGTGGCGTCGATGGGTGGGTGTATGGCGCTGGGGATTCTGAAGAGCATCCGTTCTCAGCTCGGTAAGGGGGATGGGGATCCGGTCACCGTGACGGTGGAGCGGGATTCGGCTGAGCGGACGGTGGATGTGCCTGCGGATCTTGCGTCCGCGCTGGAGGAGGCTGGGTTGCGGGAGGCGTTCGACGGGCTCAGCTACAGCCATCGGCGCGAGCATGTGAACGCGATCAACGATGCCAAGAAGCAGCAGACCAGGGCGCGCCGGATCACGAAAGCTTTGCAGATGCTCAGGGCCTCTTGAGGGAGGCTAGTTCCGTGCGGTTGGCGACACCGAGTTTCGCGTAGACGTGGGCGAGGTGCGTCTTCACCGTGCCGCGGCTGATGAACAGCCGCTCGCCGATCTCCGGGTTACTCAGTCCCTCCACGGCCAACGCCACGACTTGCTCCTCCGTCGGCGTCAGACTCGCCCACCCACTCGACGGCCGGCCCCGCGCTCCCCTCGTACGCCGGGCATACGCGACAGCCTCGTCGAGCGGCAGTGGTGGCTCATCCGAGCTCGGCAAGACCGGGTGGTCCGCCGGAGCCACGTAGCCGATCGCGATACGGGCCGCGGCGGCTGCACCTGCCAGCCGGGCGGCGTCTGCCCCACGGTTGGTGTGATTCGCCAGCAGGGCAAGGGATTCCAGGCTGTCGATGACGTACGTACGCAGCCCCTGGTCGACCCGAATCGTCAACGCCTGGTGCAGGAGGTCCGCAGCCTTGTCCGGCTGGCCGGTGATCATCGATCGGCCGAGCTGGTCGAGCGCGTCGGTGAGGATCCTCGGCAGGTTGTAGCGACGCGCTAACTCCACACAGCGTTCGAGTGCCTCTGCCGCCTCGGCCTCGCGGCCCCCGGCGCGTAATGCGGCCGCGATCGTCGGCAACAACATCGCCGGCGCGAAGGTCCCGGCGAGTGGGCTGTCCGGTGCGGTGTCACGGGCCATCCATTCGACCGCTGCGTCGTACTCGCCGCTCCAGTACGAGATGAGGCCCATCACCTGGCCGAGGTTCGGCACCACGGCACCGGCGGTCTCGGCGAGCTCGAGCAGCGGACGCATCAGCTCGCGCGCCTCGTCGAGCCGACCGGTCCGCACCAACAGGGCAGCCAGTTGCGCGCGTGCCGCGCCGACGCGGTGGAAGTCGGCCAGTGGTTCGGCCGCGGCGAGGGCCCGCTCGGCGATCTCGACCGCCTGGACCGGTGCACCGGTCGAGGCGAGGCTCTCCGACCACACCGTGAGTACGGTCGAAGCGATCCCTCGTTCGCCGCTGGTGATCAGTCCGTCGGTAATGAGCTCGAACAACGGGCGCAGTTCGTCGTGCCGGTCCCAGAGCGCCAGCAGGACGCATTGCAAGGCAATGTTGGCGTTCCGGGCGGGTTCGTTGCCGATCCCCTCGGCCAGCCGGCGCCCTTCCGCGGTCAGCTCCCAGGCCCGCTGGAAGTCGGTGAAGAACTCGCCGACCGCAACGAGGGCCAGGAACAGCGACCGCATCCGATCGTCGCCCAGCTCGGTCGCGAGCTCCAGCCCGCGTCCGGCCGCGTCGTACCCGAACGGGTCGACGGTGTCGGCGACGGTCGCGTAGCCGTACAGCAAACGGGCCTGAAGCAACGTTCGGTCATCCGGCGCGCGGTCGATCGCCCGGCGGAGGTAGCCGATGCCCTCGTTGCCCGTCGCCTGCAGGTTCCACAGCCACCGCAACGCCGCTGCCAGGCGGCGGCCGCGGGCCGGGTCCGGCGCCTGGAGCCCGTGCTCCAGCGCCGCTCGGAAGTTGTCGCGGTCAGGCTCGATCAGTGCTCGCCACTTGTCCCGATCGCTGTCCAGCAAGGGTTCTGCCGCTTCCGCCACGGCCAGGTAGTGATCGAGCTGGAGGTCGCGGATCAGCTCGACCTCACCGGCTTCCGCCAGCCGCGCCCCGGCGTACTCGCGGATCGTTTCGAGCAACCGGTAGCGCCCGGCCTCGGCGACAACGAGCGATTTGTCGACAAGCCGCCCGAAGATCTCCAGTACGCCGTCCCGCCCGCAGACCGCCCGAGCTGCGTCCACAGTGAATCCGCCGGCGAACACGGCCAGCCGCCGGAACACCTGCCGCTCGTCGGGATCGAGCAGCTCGTGACTCCAGTCGATCGACGCGGCCAACGTCTGCTGGCGAGCCGCGACACCGCGTACGTTCTTCGTCAGCAGCCCGAACCGGTCGTCCAGACCGGCCTCGATCTGCTCGGGGGTCAGCGTGCGTACCCAGGCAGCCGCCAGCTCCAGGGCCAGCGGCATCCCGTCCAGCCGAACGCAGATCGACCGGATCGCCTGCGCCGACTCGGGAAACTCGGCCCCGGCTCGCTCCACGAACAGCAGGCGGGCCTCGTCCGGCGCCAGCGCGGGCACCCTCCAGGTCGCTTCACCCGGTACGTCGAGCGGCTCGCGGCTCGTCGCCAGCACCGAGACCTCGGGACACGCGGTCTGCAACGCGACCACGAACTCCGCGACGCCGTCGATGATCTGCTCGCAGTTGTCCAGGCAGATCAAGGCCCGCTTGGTGCGCAACTGGCCGACCAGCAGGCGGGTGCGATCGCCGGCCTCGACCAGTACGCCGACCGCGGCCGCGACCGCCTCCGGGATCTGCGCGGTCTCGGTGATCGCGGAGAGGTCGACCCACCAGACGCCGTCGGGCCAACGTTCCGCGAGCTGTGCCGCCGTTTGGGCGGCGAGCCGGGTCTTGCCGCTGCCGCCCGGACCGGTCAGGGTCACGAGCCGGTTCCCGGACAGTTGAGTCCTGAGCGCGGCCAGTTGGGTCTGCCTGCCGACGAAGCTGGTGAACATCACCGGGAGGTTGTTCGGCACCCGATCCAGCGATCGCAACGGCCCGGTGGTCGTCGTGAGCTCGAAGATCCGCTCCGGCGACCCCAGATCCTTCAACCGATGCACACCTAGGTCCGTCCCGGCTCCGACGGTTGCGGTCAGCAACGTCTGGCCCGGGTTCGCGATCTCCAGCAACTGCTCGGCGTGCCTCACCACCGGCCCCACGACAACGCCTGTGTGTACGGCGATCCGCAGCAGTTCCCCCGCCGGCACACCAGATGCCGCCTCCCGCAACTCGTGCGCGGCCGCAACCGCGTCCCCCGGGTTCGAGAAGACCACGATCGGCCACGCAGCGTCACGCCGTACCAGCTTCTCCCCCGGCAGTTCGTCCATCAGCCCTGCCAGCCGTACGTGCGCGGGTGCGCTCGCGGCCCCGGCATACGAGGCGGTCAGAACCGTCACCCCACTCATGCTTGGCAGTCTGCCATTCCCACCGCACCAGCCCTCCCGCGCTTGCCTGCCACACGCGGGGGTACCTGTGTCGAGTCGCCTGTGTCGACAGTATTCGCTAAGGTCCGGACAAAGTGGGGGTCCGAGGAAGTGAGGAGCCCGATGGCAGACACCAGATCGACTGACCACGGAACATTCGCACTGCCGACCAAGAACCTGCCCGCGCCGCAAGTGCGCGACCTTCCCGAGCCGCCCACCTCGACGTGGAAGATCATCGGCCCGGGCATGGTCGGTGCCGGGGTCGGGCTGGCGTCGGGTGAATTCATCCTCTGGCCGTACATCTCCAGCCAGGTCGGCCTGGTGTTCCTCTGGGGCGCCTTCGTCGGCGTGGTGATCCAGTGGTTCCTGAACATGGAGATCGAGCGGTACACGCTGGCCACTGGTGAGACAGCGTTGACCGGCTTCAACCGGTACGGCAAGCACTGGGGCCTGTTCTTCGCGATCATGACCTACTTCGCGAACATGTGGCCCGGCTGGGCGACCAGCTCGGCCGCGATGCTCACCTACCTGTTCGGTGCCGGCGACCCGCGCTGGATCGCGATCGGCATCCTGCTGGTGATCGGCCTGATCCTGACCTTCGCGCCGGTCGTCTACGTGATGCTCGAGCGGCTGATCGCGGTGAAGATCGCGGCGGTCGCCCTGCTCGTCATCCTGGCGCTGGTGTTCGCCATCCGCGGCAAGACCTACAGCGCGCTCGGCGACGCGGTCACCCACCCGCAGTTCCCGGTCGAGCAGCTCGGGTTCGCGCTGATGATGGGCGCGATCGCGTACGCCGGTGCCGGTGGCGGCCAGAACCTCGTGCAGAGCAACTGGATCCGCGACAAGGGCTTCGGCATGGGAGTGCACGTACCGCGCCTGACGTCGCCGGTCACCGGTGAGACCGAGGCCGACCCGACCGCCAACGGGTACATCTTCACTCCCGACGAGGCGAACATGGCCCGCTGGAAGCGCTGGTGGAAGTTCGCCAACATCGAGCAGGCCGCGACGTTCGTGGCGATCACCGTGCTCACCATCGCGTTCACCTCGATGCTCGCGCACGCGACGCTGTTCGGTAACCCCGATGTCAAGAACAACATCAGCTTCCTGAAGATCGAGGGCACCACGCTGCAGTCCCTGGTCGGCGGCTGGTTCGGCTACCTGTTCTGGGCGATCGGCGCGTTCGCGCTGTTCGCGGCCGCGGCCGGCATCGTCGACTACACCTCGCGGCTGGCCTCGGACATGATCAAGGCGCGCTACCTGCGCGACTCGAAGGTGACCGAGTCCAAGCTGTACTTCTGGCTGGTCTGGGGACTGGTTGCCTTCGGCATCCTCGTGCTGCTGGCGGGCCTGGACCAGCCGCTCGTCCTGCTGGTCATCTCCGCCTGCACCGCCGGCACGATGATGTTCGTGTACTCCGGCCTGCTCTGGTGGATGAACTCCCGGGCGCTGCCGCACGCGATCCGCATCACCCCGGTCCGCGCGGTCGTGCTGGCGTTCTCCTTCCTGGCCTTCGGGTTCCTGGCCGTGTTCACGATCATCGACCAGGTGAAGAAGCTGTAGCCGCTCAGGCCCGGGGTACGCCGTACCCCGGGCCTGTCGGGATCAGCTAGGCGCGGGGGCCGAACGGGAGCGGGGCGCCCTTGACGGTGGTGAAGAGGGAGTACACGGACGTCGTCGCGGTGATGAAGAGGCGGTTGCGTTTGGCGCCGCCCCAGACGAGGTTGGAGACGGTTTCGGGGACGAGCAGCTTGCCGAGCAGGGTGCCGTCGGGGTGGTAGACGTGGACGCCGTCAGCGGCGGAAGCCCAGACGCGCCCCTCGCTGTCGAGCCGGATGCCGTCGAAGATCCCGTTGCCGCACTCGGCGAACAGCTCACCGCCGGACAACTTGTCGCCGTCGACGCGGAACATCCGGATCGTCCCCTCCTCCGAATCGGTGATGTAGAGCAGCGATTCGTCGACGGAGAACGCCAACCCGTTCGGCCGGTTGAAATCGTCGGCGACCCGGGTCAGTACCCCGTCCGGCGCGACCCGGTAGACGTGGCAACCGCCCGTCTCGATCTCGCCTTTGTACCCCTCGTAGTCGCTGTCGATCCCGTACGCCGGATCCGTGAACCAGACCGATCCGTCGCGTTTCACCACCACGTCGTTCGGGCTGTTCAGCCGCTTGCCGTCGTACTCCGACGCGAGGACGGAGAGCCCGCCGTGGTGCTCGGTCCGGGTCACCCGCCGGTTGCCGTGCTCGCAGCTGATCAGGCGGCCCTCGGTGTCGAGCGTGTGCCCGTTGGTGTTCCCGGCCGGCTGCCGGAAGACGGAGACCTGGTACGACGCCTCGTCCCAGCGCAGGATGCGGTCGTTCGGGATGTCGCTCCAGAGCAGGTACCGCCCGGCCGGCGAGTACACGGGACCCTCCACCCAGCGGCCGCCGGTCCACAGCCGCTCGAGCAGCTTGTCCCCGCGGATCCCGGCGAACCGGTCATCCAGCGACTCCCAGACGGCCGGTGCGGTCCCTGCCAACGGTTCGAGAATGCCCGTCATCACCACTCCTCGAGAACTCGGCTCCACAACACCAGCGACCCTATGCGCTTCTCCCCCGCACCGCCCCTGCTCGACCGCCGCTTGGACGTCGCGGTCCGGAGGATGCACTGGCGCCGCTGATCAGGCTCCGTTTGCTGTGAGCAACCAGGACCAGACCGAGGTGGTCGCGGTGATGAAGAGGCGGTTCTTCTTCGGGCCACCGAAAGTCAGGTTGGACACGATGTCCGGCAGCAGGAGCTTGCCGATCAGAGTGCCGTCCGGGTCGAAGCAGTGCACGCCCTCGTGCGTCGCCGTCCAGATCCGACCGGCCCCGTCCAGCCGGATGCCGTCGAACATGCCGGCCGTGCACGGCGCGAACACCTCACCTCCGGACAGCTTCTCGCCCTCCACGTCGAACCGGCGGATGTGCTTGGCCGGGGTGTCGACGACGTACAACTGGCTCTCGTCCCGGGAGAACGCGAGGCCGTTCGGGCGCGTGAAGTCGTCCGCGACCACGGTCAGCTCGCCGCTCGGGGCGATTCGGTAGACGTGGCAGCCGTCGATCTCCTGCTCGCCGGCGTGGCCTTCGTAGCTGGAGGTGATCCCGTACGGCGGGTCCGTGAACCAGATCGAGCCGTCGCTGTGCACGACCACGTCGTTCGGGCTGTTCAGGCGGCGGCCGTCCAGGCGGGACGCGAGTACCGTGCGGGTTCCGTCGTACTCGGTCCGGATGACGCTGCGGTCGCCCTGCGAGCAGCTGATCAGGCGGCCGGCGCGGTCGATGGTGTTGCCGTTGACATAGCCGGACGGCTCGCGGAAGACGCTCACCTGACCGGACACCTCGTCCCAGCGCAGCAGCCGGTCGTTGGGGATGTCACTGAAGATCAGGCAGCGCCAGGCCGGTGCGTACGCCGGTCCTTCCAGCCAGCGACCGCCGTCGTACAGGCACTCGACGTACTCGTCGCCGGCGATCTTGCGGAATCTGTCGTCGAGCACCACCAGGTCGGCGCGGATCCGCGGCGGCGCGGGGTTGAGGGTGATGGTCATATGCAGGACTCTATCCTGTTATCCTCGCCTCGGACAGAATCAGATTCGGAAGAGATCGCAGATGACCATAGATGATCTGGATCGCAAGCTGCTCGCCGCCTTACAGGACGACGCCGGGCAGTCGTACGCCGCACTCGGGCAGGCCGTCGGCCTCTCGGCGGGTTCGGCGCACGAGCGGGTCCGCAAACTGAAGGCGGCCGGTGTGATCCGGCGTACGACGGTCGACGTCGACCCGGCCGCGCTCGGCCGCGGCGTACTGGCCTTCGTCATGCTCGACGCGAGTGCCTGGATGGGCGACGAGCCGACCCTCCAGGCGTTGGAAGCGATTCCGGCGGTCCAGGAGGCGCACATCATCGCCGGCCCGGCGTCCGTCCTGGTGAAGGTGCGGACAGCGACCACGGAGGACCTCCAGGCCACGCTGCGCGCTCTCCACCAGCTCGACGGCGTCACGAGTACGCAGACGATCGTCGTACTGGAGTCGTTCTTCGAGCGCGCGCCCGCGGTGATGTGAGCAACGCCCTGTCTCCTTCGGGGGCCGGTTCACCCTAGACTCGGGCCAGCCGAAGGGAGTCGCTGTGTCCGACAGCAAGCAGATCACCAAGGTGCTGGTCGCCAACCGGGCCGAGATCGCCGTCCGGGTCATCCGGGCCGCCGCCGATGCGGGGCTGGACAGCGTCGCCGTGTACGCCGACCAGGACCGGGACGCCCTGTTCGTCCGGCTCGCCGACGAGGCATACGCGCTGGACGGGTCGACACCGGCCGACTCCTACCTGAACATCGCCAAGATCCTGGATGTCGCGGCCCGCTCGGGTGCGAACGCCGTCCACCCCGGCTACGGCTTCCTGGCCGAGAACGCCGGCTTCGCCCAGGCCGTGCTCGACGCCGGGCTGATCTGGATCGGCCCGCCGCCGTCCGCGATCGACTCGCTCGGCGACAAGGTCAAGGCCCGGCACATCGCCGAGAAGGTCGGCGCGCCGCAGGTCCCCGGCACGCCGGACCCGGTTGCCGATGCGTCGGAGGTGATCGCCTTCGCTTCGGAGTACGGGTTGCCGATCGCGATCAAGGCGGCGTACGGCGGTGGTGGGCGCGGGATGAAGGTCGCGCGCACGCTGGAGGAAGTGCCGGAGCTGTTCGAGTCCGCGACCCGTGAGGCCGTGAGTGCCTTCGGGCGCGGCGAGTGTTTCGTCGAGCGATACCTGGACAAGCCGCGGCACGTCGAGACACAGTGCCTGGCCGATGCCCACGGCAACGTCGTGGTCGTCTCGACCCGGGACTGCTCGCTGCAGCGCCGGTACCAGAAGCTGGTCGAGGAAGCGCCGGCGCCGTTCTTGACCGCTGAGCAGCTGGAGATCCTGTACTCGGCGTCGAAGGCGATCCTGCGAGAGGCCGGGTACGTCGGTGCCGGGACGTGTGAGTTCCTGGTCGGACAGGACGGGCTGATCTCGTTCCTCGAAGTGAACACCCGGCTGCAGGTCGAGCACCCGGTCTCGGAGGAGGTCACCGGGCTGGACCTGGTGCGGGAGATGTTCCGGATCGCCAACGGCGAGGAGCTCGGGTACGACGATCCCGTCGTGTCGGGGCACTCGATCGAGTTCCGGATCAACGCCGAAGATGGTGGGCGTGGGTTCCTGCCGGCGCCGGGGACGTTGACGCGCTGGCATGCGCCGTCGGGTCCCGGCGTACGGATCGATGGTGGCTACGACCAGGGCGAGACGGTGCCGGGAGCGTTCGACTCGCTGGTGGCCAAGCTGATCGTGACCGGTCGGGACCGGACCCAGGCGCTGGAGCGGTCGCGCCGGGCGCTGCGCGAGTTCGTGGTCGAGGGGATGCCTACGGTCATTCCGTTCCACAGCGCTGTGGTGTCGGATCCTGCGTTCGTCGGGACCGATGGGTTCAAGGTCCACACCCGGTGGATCGAGACCGAGTTCGACAACCAGCTCACGCCGTACGAGGGTCCGACGGCAGAGACGCCCGAGCCTGGGGAACGCGAGAAGGTGACCGTCGAGGTCGGCGGCAAGCGACTCGAGGTTGTCCTCCCTGCTGGCCTGGGTGCCGTCGCCGGAGTAGGTGCTGTTGCTGCGGGCGCCGGCGCCGGCGCGAAGAGGAAGCCTGCCCGCCGGGCCGGCAGCTCGGGCAAGGCCGCCGCCTCGGGCGACTCGCTCACCTCGCCGATGCAGGGCACCATCGTCAAGATCGCCGTCGAGGAAGGCGCGACTGTTGCCGAAGGCGACCTCATCGTGGTCCTCGAGGCCATGAAGATGGAGCAACCGCTCAACGCCCACAAGTCCGGCACGGTCACCAACCTCACCGCCGAGGTAGGCGCCACAGTCTCCGCCGGCGCCCCTCTCTGCGAAATCAAAGACTGATCTCTTGAGTAGCTGCGGCTAGGCGTTTCTCGAAACCGTCGAGGATCGCTTGTAGTCCGAAGTCGAAGGTGTTGTCGGGTTCAGCGGCGTACTGCGTGGCGGCTGTCGTATCCAGCCGCACCCGCAGCCGCGGGAACTCGGCAGCAACCTCTTGCGCCTTGGCCATGAACTCCCGCATCGTCTGCTCAGGATCCCGGCCACCGCGACTCAGCCGCCTGCTAAGCGACACCTCGGCGGCGGCGCCGAGCGCGCTCCCGATCACAAAGATCACCACAGTGCCCGCCGCACGATCCGCGTCGGCGGGCGCGAACCCTGCCTGCTCATAGAGCGCCAGACTGTGGTCGTCGTACCGGAACTTCCCCGGGCCGGCCAACAGATGACTCCCGAACGCCTGCCCCAGCCACGGATGCCGAGTGAGCATCCCGTGCAGGCCCGTCGCCATCGCCGAAGCCGCCGCGCGCCATTCGGTGCCCTCGAGATCCGGCAGCTCGATCTCACCCCAGATCGCATCGCCCGCGAGCTGCACCAGCTCGTCCTTGGTCTTGATATGCCAGTAGATCGCCGTCGCCGCCGTACCCAACCGCTGCCCGAGCGCCCGCATATTCAGCCCGTCGAGCCCTTCACTGTCGAGCAACTCAACAGCAGCCGACACGATCTGCTCCACCGTCAAGGAATCCCTAGGCACCCTCCCACCCTAATTGAACATAGTTCAGCCGTCTGCAGCGCCAGGCCGACCACGCCCGCCGCGAGCCACCCCGACTCCGACGCCGACGCTTGCGCCAGAGATTGGTTGCCTAAGACAACATTCATCGGAGTTGTCCACAGGCCCCGACTGTTGTGGATGAGGGAAGCATCCCTGTGGATAGCTCGAATCCCTTGAAAATAAGGGCTTCTGGGTTTGAGAACTGTCGGGTGGGTGTGCCTAGAGTTGTCTGCATGGAACTCCTGGGCGAGCGACCGGTGTGGTCGATGAGTGGCGGCGAGATGCTGTCGACTCTCGACGCCCTGGATGCTGAGCTGGCCCAGCTGGAGGCCTATCGTCTGCAGGTCATCGCGGGTATCGACGCGACCGGATACGCGCAGGAGCTGGGCGCCCGCGACACCGCCGAATTGCTCGCCTTCCGGTACCGCATGGACCGTCCCCAGGCCCACCGCGACGTCAAGCTGGCCCGCGCCCTGCCGAAGTACGGCAGCGTGTCCACAGCATTGACGCACGGCATCATCCCCTTGGACTCCGCAGCCGACACCGGGGCGAGCGCAACCGGCGAGCAGGACATCGACACCCCTGACGGTGCGGACGCTTGCGTCGACGGGCTGGAGCCGCTCCACGATCAGAGTGCCGACCACGCACGGTTGTTTCGCCCGGCGCAGGCGGGCGCGATCGTGTCGGCGCTGGAACGAGTCCGATCCAGGGTTCCGGTCGAACACCTTGAGGTGGCCGAGGCACAGTTGGTGACCCTGGCCGGTCACCTGTCCCCGAGTGAGCTGCGCAGGGCCGCGAAGCAGATCTGCGACCTCCTGGACTCGGACGGCCCCGAACCGGACGAACAGAGGGCGTACGCACGTGAGTCCCTGACGATGGCGAACGCCGACAACGGGGTCACGTTCCGCGGCTACCTCGCCAACGAGAACGCCGAACTCCTGCGCTCCCTGGTCCACGCCGGCGCCCGCCCCCACAGAACCATCGACGGCGAACTCGACCCCCGCCCCCGCGACAAACGCCAGGCCGACGCACTCACGAGCGTCCTCACCATCGCCGCCGCAGCCACCGACACCGGCTTCAAAGTCCGCGCCATCGAGACCTCAGCCGCCCATCACAGCAGTCAACCCACGGACGGCAGCGACACCGGCGTCGGCGCCGGCAGCAACACCGGCACCGGCACCGGAACCGGCACAGCAACTCCAGCCACAGACCCGACCGCGGCCGCCGGCGACCCCGCAACCTCCATCACAGGCCGAGCGCCTGGGGCGAGCGGTTGGGTGCCCGGCTTCGGCGCCAAGGCCAACATCACCGTCACCATCGACCTGGAGGATCTGAAGCGTGCCACCGCGGACGCAGCCGGCGACCTGGTTTACGGCGACAGGTTGTCAGCAGCCACCATCCGCCGCCTCGCCTGCGACGCCAAGATCATCCCGTTAGTACTCGGCTCGCACTCCGAACCCCTCGACGTCGGCCGCGCGGAACGCCTCGTCACCCCGGGGATGCGCCGCGCCCTGAACGCTCGGGACAAGGGCTGCGTCATCTGCGGAGCCCCACCCGTCCAATGCGACGCCCACCACCTCGACTCCTGGATCAACGGCGGCCCCACCGCCATCCACAACCTCGCCCTCCTCTGCCGCCGCCACCACGTCGACCTGCACCACGGGAACTGGACCATCACCATCACCAACGGCGTCGTCCACGTAGCGCGCCCCACCTGGGCCGACCCACCACCCCCACGCCTCGCTCTCTCAACCCAGCAACCTGCCCCACCCCGACGTACAACCACGCCCACACCCACCGCCACACCAGCCACATCCAGCACTACACCGGCCGATCCCGCCATCGCAGCACCGCGCGAACCGGAGCCGATACCCAACACGACACCGACGCCGACGCCCGCGCCCGCGCCCGCGCCCGCGCCCGCCACAGCATCACTCACCGAAGCTGGCGTGCAGGTTCCGCCCGCGTTGGTTGCCGCCGCGACCGCACTCGGTTCCGCGAGCCGCCGTACGACAACAGGCGCAGAACTTCAACGCCTACTCGCAGCCAAGGGCGAGAGCACCAGCCCCATCGCGGCATCCTCACTACGAGAAGCAGCGACCCTAGCCATCTGGGGTGAACCCTCCACCCCACTCGACAGGCCCGTGACCATCGAGTCCACCACCTCCCCCGGTGATCCACGACTCGACCCGTACGGCGATCAACCATCCAGCCCATGGCCCGAGCTCGACGACGACCACTCGTCCAACGAACTGGCAAGACCGCGATCACCCTCGAACCGACGTAGTAGCCACCCGGCCCCATCGACGCGAGAGCCAGCCCCTGTGCCCCGCTCCGCCCCGTCGATCTCGAGAAGCGGTTCCGGCGATGCTTCGCCCATCGCCGGCCCGAGGGCGGCGCCGGAGCCGCACCGTGGCCAGACCACCCGGACCATGAGCATCGTCGGTCTCTCGCCGGACACGCGTCGCCCAACAACAAGCGCGGTGTCCAGCCCTACGTCGTACCCAGGTGTGCGACCAGCAGCCGAGCCCACCCGAGAGCCAGACCCGTCAGCCGACCAGGCGCATCTTGCTGCCGTCGCCTTCCTGTCGCCGGTGACGAGGTGGTTGAGGGGGTGTAACGACTAGGTCGGTTCAAACAGATGACCCGCGACATCGGTGCACCCCAGCGCGTACCGTTGGAAGTCCCCACGGTGTGGAGTCATCCCCCCTGACCCACACGGACGGGTGCCCTGTTCTGGTGATCAGGGCACCCTGTTCATCTCCTCCGGAGTCGCGTGTAACGCGGGCCGATCCCGCGGCGATGTCATCCATGAAGGCCCTGCTACCCGTGCTGTCGTACGCAGCGCGGGACCCCACGCAGGGCTTTCAATATTGCGCAGCACACGACATGCCCTCCCTGCGTCAGGTACGGCGATCTGACGTTCCGCGTGATCCGGAGGCTGCATGCTGCACGGGGCAGCTTGAGTACAACGACTGCTGCTGAAACTCACGTCCTCAACCGCACTGTGGCCTGCGGTGATGTCGACCGCCCTCGCTCCCGTGATATCGACCGCGCCTGGCGTGGTGTCATCGACCGGGCTCGGTGTGGTGGCGTCGACCGGGCTCGGTGCGGTGTCGTCGGCGAGGCTTGCTGTGTTGTCGTGGGGCGGGCTCGGGGTGGTGGCTGCTGCGCCCTCGCCGGGACCGGCGTCGTCGAGTTCGGGATTCGATGCGAGTTCGTTCTTCACCGGGGCCGCGGTCGCAACGGTCCTCGCCGCGATCATCGGGGCGTGGTCGGCGTGGCGGCGAGCTAAGAAGGAGCGTGCCGAGTCGCTTGAGGATCAGCCGCAGTAAGGCTCGCGAAGACGCCGTACGGCGGCAGCGTGACGCCGGTCAGGAGTTGCAAGGGAAGGCGATCAGCCTGGCCGAGGCCGCCGTACTGGGTTATGCCGGCAAGACCTCGGCCGAGATCGCCGCACCTGGTACGGAACTCGTGAAGGCCTGGCAAGGCCTCCAGAACTCAGCCAGGGAAGCCTGGACGATGCTTGGCGCCAAGGACGACGAACTCACGCCACTAATGGGTGCGGTCAACGCGGCGGTCAAGGGCCTGCTCGACTCAGCAACGGCCGGAAAGGTCGACGCACCTCAAGCCAGCGCGAGCCTCGAGGCGCTGAACGAAAGCGTGATCGCACTGGGCCAAAGAGCCCTGGAAGTGCAGCAAACCAAGGGGGGATCTGAATGAGGACGGTCATCCGCTTGGCCGCGGCAATCATGATCGTCGGTGGCTACCTGCTGCCCGCCGCCGCAATCCAGGCATGTGCCGCGACCACTGCACTCACCACGACCGCCGCATCCGCCGCATCCGCCGTCTCCGGTGCATCCGGCGTGACCGGTGCATCCGCCGCATCCAGTGCGATCGGTGCATCCGGTGCATCCGGCGCGAGCGGTGCATCTATCGCGACACGTGCGTACGGCGTGACCAGTGCGTCCGTTGCGTCCGTTGCGACCGGCGTGTCCGGTGCGGCCGTGGGCGTTGCTCGGGCGGTCCCGATGGTGGACTCCGGGGGCATCGATGCCTCGGATGTTTATGTCGCGTTGGCTGGGTTCTGGGGCGGGGCGGTGACGGCCGGAGTCGTCGCGGTCGCGCGGCAGGGGCGGCAGAACCAGCGGCTGCGAGCGAACAGGAGCGTCGCGCGGCCGAGGAAGGGCGCCGGGCGGATGTGCAGCGACAGGTCGAGGCGGCGAAGAAGGCGGTTGCGACGTGCATCGCCGCCGTCCAGACGCTGGTCACTGCACGCAAGCTGGGCTTGGAGGGGAACGTCCTCGCGCATATCCAAACCGCCAACCAAGCCATGGCGGAACTTCAGGTCAATCCTCTGTGGCCTGAGTTGCTGGACAAGGACGGGAAGGATCGGTTGGGACCCGCACTGAATGCCGTCATCCTGGCCAACTACGACGGCGACGCCCTGGCCGTCTCTAGGTTCAACATGTTCGCCGAAGTCACGATCGCCACCCTCAACGCCTGGCCCCCAGACCGAGCAGCCGCCTAGCCCCGAGGCACCCTTCAAGAGAAGCCACGGCGAGGCTCGCCACAGAGACCGCGGCTGGGCGGAGCCTGCTGGCTGTTGCCGGAGGTAGAGCTTGCCGGCGCTTGTCGGAGGTGGGGCTTGCCAGCTGCTGTCGGGGTGGGTGGGCGCTTGTCAGCTGCTGTCGGCGTGGGTTGG
>NZ_JBVHFT010000008.1:273406-276773 GCF_055562215.1 Kribbella sp. NPDC020701 | reverse complement strand
GGGGCTCGCCGACTGCTGTCCGGGCTGGTCGGGGCTCGCCGACTGCTGTCCGGGCTGGTCGGGGCTCGCCGACTGCTGTCCGGGCTGGTCGGGGCTCGCCGACTGCTGTCCGGGCTGGTCGGGGCTTGCCAGCTGTTTCGGGCTGGTGGGTGTGGCTTGCCGGCTGTTGTCGGAGGTGCGGCTTGGCGGCTGTTATCGGGGGGATGCGCCGGCGGGCTGCTGCGGTTTGTGGCCGTGCTGCGATCGGCACGGGTGCACTCGCGGCAGCAGGCCCGCCTGCTCAGGTGGATCGCCGGGGGCGACGGCGGGAGGTCAGGTCGGCGGCGCCGGTGGTGCTAGGTCGGCGGTGCCGGTGGTGCTGGGTCGGTCATGCTTCGGACTGGGTGAAGTGGCGGTGGAAGAAAGGGACTGAGTCTTCTACTTCGAACCAGGGGACCTGGTGGTGGGTGCCTGGGTTGGCGTGCAGGGTCTTGTCCTTTGAGGCGAAGGCGTCGTAGAGGTCGAGGCCGGACTGGCGGTCGATCTCGTCGTCGTCCCACGGGAGCAGGAACTGGATCGGGATGGTGATCTGGCGCGCGGCCTCGGTGAGGGCGTCGTACACGAAGACTCCGCCGAAGACGGCGGCGGTGATGCGGGGGTCGATGGCTGTCAGTTCGAGGCCGATGGCGCTGGCGAGCGTCATGCCGGTGTAGCCGATCGGCGCCGCCGTACCGATCTCGGGGAGTGCTTGGAGGGCGTCCATGGTTGCCTGCCATTCCGGCACGGCACGTTCTGTCAGGGAACTGTTGTAGTCGATGATGATCGGGCCGAGCGGCTCGCCGGTGGCCCGGGCGTTGAGGAGGGCGGCAACCCATTGCTCGTCCTGTGGCGTGCGGGGCCGGTCGCCATGGCCGGGCGCGTCGATGGCGGCGGCGGTGAAGCCGCAGGTGGTGACGTAGTGACGGGCACGGGCGACGAGGCCTGGTGCCAGCTTGTGCAGGCCACCGGGGTGGCCCATCAGGACCAGGGGCGCGCCATCCGCGCCTGACTCGGGCGACCACAGGACGCCGGTGATCTCGCCCAGCGTGAAGTTGCGTTCGACGACACCGTTCGACGATGTCTCTGCGATGAAGTGCATGGGTAGTGCCTTTCGGGAGTGCCTTGTCATGGAGGCGCTCCCGGCGACACCTAGGTCAGTCGCCGCGCCGTGATGAACAAGGAAGCGCCCACAGCGGAATCGTGTTCATCGGGCACCACCTCCTCGAGTCACATCACGGACTCCCCGGACCTTAGCAACCTGAGGGCCACCACGCCCACCCCTTTTCCACCCACCCTTGAACAAAGTTCAGGCACCCTCTTGCACAGTGTTCAATTGGCGGGCTAATCTCCTCCTGAACTTAGTTCAAGTCGAGAAGGAGCGAGGACGATGGGCCGGGGAACGCGGCAACAACCCCGGCGGCGGCGCGGTCTCGACCGTCGGCGATTTGTTGCGGTGGGCAAGGTTCCATCTCGGAACGGGCGACGGGCTGTTGCCGGCCGAGGCGCTGCACGGGATGCGCGACGAGACGATCACGCTGCGGGCCAGCACGATGGGTGACGGGTTCGGCATCTGCTGGTTCCTGCGTGCGGTCGACGGGGTGCGGATGATCGGGCACGGTGGTTCGGGCAACGGGCAGTACGCCGAGCTGCTCGTCGTACCCGATCGGGACTTCGCGGTCGTGTCGCTGACCAACGCCGGGCCGGACGGTTACACCTTCAACCAGGCCGTTGTGCGGTGGGTCCTGGAGAACCACCTCGGCCTGGTCGAGCACGAGCCGGAGCCGATCGCGTACGACGAGACGCGGGCGCGCGAGGTGGTCGGGCGGTACGAGAACGACGCGATGAACCTGGACGTCGCCAGCGACGGCACACAGGTCACGCTCGCGGTCGAGATCAAGCCCGAGCTCCGCGAGGCCTCGGACGTCGAGATGCCGCCGGACCTGGCAGCGGCCGCCATCGGCTTCCTCCCCGACGACGAGTACATCGTGACCGCCGGCGGCCTGGCCGGCCAACGCGGCTACTTCAGCCGCACCCCCGAAGACAGCACGTCCGAAGGCAGCACCCCCGACGGCAGCACCCCCGACGGCAGCACCCCCGACGACAGCACCCCCGAAGACAGCACCCCCGAAGACAGCACCCCCGAAGACAGCACCCCCGACGGCAGCACCCCCGACGGCAGCACCCCTGACGGCAGCACCCCTGACGGTCCCATCACCGGTATCGACCTGGCCGGCCGGCTCTTCACTCGCACCTCCAGCTAGCTGTGTGCAGCGCCGGTGACCTGATCTCGGCTGGATTAACAGACAGTTCTCAGGTTGACGCTGTAGGTTCCCTGCAGACATTCCGGTGAGGAGGGTTCTGCATGTCCAAGAAGACCCATCAGCAGCAGCTGGCGCAGCGGAAGGCCAAGCGGCAGGCCGAGCGGGACGCTGCGCGACGACGGCAGCGGCGGAACGTGGCGGTCACCGTCACGGCGATCGCGGCGGTGGTTGTGGTCGTGGTCGGGGTCTTCGTGGTGTTCGGGGTCGGCGGTGGCGACGACAGCCCGGCGGCGGCGCCGACCGAGCTGCCCTCGTCGGCGGGGCCGGACAACAAGGCGACGAACATCCCGACCGCGCTGGCGGCGCCGCTGAAGCGGCCGACGCCGCTGCCGGCCGAGGTGAGCTGCGCGTACAAGAAGGGCACCGAGGCGGCGAGCAAGAAGGTGAATCCGCCGGCCGACGGGAAGGTCAAGGCATCGGGTACGTCGAAGGTCAGCCTGAACACGTCGATCGGCGACCTGCAGCTCACGCTGGACAGCGCGCTGGCGCCATGCACGGTGAACAACTTCCTCAGCCTGGTCGGGCAGAAGTTCTACGACAACACCAAGTGCCACCGGATGACCGTCGGTGAAGGTCTCCAGGTTCTGCAGTGCGGTGACCCGAGTGGCACTGGTGGCGGTGGACCGGGGTACAGCTTTGCGGACGAGGTGTACCCGACGCTGAAGTACGGTCGTGGCGTGCTGGCGATGGCGAACTCGGGGGCGAACACCAACGGGAGTCAGTTCTTCATCGTGTACGGCGATGCGTCCGGGCTCGGGCCGCAGTACACGGCGTTCGGCACGGTGGACGAGGCCGGTCTGAAGCTCATCGACCAGGTCGCGAAGACCGGTGTGACGCCGCAGAACGCTCCCACGGACGGCACCCCGATCACCCCAGTAGAAATCAAGACAGCAACCGCCGCAGCCTGATCAAAAGCAACCGCGGCGCCCATCCCCCCTGCGGGGAGGGGGGTGGGGGTTTTTTCCTCCCCCCCTTTTTCTTCCTCACCCCCAAGGAGGGGGGGTGGGTGGGGGAGGAGGAAAACGTTG